>CANGEE010000028.1 GCA_947452635.1 Comamonadaceae bacterium | reverse complement strand
CCCAAGTGGCTGTCGTCATCGTCACCGATCGGCGTTTCCATGGAGATCGGCTCTTTAGCGATCTTCATGATCTTGCGGATCTTGTCTTCAGGAATCTCCATTTTCTCGGCCAAGACACTGGCGTCGGGCTCAAAGCCAAACTCCTGCAGGTGCTGGCGCGAGATGCGGTTCATCTTGTTGATGGTCTCGATCATGTGCACCGGAATGCGGATGGTGCGGGCCTGGTCCGCAATCGAGCGGGTGATGGCTTGGCGAATCCACCAAGTGGCGTAGGTGGAGAACTTATAGCCACGGCGGTATTCGAACTTGTCCACCGCCTTCATCAAACCGATATTGCCCTCTTGGATCAAGTCCAGGAACTGCAGGCCACGGTTGGTGTACTTCTTGGCAATCGATATCACCAGGCGCAAGTTGGCTTCGATCATTTCGCGCTTGGCGCTGCGCGAGTTGCGTTCGCCTTCGTTCATGCGCTTGTTGATGTCTTTGAGCTCATCCAAAGGCACGACCACCCGGGCTTGCAGATCGATCAATTTCTTTTGCAGATCTTGGACCGGTGGAATATTGCGCCCCATCACCGCGGCCCACTTCTTATCGGAAGCGGCTTGCTTTTCAATCCACTTCAGATTGAGCAGTTGCGAAGCGACACGCTGGTTGTTTTTGTCGCGACCACTGAAGTCCACAATGAACTGGTCTTGCGGGTAGCCGCACTTGTCGACAATGATGCGGCGCAGCTCACGCTCTTTCATGCGCACATCGTTCACCTGGCCACGCACCATGTCGCACAGTTTTTCAATCGTCTTGGCGGTGAAGCGGATGGTCATCAGCTCTTCGGACAGTGTCGCTTGCGCTTTCACATAGGCTGGCGTGCCCCAGCCTTCTTTGTTGTAGATTTTGTGGACCTTTTCGAACATCTCGGTGATGCGGTCAAAGCGTTCCAGGGCTTGGTTCTTCAGCTCTTCGAGTTTTTTGGTGAGGGCCTTGGAGCCGCCTTTGCCGTCGTCGTCGTCGGCCTCGTCGAACTCGTCAAAGTCCTCTTCAGCGACATAGTCATCGGCCTCATTCAAATTGGAGAAGCCGTCCACCACAGTGGAGATGACCACTTTGCCTTCGCGAATTTCTGCGGCCATGCGCAAGATCTCGGCGATGGTGGCCGGTGAGGCGCTGATGGCCAGCATCATGGCCATCAAACCGCCTTCGATGCGCTTGGCGATTTCGATCTCGCCTTCGCGGGTCAGCAACTCCACTGTGCCCATCTCGCGCATGTACATGCGAACCGGGTCGGTGGTGCGGCCAAATTCACTGTCCACGGTGGACAGGGCGGCTTCAGCCGCTTCTTCAGCCTCTTCCTCGGTGGAGCCGGTGGGCGCGTTGTCGGTGATGATCAGGCTCTCAGCGTCAGGCGTTTGCTCATACACTGCCACGCCCAAATCGTTCAGGGTGGCAATCACCACTTCCAGCGTTTCGGCGTCGATCAATTTGTCGGGCAGGTGGTCCGAGATTTCGCCGTGGGTCAGGTAACCGCGCGTCTTGCCCAGTTTGATCAATGTCTTCAGGCGTTGGCGGCGTTTGGCCATGTCTTCTTCAGACAAGACGGTCTCGTCCAGACCGAATTCTTTCATCAAAGCCCGTTCTTTGGCCTTGCTGATTTTCATGCGCAGGGGTTTGACTTTTTCAGTCGGCTCGGCGCTGGCCGCTGGCTCTTCGCCGACCAAATCCTCTTCCAAGTCGCTCAGGTCGGCATCATCCATTTCCGACGGGCCTTTGCCAGCCTTGGGCTTGGGGCCGCGTTTAGCCCCGGTGGTTTTGGCGGCTGCTTTGACGGGTGTTTTGACAGCGGTTTTGGCTGGCGCGGGAGTCACAGCCTTGGCGTTGGCTTTGCTTGTTTTCTTCACTTCAACGACGGCTTTGGCAGGCGCTGGTTTTTTCGACGCTGGCGCGGCGGTTGGGGTCACGGTCTTGGCAGCGGTTTTGGATGCGGGCACTGAGGAGGCTTTCTGAGCGGGGGGCGCTGTTTTTGGGACAGCAGGTACAACTTTTTTCGCGGCAGGGGTTGCGGCCTTCACCTTGGCACTCACCTTGGCGTTGACCTTGGCTTTCGCCAGGGCTTTTGCGGGTGCCTTTGCAGGTGCCTTTGCCGGGGCTTTAGCTGCCACCTTGGCGGCTACTTTCGCTGGGCTTTTGACCCCCGATGCGGCTTTGGCTTTGGCTACGGGCTTGGCGGGGGCTTTGCTGACCTTGGTGACCACTTTTTTCGCAGGTGGTGCTTTGGCCGCTGGTCGGGGCTTGGCAGAGGGTGCCTTGGCTTTGACAGGGGCTAGAACGGGCTTCTTCGACTTTTGAGCAGGCATGGGGACAACCTCAGGACATCAAAACGGACAAGGAAAAACACGGACTGCGCCACACAACAACTGGCGCGGGTAACGGTTACAAAAGGGGCTGCGGGCGCTGTCAGGCGACCCGATGGATTGGCCATGGGCAAGATGGATGGGCGAACATTTGGGATGCAGTCCTTGCGGTGAGGTGACCGTCCCGTTGAGGGTGCGCTGAAGGCTGGGGTCGAACCGGAGGTGTTGCTGTCGCTCTTGCCGAGAAAAAGGATTATACCCGAAGCCCGGTGGATCCCTGCTCAAAAACCTGCACTGACCCCAGCCGATAAAAGCTCTTTACGAAGATCTTTCAGGCGTTTGTCCAAGCTGCGCCAACGCGCCAGGGCTTGCGGGTCTTGCAGCGCATCAGCCTCTGTCAGGGCTTGGGTTTGCAACTGATGGAGTCGGTCGATCAACATCAGGTTCAGCAGTTGGCGCAACTCTTGGCGGGCTTCTTGCGGCGAGACGGAACTGTCCGTGTTCGGATCCACCGGCTGGTGCGTGGCCATGAGTTTGCGCGCCAATGGGGCAAAGCTGTGTGTTGGCAACTCGGCCTCCAGCGCGCTCCAAGCCAGCGGCCCATGGTCATGGAATTGGCTCTCCAGCCAAGCAAACAAAGCGCCGTGGGGCAGCGGCAGGGCGCACAGCATGGCATGGTCTTCGCCCGTCAGGCTGTCCCACAGCGCCATATTGCCCAGCACCAAGCGGCTGGCGTGGTCCGCGCGGCTGGCTGGCGGGCTGCGCGGGCCCATCGAGGGCGGTGGCAGGTCTTCCTTGCGCCATTTGCCGTTGGCGTCTTTTCTCCAGGGGGAAGGGCTGCGGGGGGACGGTTGAAAGCGGCGGGTCTCGGCGCTGCTGGCGTACAAATCCAGCGGCTCGGCCGACAGGTCGGCGTCGGTCAGCTCGTGTTCGGCCACGCGAGTCGGGGCGGCGGTGGCCCCACGGGGTGCGCTGCGCGCTTGCGATTTTTCCGCTTGCACTTGCCACAGGCCGCCCAGTTCGGTGGATGGCAGCTGAATCAAAGCGGCCAGCTCGACCAGCAGTTGGCGCTTCAAAGCACCGTCGGGCAATAACCGCCACAGCGGCGCGGCGTTGCTGGACAAATGGGCACGGCCTTCCGCTGTCTCCAGATCGCAGCCTTCTTTGGCGACCTCGATCAAAAAGCGCGACAGCGGCGTGGCTTGCGCCACGCACTGGGCAAAGCCCTCGCGGCCAAATTCGCGGATGTAGCTGTCGGGGTCGTGTTCGGCAGGCAAGAATAAAAACTTGATGCTGCGCACATCGGTGGCGTAGGGCAGGGCGCCGTCCAAGGCTTTGCGGGCGGCGCGCCGGCCAGCGGCGTCACCGTCAAAACCAAACACCACCGCATCGGTGAAGCGAAACAGTTTTTGCACATGGTCGGGTGTGCAGGCGGTGCCCAGGGTCGCCACGGCATTGGGAAAGCCCAGTTGCGCTAAGGCCACCACGTCCATATAGCCCTCGGTCACCAGCACAAAGCCTGCGGCGTGCAGCGCTTCGCGTGCTTCAAACAGGCCATACAGTTCGCGCCCCTTGTGGAAGACCGGGGTTTCCGGTGAGTTGAGGTACTTGGGCGATCCGTCGCCCATCACGCGGCCGCCAAAACCAATGCATTCGCCTTTGATGTTGCGGATCGGGAACATCACCCGGTCGCGGAACCGGTCGTAGCGTTTGCTGTCTTCTTCGTTGACGATCACCAGACCGCTTTCGGCCAATAAGGGGTCGTCGTAGTTCGGGAACACGCTGGCCAGGCTGCGCCAGCCTTCGGGGGCGTAGCCCAGGCCAAAGCGTTTGGCAATTTGCCCTGACAGGCCACGACCCTTCAAGTAAGCCACGGCTTTGGCGGTAGTTTTGAGGTGCTGGCGGTAAGACTCGCCGGCTTTTTCCAGCAGGTCGGTCAGGGCGTTTTGCTTTTGCCGCTGTTCGGCAGCGCGGGCCCGCTCTTGGGGGGACTGCTCTTCTTCGGGCACCACCATGCCGACTTGCTGCGCCAGATCTTTCACGGCTTCGATGAAAGTCATGCCGGCATGCTCCATCAGGAAACCCAGCGCATCGCCGCTTTTACCGCAGCCAAAGCAATGGAAGAACTGTTTGGTCGGGCTGACGCTGAAACTGGGCGACTTTTCGCCATGAAATGGGCACAGGCCCATGAAGTTGGCCCCGCCTTTTTTCAGTTGCACATAGCGGCCCACCACCTCGACCACGTCGATGCGGGAAAGCAACTCTTGCAAAAAGGACTGGGGGATGGCCACGGCGCTATTTTCACCGATCCGGCCCAGGCGCCGGTCAACGCGGCGTCAGGCGTTTGGGTTTCAATACACAATCACAGAAAAAGGAGACTGCCATGACCTCGATGTTCGACCAAGACCTGCCCCCCACGCCCGCCAATTTTGCGGCCATGTCGCCCTTGACCTTCCTGGAGCGCACCGCCCAGGTGTATCCGCATCGCCTGGCCGTGGTGCACGGGCTGGGAGCGCAGACTGTGCGTCAGACCTGGTCACAAACCTACGATCGGTGTCGCCAACTGGCCAGCGCGCTGGCGCAGGCCGGGGTGGGCAAAAACGACACGGTCGCGGTCATGCTGCCCAACACGCCGCCCATGGTGGAGGCGCATTTTGGCGTGCCCATGGCCGGCGCTGTGCTCAACGCCCTGAACACGCGCCTGGACCCCGAAACCGTGGCCTTCATGCTCGACCATGGCGAAGCCAAGGTGGTGATCGTGGACCCTGAGTTCTCGGGCACGCTGAAAAAGGCCTTGGCCTTGCGCCAATCGACAAAGCCGCTGTTGGTGATTGATGTGCAGGACGCGCTGTACACCGGCCCGTCCGAGCGCTTGGGCCCCATCGACTACGAAACCTTTTTGGCACAGGGTGACCCGCAGTTCGCCTGGGCTTTGCCTGACGACGAGTGGGACGCGATTGCCCTGAACTACACCAGCGGCACCACCGGCAATCCCAAAGGCGTGGTCTACCACCACCGGGGCGCGGCCCTGAATGCGATTTCCAATATTTTGGAATGGGACATGCCCAAGCACGCGGCGTACTTGTGGACGCTGCCCATGTTCCATTGCAACGGCTGGTGCTTTCCTTGGACACTGGCGGCGCGGGCGGGGGTGAACGTGTGTTTGCGCAAGGTCGACGCGCAAAGCATTTTCGACATGGTGCGCGCGCACCAGGTGACGCATTACTGCGGCGCGCCCATCGTGCACGGCTTGCTGGTCAACGCCCCGGCCGAGATGAAAGTGGGTCTGCCAGTCGGCGTCAAAGCCATGGTGGCGGGGGCCGCGCCACCCGCGTCGATGATCGAAGGCATGGAGCAAATGGGCTTTGATTTGACCCATGTGTACGGCTTGACCGAGGTCTACGGCCCAGCCACGGTGTGTGCCAAGCACGATGAGTGGCAGCAGCTGCCGATTGGCGACAGGGCCAGGCTCAACGCCCGCCAGGGCGTGCGCTATCACTTGGAGCGCGAGGTGTGCGTGCTCAACCCCGAAACCATGCAGCCGGTGCCGCACGACGGCGAGACCATGGGCGAGATCATGTTCAAAGGCAATATCGCCATGAAGGGCTATTTGAAAAATCCCAGGGCGACCGAAGAAGCCTTTGCCGGCGGCTGGTTCCACAGTGGTGACTTGGCCGTGCAATACCCCGATGGCTATATCAAGATCAAAGACCGCAGCAAAGACATCATCATCTCGGGTGGCGAAAACATTTCATCCATTGAAGTCGAAGACGTGCTGTACCGTCATCCTGATGTGCTGGCCGCAGCCGTGGTGGCCAAACCCGATGTCCGCTGGGGCGAAACGCCTTGTGCCTTTGTGGAGTTGAAAGCCGGGGCCACCACCACAGCGCAAGCCATGGTGGACCACTGCAAGCTGCATTTGGCGGGGTTCAAGGTGCCGCGTGCGATCGTGTTCGGTGAATTGCCCAAAACCAGCACCGGCAAGATTCAAAAGTTCGAGCTGCGCAAATTGGCTGGCTCGGCGACGGCCATCGATGCTTGATCACTCGATGTCGATGGCGTGAACCTTGAATTGACCGGCAGCACGGTCGGCAAAAAAGCGCTCCAAGGTTTCCTTGACGGTGCGAAAGGCTAATTCGTCCCAAGGAATATCTTCCTCTTTGAAAAGCCGGGCCTCTTGGGTTTCATGGCCCGGATCAAAGCGGTCATGGTGCAGCTGTGCCAAGTAGTAAAGATGCACTTGTCCCACGCGCGGCACACTCATCACACTGAACAGGTCTTGCATGTCGAATTCAGCGCCCGACTCCTCGCGCGTTTCCCGCGCCGCCCCTTGTGAGGTCGATTCACCCAACTCCATGAAACCGGCCGGCAACGTCCATTTGCCTTTACGCGGTTCGATGTTGCGTTTGCACAGCAGCACCAAATCGTTGAGCACGGGCACCGTGCCGACCACGTTCAAGGGGTTGGTGTAGTGCACCGTGTTGCACGCTGGGCAAATGTCACGCAGCCGTGTGTCACCGTCATCCGGGATGCGCTTTTCAACCGGGTGCCCGCATTGACGGCAATGGCGGATGGTTCGATCAAAACTCATGGTTCGGGTGGGGGGTGAAGATGAAGCTTTGAGTCTAACCTGCACGGCCAAAGCCTGTGCGGCCAGCGCCTGGCTGGCCCCAGCTCAGGTCAAGTTAAGTCAGGTACTTCACCAAAAACAAGGTGATGCCCGGGAAGAACAGCAGCACCAATGTGCGGATGGTGTCGCTGATCAAAAACGGCATGATGCCTTTGTAGCTCTCACTCAAAGGCACGTCTTTGGCCATGCCATTGACCACATACACGTTCAGGCCCACGGGGGGGGCCAGCATGCCAAAGCCCACGGTCATGAGCACCATGATGCCAAACCAGATGGCGGTGTATTCGGGCGTCATGCCAAAGTCCAGCTTCATGATGATGGGGAAAAAGATGGGAATGGTCAGCAGCAGCATGGACAACTCGTCCATCACCGCGCCCAGCACCACATACAAAAGCAAAATGCCGCCCACCACCATCAGCGGGGCCAGGTTCATGGCGACCACCAATTCCGCCAACTGGCCGGGCACCTGCGTGCGCGCCAGGGAGGCGTTCATCACGTCCGCGCCCATGAAGATCATGAAGATCATGGCCGAACTCAGGGCCGTGGCGTGAAAGCATTCTAAGAATTTGGCCCAGGTCAATTCACGCTTGAGCAAAGCCGCGACAAAGGTGGACGAAGCACCCACCGCCGCGCCTTCGGTGGGCGTGAAATACCCTGCGTAGATGCCGCCAAACACAATCACAAAAATGGTGGCAATCGGCAAGATGCCTTTCAGCGATTCCATGGTCAGTTTTTCAGCGACTTCATTGTCGGGTGCTTGTCCGGGTACCACGCGCACATAAATGGCAATGGCAATCATGTAGCCCACCATGGCGATGATGCCGGGCAACATGGCGGCGGCAAACAGCTTGGCGATGTTTTGCTCGGTCAAGATGGCATAAATCACCAAGGGCACTGAAGGCGGGATCAGAATGCCCAAGGTGCCGCCCGCCGCCAAGGTGCCCGTGGCCAAGCGGCCGGAATAACCATGGCGTTTCATTTCAGGCAATGCCACGCCGGTGATGGTGGCCGCTGTGGCAACCGACGAGCCGCAAATCGCGCCAAAGGCCGCGCAAGCCAACACAGCGCCCATGGCCAAGCCGCCTTTGAAGCGCCCCATGACGGCGGCCGCAAACTGAAACAAGGCTTTGCTGATACCGCCTTGCGTGGCAAAGTGGCCCATCAGGATGAACAAGGGAATCACCGACAGGTCGTAGTTGGCCAGCCGGGCAAAAGCCAAGTTGTTGACGAAATTCAGGAAAGGCGATACGCCCGACTGCAACACAAAGCCGACGGCACCGGCGATGAACATCGCCCCGGCAATGGGCACGCGCACCACCATCAAGAGCAGCATCACGGCAAAAATAAGCAAAGCCAACTGGATCGGGGTCATGCTGTCACCTCTGCTTCAGGGTTGAATCGGGACAGGGTTTGCATGGCCGCAATGAAGGCGGTCAATGCGAAGGGGATGCTCATGCTGGTGAACACGATCCAGTCCGGAAAACCGAGCAACATGGAGGCGCCTTCTGTTTCTTTGGCATTGACGGCCGCCAAGCCACAACGCCAAGCCAGCAAAAAGAAAATGACCAGCATCAAAAAATCACCGAAACGGTCCAACTTGAAGTTAAAGGCGGCGCTGCGGTTGGCTGTGAAAAAGTCCACGATGATGTTGTCTCGCTTGAACTGGCACAGCGGCATGAACAGCGCAATCGCAGCACCCGAGCCGATGCCGGTCAATTCGAAATCACCAATCAAGGCGGTGTCAAAGACATTGCGGCCGATCAGGCTGTAGCAAGTCATCAGCATCAGGCCGGTCATCAACAGGCCGCCAAGGATGCTGCACAAACGGGCAAGCCGTTCGAGTGTTTGGGAAAACAACATGGTGTTGGAGGTTTCTAAATTAAACAGGGGAGCCGTTTTTTTCAAAGCTCAAAAAAAACCGGAACCAATGCGGACGGCAATGATTCCGGTGTGCTCGACGTGGGCTTTATTTGGTGTATTGCTTGATCAGGTCGGTCGCACTTTGCAGCATGCCCTTGCCGTCCATGCCTTTGCCGGTCATTTCAGCGACCCAGGCATCGTCCAGCGAATCGGTGGCTTTCTTCCATTTTTCCAACTCAGCCTTGGGAATGATGCTGATTTTTTGGTTGGGCGAAGCCTCGAATATTTTCTTGCTGGGCACGTCCTGTCCGGCTTGGGTTTTGCCCAAGAAGGCAGAGAATTCACGGCCCGAGTTTTTGTCAATCACCGCTTTCAGATCGGCAGGCAGCGCGTCGTACTTGGCCTTGTTCATGGGCACCACAAACACGGTGGTGTAGAGCGCGTTGTAGTTGCGATCGGTCTCGGCGGTGAAGTTGGTCAACTCATTGACCTTCAAGCCAGGCGCCACTTCGTAAGGGATCACCGCGCCGTCGATCACGCCTTTGGACAAGGCTTCAGGCACTTGCGGCACGGGCATGGCCACTGGGGTCGCGCCCATCATGGCCACCATCTTGTTGACTTGACGCGTAGGTGCGCGCACTTTCATGCCTTTCAAGTCGGCCATGGTGGTCACCGCTTTGGACTTGGAGTAAATGTTGCCTGGGCCGTGCACGTGCACCGCCAGCATTTTCACGTCCTTGAAGTCGTCCTGCGCGTACTTTTGGGCGTAGTCCCAAGCGGCACGGCTGGTGGCTTCGGCATTGGTCATCATGAAGGGCAACTCAAAGACTTCGAGTTTGGCCAGCTTGGGCGTGTAGGCCTGCAGCGTCCAAGCCACATCGATCACGCCGTCACGGGCTTGCTCATACAACTGAGGCGGCGTACCGCCCAACTGCATGGCCGGAAAGATGTCGCACTTGAGATGGTCTTTGGAATCACGTGCCAGGTTTTTGCACCATTCGCCCAGCATGGTGGTGTGCTGAATCGATTGAGGGCCCAAAAAGTGGTGCACTTTCAGCGTCACCGTTTGGGCTTGAACGCCCAGGGCGGCGCAGCTCAGACCGATGCTGAGGGCGGTGAGTTTCAAAAATGGCTTCATAGTGTCTCCAAGTAAGGAAAAATCCAATGCAATCGAGCTGGCAAGATCATAAACCAACCGATCGGTCGGGTAATGGGTACTTACCCACGACAATTCAGACTATTTTGACACTCAGCGAGCCCAGCCCTGCGACATGGCCGGTCAAGACGTCGCCAGGCACGACAGCGGCCACACCTTCGGGTGTTCCCGTGTAGATCAAGTCACCAGCTTGGAGTTCCCAAGCCGCCGACAGGTGTTCGATGGTTTCGGCAATGTTCCAGATCAATTTGGACACTGTGCTGATTTGCCGCACTTGGCCGTTCACATCCAAGGCAATCTCAGCCTGGGCGACATCGCCGGCTTGGGCCACGGGGGTGATGGGGCCGATCGGTGCGGAATGGTCAAAAGCCTTGCCAATGCACCAGGGCCGGCCTTGCTTTTTCATCTCGTTTTGCAAATCACGGCGCGTCATGTCCAAACCCACGGCGTAACCATAAATGTGCTTCATGGCGTCGGCGGCCTGGATGTTCTTGCCGCCGGTGCCAATGGCCACCACCAATTCGATCTCGTGGTGGAAGTTGTGCGTCAGGCTGGGGTAGGGCTGCTCACCGGTGTCTCCGGCTGGCACAACGATCAGGGCGTCCGCAGGCTTCAAAAAGAAGAAAGGGGGCTCGCGCCCGGTGAAACCCATCTCTTTGGCGTGCTCTTCGTAGTTACGGCCGACACAGTAAATACGGTGAACCGGAAATTGCGCAGTTTCCCCGACAACGGGAACGGCAACAGTGGCGGGGGGGGTGAAAAGGTAGTTCATAAATCATCCGCAGGAGCTGGTAAGAGCCTGAACTTTAACCTTTTCAGCCTGGGCTTTTGAAAAAGCAGGGCTGCTTCTTTAAACTCAGCGCATGACTCAAAGCTATGATTTTGCCCAAGCACCCGGCCATTTGATCCGCAGAGCGCAACAAATTGCGGTGTCGGTTTTTGCCGAACATCTGGCTGTATTCGATGTCACACCGGTTCAATTCGCCATCTTGAACGCGCTCATCGACACCCCCGGCACTGACCAAGTGACACTGGCGGCCCGGGTCGCCTTGGATGCGGCCACGTCCGGTTCAGTGATCGGACGCCTGGAAGCCAAAGGGTGGGTGCGCCGTGAGCCCTCGCCCCGAGATCGCCGGCGTAAATTACTGTGGCTCACGGCGCAGGGCCAAAAAGCGGTGATTGCCATGGCACCGCTGGTCACCCAGGTGCAATCTTTGATTCTGCAACCCCTGCAAGCGCAGGAGCAACAGCAACTCATGGATTTGCTGGCGAAGTTGGTCCATGCACAAGACGGATCTTGATGGGGCTCACAGTTTGTTGCGAATTTGGGTGTTTTTCACAAGTGATGGCGGCCTTTGAAGCGGATGCCCCCTTACATTAGGGTTGTGTATTCTTTTTAAAATTCGAGGAGGCTTTTGTGATTCAAAAAAAATCGACATTCACCCCTGTGGTGACGCTGCTGTGCGCCGCGACCACATTGCTGGCGGGTTGCGCCAATCCCACCCCTGAACAAAAGGGCGCTGCCATGGGAGCGGGCCTGGGCGCTTTGGCCGGCGTGTTGTTGGGCGACAGCACCAAGGCCACCACCATCGGCGCTGCCGTGGGGGCGCTCGGGGGCTATGTTTGGTCTAAAAACATGGAAGAAAAAAAGCAGGCCATGGAAAAAGCCACGGCAGGAACAGGTGTGGTGGTGACGCAAACCCCAGACAACCAGCTCAAGTTGAATATTCCGAGCGATATTTCATTTGACTCGGGTCACTACAACATCAAACCCAATTTGCAGCCCTTATTGGACCAATTTGCCCAGGGCTTGAACAGCCAACCTCAAACCGAGGTGCGGATTGTGGGCCACACCGACAGCACCGGCTCCGATGCGGTGAACAACCCTTTGTCAGTCCAACGCGCAGGCAGCGCGCGTGACTATTTGGTCTCCAAGGGCGTCGATGCGCGGCGCATTGCCACTGAAGGTCACGGCTCGAAACAGCCCTTGGCCGATAACGCGACCGAGGCGGGTCGCGCCAAAAACCGGCGCATCGAAATTTACTTGGCCGAGCGCCAGCCGGTTAAATCCTGAGGCCAGGGCCTGGACCGACGTCCGGGCCTGGCGCACAAGCCCGTCAAGCTGATTTGAGTGCGAGCTCGAAGTGTTCCACCACAGGGGGCGCCGCAAAGAAGGGGCCGACAATGGCGCGCCATTCGGTGAACAGTGGCGACTGGCGAAAACCCACGGTGTGGTCCTCCAGGGTGTCCCAAAAGATTTGCAACACGTAGCGCTCAGGGCTTTCGATGCCGCGGTTGACTTTGGCGCCTTGAAAGCCTTTGGCTTTGAACGCCACAGTGTTCAAGCCGCGTGCAATGGCTTCTTCAAAAGCGGCTTGTTGACCCGGTGCAATCCGGATATCGGCCAGTTCGAGGATCATGATCGGTGACTTTCTAAAATTCCGATTATCGCCAAGCGCCCGACATTCGCGTGTCATCAAATGGTCATGATTTGATTACATGATTGACACAAGGGTTGGGTGGGCTCAGCCCATGGGCTGCAGCATGGGTGTGTCATGAGAGTTTTTTCGATCGCAACGGGCGCTGTCACTGAGACCGATACTTTGCCCCTGCGTCTGACCGATCAGGGCTTTGTCTGGATGGCATTTTCCAGGCGCGAATTTGAAGTCTTGCAAAACCAAATTCAGACCACCTTAGAGGCTTTGTGTGGTGCTGCCTTGCTGGATTTGCATGTTCAAGATGTCTTGAACAATCAGTTGCCCTCGCATTTTGATTTCACCTCGGATTACGACCTGCTGGTCTTTCGACGCTTGGCGACAGGCCAAACGGAATCGGATCTGTCTCGGCCAGGTGAAATTTTGCACCGCATGAGCGACCGGGGCGGGCCGACCGTGTTGCGCCGCATCGACACCAGCCCGGTGGCCTTTGTGATCTTTGACCGGGTGGTGGTCACCGTCCATCCGGCCGACTGTGCCATCAGAGAGAGTTTTGCGGCGCGTTTATTGCAAGCGGTGGAGATGTCTGCGCACCAGCAGATGAACCGCATGCCGACCAGCCCTGCGGATTTGATGCTGCGCGTCGTCAGCCAGATGGTGGACGGTTATTTGAATTTGCGCAGAGAGTTGACGCGCCAATTGGACCATTGGCAAAGTGAGTTGTTGAACCCGAATACGCGTTTCAACAACTGGAGTGCCTTGCTGGACGCTCGCCTGTCTTTGCATTATTTGGATGAAATTTGCGAGGATCAGCGCGCTGCGATTCAAGACTGGACCGATGCTTTGAACGACCAACCCTTGAACCCGGACGATCACTCGCGGTCTTTGGAATTGCTCAAAGTGCGCAGCCGCGATGTGCTGGAACACATTGAGCGCGTGGTCCACCATGTGCAGCGGCTGGAACAAAGCGCTGAAACGGCGGTACAGATGCATTTCAATGCACAAAGCAATCGCACCAACGACATCATGCGCACGCTGACGGTATTGACTGCGATTTTTTTGCCGCTGAATTTGATCACCGGCTTTTTTGGGATGAACTTTGAGAACTTCCCATTTTTGCACGCCGAGGGCAGCCTGCTGTGGACCGAGTTGGGCATGCTGGCCCTGGGCTTGGGCCTGCCGTTTTACTTTTGGCGCAAGCGCTACCTGGGCAAAGGCATTTAGTATTTTTCGGGGACAATCATATTGTCTGGCACCGGGTGGCGGATGTAGTCCGGGTTGCGCACCCGCGCAGGCAGTTGCACACCGTCGTGATCGATCTCGTGGTAATCAAAATGCCCCAAGAGGTGATCGATGCAGTTGAGCCGCGCACTTTTTTTGTCCACGGCTTGCACCACCCACCACGGCGCTTCAGGGATGTGGGTGCGCTCGATCATGGTTTCTTTGGCGCGGGTGTAGTCTTCCCAGCGGCGGCGGCTTTCCAAATCCATGGGGCTGAGCTTCCACTGCTTCAAGGGGTCGTGAATGCGTCCTAAAAAGCGCGCATGCTGTTCGTCATCGGTGATGGAGAACCAATACTTGATCAGCGTGATGCCGCTGCGCACCAGCATTTTTTCAAACTCCGGCACGGTGCGAAAAAATTCTTCGTACTCTTCGTCATTGCAAAAGCCCATGACCCGCTCGACACCGGCGCGGTTGTACCAGCTGCGGTCAAACAACACGATTTCACCGGCGGCGGGCAAATGCGCCACGTAGCGCTGGAAATACCATTGCGTGCGTTCGCGGTCGTTGGGTGCGGGCAGGGCGGCCACCCGGCACACGCGCGGGTTAAGGCGCTGCGTGATGCGTTTGATCACGCCGCCTTTGCCTGCGGCGTCGCGCCCTTCAAACAAAATCACCACCCGCTGGCGGTGCGCCACCACCCAGTCCTGCAGCTTGACCAGTTCCCCTTGCAGGCGCAGCAATTCACGAAAGTAATGTGCGCGTGAAGCCCCCGTGGCGCCCAAGTGATCGCTGCCAACTTCCGACAGCCGATCGTCCAATTCCATTTCAAATTCTTCGTCCAGCGTGTCCAGTAGGTCTTCACGCAAACGGCGAATTTGATCTTCTTCTAAATAAGTTTGTTGAGCGTGCGGCATGGAGGTTTCCTTTGGGGGGATTTTGGGTTGTGCATGTGACAAGTCTGTGACCACGGGGTGTCAGTGGTTTTTCTGTGATTTCATGAATCAGTCATTTGATTGCCACATGCATGTCATGGGGACTCGACAAGATCGACCTCATTGAAAAACACCTTTAACCGATTGACAACCGAAGGAGCGCCCCCGATGAAAGACATGCCAAGCCCGACTTTCTCCCTTTCGCCTGCCCTGTTGCCCGGTGGTGCGCTGCATCAGGGTGCGGCCTCGGCCATTTCGGTACCGGTTTCGCATGTCACGCGCGGGGGTATTCGGGTGAGCTGGGCACAGCACGAAGACGAAGTGCGCGCCGCTCAAAAACTGCGGTTCGACGTGTTTGCCGGAGAGATGGGCGCGCAGCTGAGCTGCAAAGTGCCCGGCCATGACATCGATGTGTTTGATGATTACTGCGAGCATTTGTTGGTTCGTGACGTGATGACAGAGCAGGTGATTGGCACCTACCGGGTATTGACCCCAGCCCAAGCGAAACGCGCGGGTGGCACTTACAGCGACACCGAATTTGATTTGACCCGCTTGCGCGGCATTCGCGCGCGCATGGTGGAGTTGGGCCGCAGCTGCGTACATCCTGAGCATCGCCATGGCGGTGTGATTTTGGCGCTGTGGGGCGCCCTGTTTGAGTTCATGAACCGCAACCAACTGGACACCATGATCGGTTGTGCCAGCATTCCGATGCTGCACAACGGCATGGTCTCGGGCGACGTGGCGGCCAGTATTTGGTCCCAGGTCAGCGCCACCCACATGGCTTCATGTGACTACCACGTGCGCCCCCGCTTGGCCTTGCCGGTAGAACAATTGGATTGCCATTTGCAGGTGGAGCCACCTGCGCTGATCAAAGGCTATCTGCGTTTGGGGGCCAAGGTTTTGGGTGCACCGGCTTGGGATCCTGATTTCAACTCCGCCGACCTGCCCATGATGATGCGGGTGGCCGATATGCCTGTGCGGTACCGCAAGCACTTCAACGGAGTTTGAACATGGGCGGCGTCTCCATGGGATTTTTGGCCGATGCGAACCCCAACGCGCCGTCAGTGGCCAGCAATTACGCCCAAGTGCTGCAGCAGGCCACCCACGCGCCGCCAGAAGAAGCGCATGAAGAGGGCGGCGAGCGGCATTTTCGCGCCATCTTTATCTCCGACGTCCATCTCGGCACGCCCGGTTGCCAGGCCGACGCCTTGCTTGAATTTTTGCGCACCCACAGCAGCGATACCTTGTATTTGGTGGGCGACATCATTGACGGGTGGCAATTGCGCCGTCGCTGGTATTGGCCCCAGGCGCACAACGATGTGGTGCAAAAACTCCTGCGCCGCGCGCGCAAGGGGTGCCGCGTGGTCTTTGTGCCGGGCAACCACGACGAATTTGCGCGTGGTTTCATCGGCCACTCCTTTGGCGGTATCGAAGTGGTCAAAGAAACAGTCCACACCACCGCCACAGGGCAAAAGCTGTGGGTGATCCACGGCGACCATTTCGACGGTGTCATCCAATTGGCCAAATGGTTGGCTTATTTGGGCGACAACTTGTATGAATTAACACTCAAACTCAACCGTTACCTGAACCATTTGCGTGCCAAATTTGGCTTGCCCTATTGGTCGTTGTCGGCTTACCTGAAATTGAAAGTCAAAAAAGCGGTCAATTTCATCAACGATTTTGAGGTGGCCGTGGCCTCGCAAGCTGCCAAGCATGGTTTTCAAGGCGTGGTGTGCGGTCACATCCACCATGCAGAGATTCGGGACATCGATGGCATTTTGTATTGCAACGACGGCGACTGGGTCGAGAGCCTGACCACCTTGGTGGAGCACATGGACGGGCGGCTGGAGATCCTGAGTTTCGATGAAGTCAATCAAATGCGCCTGAGCAGTCACAAGAATCCTGAGGCCGTTTCTTGATCCAGGTCACGTAGCGGTCAACGGATTTCATTGTTTTGTCATTAAATTGACATCAAATGAGGGGCGATTTTGATGCCCAATTGAGGTTCCTCATTCGTGCCGAGTTTGAAACCGCCTCCATGTCCATTGCTCACAACCCTACAAGTTCAAAAACCACGCCTGCTGCATCACCGGCTTTGAGTTTGCTCGACCGCGACGCCAGTATTTTGGACTTCAATCTGCGGGTGCTGGATTGGGCCAAGCGCCCTCAAGTCCCTCTGCTCGAGCGTTTGCGTTACCTGTGTATCGTGTCCTCCAATTTAGATGAGTTCTTTGAAGTGCGTGCCATGCTGCACCTGGCCGCATTTGAGCACCACGACCACAAAGGCGTTTACAGCAGCAAAACCTTCAACGCCAATTACCAGAAGGCCGCGCAATTGGTGGCTGACCAATACAGCCTTTACAACGAGGTTTTGCTGCCGGCTTTGGGTCAGGAATCGATTCGAATTTTGTCGCACGGCGAGCGCAACCTGGCGCAAAAAAAATGGGTTCGCGAGTACTTCTTGCGCGAGGTCAAACCCCTGCTGGTGCCGGTGGGATTAGATCCCTCCCATCCCTTTCCGCAAGTGGCCAACAAATCGCTGAACTTCATTGTGCAATTGGGCGGCAAAGATGCTTTTGGTCGTCACAACGACATCGCGATTGTCAAAGTGCCACGTGTCTTGCCGCGCGTGATCCGCATGCCCAGCAAAGTCACCGGCTCAGGCCAAAGCTTTGTTCTGCTGTCCAGTGTGATTCGCGCGCACCTGTCGGACCTGTTCATCGGCCGTGAGGTGGGGCAGTTCTCACAGTTTCGCGTGACCCGTAACTCGGATTTGGCGGTCGACGAAGAGGATGTGGAAAATTTGCGCACCGCACTGCGTCATGGTTTGCAACACCGCAACTACGGCGAGGCCGTGCGCCTGGAAGTTTCGGAGAGTTGTTCGGCACACTTGTCAGACTTCTTGCTTAAGCAATTCAAATTGCCTGCAGCGGCTTTGTTTCGCGTGGCCGGGCCGGTGAACTTGGTGCGTTTGAGCCAGTTGATCGACCTGGTGAATCAGCCCGACTTGTTGTTTCCCGCCTACCAGGCCAGTTACCCCAAGCAATTGCAGCGCGGTGCTTCGGTGTTTGAGCGCATGCGCAAAGGCGATGTGCTGATTCACCAACCCTATGAAAGTTTCGAGGGGGTGTTGGACTTTTTGCGCGAAGCGGTTTACGACCCCCAGGTGTTGGCCATCAAACAAACCATTTACCGCATTGGCAGCGATACCGTCATGCTGGATCTGTTGCGCGAAGCGGTGCGTCGCGGCAAAGAAGTCACCGCGGTGGTGGAGTTGAAAGCGCGATTCGATGAAGAAGCCAACATCAATGTGGCCGAACAATTGGAATCGGTGGGCGCCCAAGTGGTTTATGGCGTGGTGGGCCTGAAGACGCATGCCAAGATGCTCTTGGTGACACGCCGCGAAGGCAAGGTACTGAAAAAATACGGTCATATGTCCACGGGCAACTACAACCCGCGCACGACCCGTTTGTACACCGACATCAGCTATTTGACCTGCGATGCGAAGCTGACCGCTGACATGGACCATTTGTTCATGCATTTGGCCAGTCAAAGTCGCTTGCACCGGATGAACAAATTGTGGGTGGCGCCGTTTTACCTGCATCGCAAAATCATGGCGCAATTGGACGCCGTGGGCGCCGCCGCAGCCCGAGGTCATGCCGCCAAGGTCATGGTCAAAATGAATGCGTTGACCGATACCGACTTGATCGCCGCATTGATTCGTGCTGGGCAAAAAGGCGCGCAAATTGACTTGATCATTCGCGGCGCTTGCATGCTGCCGGCCGAGGTGCCGGGCTTTACCGACAACATTCGGGTGCGTTCAGTGGTGGGTCAATTTTTGGAGCACACCCGGGTTTTTTATTTTGTCGCCGGTCATCAAGAATGTTTGTATTTGTCCAGCGCCGATTGGATGAACCGCAACATGATTCGCCGCATTGAGCTGGCCTGGCCGGTGGAAGATCCGGTACTGCGCCAGCGTGTGGTGGACGAATGTCTGAATTTGTACTTGCAAGATGGTCGCAATGCCTGGTGTTTGAAAGCCGACGGCCACTACACCAAGTTGGAGAACAAAGGACGCCATGTGCACAGCGCACAGGCCATTTTGATGCGCCGATATACGGCGGATGCTAAGCCGAAGAAATCGGCATGACCAGGAGTCGGCGATGGATCTTATTTTTTGGCGTCACGCCGAAGCATTCGACCCGGTAGAGGGTCAGGACGATTTGACTCGGGTGCTGACACCCAAAGGCGAAAAGCAGGCCAAGCGCATGGCGGCTTGGTTGGACCGCCAGTTGCCTATTGGGGTCAAAGTCTTGGTCAGTCCTGCCGTGCGGACTGAGCAAACAGCCCAAGCTTTGAACCGCAAATTCAAATTGCGCCACGAACTGGCCCCCGATGCACAAGCCGATCAAGTGCTGCTGGCCGCGGGTTGGCCTGACGCCAAACTGCCGGTCCTGATCGTCGGTCATCAGCCCACATTGGGCCACATCATCGCGGCCTTGCTGGGTTTGTCAGAGCAGGAATGTGCAGTGCGCAAAGGCGCTGTATGGTGGCTGCGCAGTCGCTTGCGAGAAGGGGTACATCAAACCGTGATCGTGACGGTGCAAAACCCCGATTTGCTGTAAACCTGCTGCGACGCTGTCAGCTGCGGCTGGGGCGGCCCGTTTTCAGGGCGGGTACCCGGGCCAATACAGCGGCCAAATGTTTGTCGTCCATGGCACTCAAAGCCATGATGCCGGCGCGCAGCAGCTCGCTTTTTTTCGCGCTGTGCAAAAGGCGGGTGGCGCGTTGTTTCAAGCTGTCGATGGCCTGGTATTCGTCCTTGGGCATGGTGAAGCTGTCGCGGATCAATTTGGGCTTCTTGGGGGCTTTGATTTTGCTGGTTTCAACGGACTTCACAGCAGCGACTGCGGAGCGCACCACCGGCTTTTTCGCCACTGGTTTGCGGGGTGTGGCCACTGGGGCCGTTGCCACTTTGCGTGCCGGTGACTTGACTGCACGCTGGGGGGGCGCTGCCTTGCGCGGGGTCTTGGCGGCGGTTTTGGCTGCAGCCGTTTTAGCTGTTGCGTTGGCCTTGGCTTGGGCGGGTGTCGAAATGGGCATCAAGGCTCCTTGTTAAACGGTGTATACAGTTTATACGGTTTCAGTCTTACATGCAAGCGGTAGGCCGTCACTGGCTTCAAAACCGATCAACTGCTCAATGTCACCGACCACGGTGTTTTTTGCCAGGCAATGCATTCTTCACGCAGCAAGTGCGCAGATTGCGGCCACTGCGTCGCCCAGCCTTTGCGGGTCGAGATGGTAAAGCCTTGGCCAGGTTGTTCGTGCTGTGAAAGCTCAAAGCCTTTGAGGTCCGGGTCGCGCCGGGCGTGACACAAAATCACCGCCAGCCGCAGGGCAAACAGCTGGTGCACAAAGCCCGGTTCCAGCAAGTTGCCTTCGAGTTTGCGCAGTTTGCCGCGATGCCCCAGCACCAACTGGCTCAGGCGGTGCAGTTCAGGCAGTGAAAAGCCGGGCAGGTCGGCGTTGTCCAAAATATAGGCGCCATGCTTGTGGTGGTCCGAATGCGAAATGTGCGCGCCAACTTCGTGCAGCCGGCCAGCCCAACTCAGTTTGCGCTGCAACCCCATCAAATCGTCGTTGGTTTGGGTCGGGGGCGGTATTTTTTTGAACAACAGCGCGGCGGTTTGACTCACGCGCTGGGCTTGCTGTGCATCGATGCCAAACCGTTTCGACAACCAGTCGACCATGGATTCGCGAATGTCTGAACTTTCATCGCGTGCCAGCAAATCGTACAAAGCCCCTTGGCGCAGCGCGCCTTGTGCAGCATGCAGCTCGTCGATTTCGAGCAACTCAAACAAGGACATCAAAATGGCCAAGCCGCCACCAATCACCGGACGTCGATCTTCTTTGATGCCATCCAATTTGAGTTGGTCTGAGCGGCCTGACTTGATGAGTTTTTCTTTCAGCCACAGCAAGCCGGCGCGGTTGATCACACCGCCAGGCCAGCCCGCCGCTTCCAGCACGTCCATGACCGCGCCAATCGTGCCTGAGGAACCATAAGCCACGTCCCAGTCTTTGCGGCGGTAGACATTCAACACCTCGTCCAAAATGGCTTTGGCCGCGACCTCGGCCATGTCAAACGCCGTGGGGCTGAACAAACCGTCAGGAAAATACTTCATCGACCAGGCCACGCTGCCCACGCGGTAGGACTCCAGCGTACTGGGCTTAAAGCCTTGGCCCAAAATCATTTCGGTGGAACGCCCGCCGATGTCGATCACCAATCGGCGCTCATCCGATTGGGGCAGCAGATGCGCCACGCCCGAATAAATGAGCCGGGCTTCTTCCCGGCCCGGAATGATCTCGATCGGGAAACCCAAGATGGTTTGGGCTTTTTCCAAAAACACATCGCGGTTGCGCGCTTCGCGCAGTGTTTGGGTGGCCACGGCGCGCACGTGGCTGGGTTCGAACCCCGCAATGCGTTCGGCAAACCGGGCCAAGCAATCCCAGCCTCTTTGCATGGCGGCCAGCGACAGGTTGCGCTCGCTGTCCAGCCCATTGCCTTGCCTGACCGTTTCTTTGAGGTATTCGACCCGCCGGATCTGCCCGTGGTCGACATGGCCGATTTCAAGTCGAAAGCTGTTGGAACCCAAGTCCACTGCAGCTAAAAGTTGTCCGTTTTTCATGAAAGGTGATCACACTCAGGTTTTCCGCGCACAGGCAGCCATTTTGTGACTTTTTCTTGGCAGTTTGATGACGGTTTGCAAAAATACCTTCAAAGGTGTGCGTGCCCGGTCTTTCTTTTTTCTGACATCTTATTGTCACAATTGGCGGATAGAGTCTGATCCATGTTCAAACCTGCTTTGAACAGAGTTCACCAACCTTTTTCAAGGACATCTATGTTGAAGATCAAATCCTGGGTAGCCGCATTGGGCTTGTCCGTCGTGGCTGCGACCACTTTTGCCGCCGAAATCACCGGTGCCGGCGCGACTTTCCCTTACCCCGTGTACGCCAAATGGGCCGAGGCCTACAAAGCCAAATCGGGCGTGAACATGAATTACCAGTCCATCGGTTCGTCCGGTGGTATCAAGCAGATCAAAGCCAAAACTGTGGACTTTGGCGCGACCGACAACCCGGTGAGTTTTGAAGACCTCGAAAAAGACGGCATGTTGCAATTCCCCGCCATCATCGGCGGCATTGTGGCGGTGATCAACGTCGAAGGTGTCAAACCCGGCCAACTGAAATTGACTGGCGACCTGCTGGCCGAGTTGTTCTCCGGCGGCATTGCCAACTGGAATGACAAGCGCATTGCCGATCTGAACCCCGGCGTCAAATTGCCCGATGCCCCTGTGACCGTGGTGCACCGCGCTGACGGCTCCGGCACCACCGCCGTGTTCACCGACTACCTGGCCAAAGTCAATGCCAACTGGAAGCAAACCGTGGGTGCCGGTGCTGCTGTCAAGTGGCCTGCGGCCTCTTCGGTGGGCGGTAAAGGCAACGAAGGCGTTTCGGCCAACGTGTCGCGCGTGAAGAACTCGATTGGCTATGTGGAATACGCGTATGCCAAGAAAAACAACATGGCCCACATCAGCCTGCGCAACGCCGCTGGTCAGTATGTGCAGCCGGATGACGAGACTTTTGCTGCCGCTTCAGCCGGTACCGACTGGTCCAAAATCCCCGGCATGGGCACCTTCTTGACCAACGCTGCTGGCGCCAAATCGTGGCCCATCACGGCGGCTTCCTTCATCTTGGTCTACAAAGAGCCTTCTGACAAAGCCAATGCCGCTGAAGTCCTGAAATTCTTTGACTTTGCTTTCAAAGAAGGCAAGAAACTGGCCACCGATTTGGAATACGTGCCCATGCCTGACGCCACCACCGATTTCATTCGCAAAAACGTTTGGAACAAGGTCAACGTCAAGTAATTGTTGATCCCCAAAGCCCCCCAGGCCCGGTGCCTGGGGCCTTTGATTTTTCAGGACCACCATGGCCACGTTTGATCAGACCGATACATTGGCACTGCACCGCCAAAAAGTGATACGCACACAGCGCATCCAAGATTTCATTTTTGAAAAAACATCGATGACTTTTGCAATGACCACCTTGGTGGTGTTGCTCGGGATCATCGCCTCTTTGGTCATCAGTGCGTGGCCGGCTTTGGCCGAATTTGGGTTCCCCTTTTTCTACACCATCGAGTGGGACATCATCAACTCCCAATTCGGCGGCTTGATCGCGATTTTTGGCACCGTGGTCACCGCCTCAATTGCCATCGTGATCGCTTTGCCCTTGAGTTTTGGCATTGCCGTCTTTTTGACCGAGACCTGCCCGATGCAATTGCGCCGGCCTTTGGGCACGGCCATTGAATTGCTCGCCGCTGTGCCGTCCATCATTTACGGCATGTTTGGCTTGTTTGTGTTTGCGCCCTTGTTTGCGGAGTACATTCAGCCCGCCATCGCAGGCACCTTGGGCCAAATTCCAGGCCTGGGTTTCTTGTTCACCGGGGCCTTCAATGGCATCGGTATTTTGGCCGCTGGTTTGATCTTGGCCATGATGATCTTGCCGTTCATCGCCTCGGTGATGCGCGATGTGTTTGAGATCGTCCCGCCGATTCTAAAAGAGTCGGCTTACGGTTTGGGCTGCACCACCTGGGAGGTGGTGACCAACATCGTCCTGCCCTACACCAAGACCGGTGTGGTCGGCGGCGTGATGCTGGGCTTGGGGCGTGCCCTGGGCGAAACCATGGCGGTCACCTTTGTGATCGGCAATGCCCACAAACTGTCACCTTCCTTGTTCTCGCCCGGCAACTCGATTGCGTCGACCTTGGCCAACGAGTTTGGCGAAGCGGAGCCCGGCTTGCATTACTCCTCTTTGTTTGCTTTGGGTTTGGCCTTGTTCAT
>CANGEE010000027.1 GCA_947452635.1 Comamonadaceae bacterium | reverse complement strand
TACGGGCGCATGTAAGCCATGGCCCGCTTTTACTGCCCCCTGCCTCTGCACACCGGTGACGCACTGAGCCTGCCGCGTTCGGCGGCGCGCCATGTGCAGGTGCTGCGCCTGCAACCGGGCGACGGCATCACCTTGTTCAATGGGGAGGGCGGCGAGTTTGCCGCCAGCGTCACGCGCATGGGCCGCTCCGACGTGGAGGTGCTGATCGGCACGCACAGCGTCACCGAGCGCGAAGCCGCTTGCGCCGTGCACTTGCTGGCCGGCATCACCGCCAACGAACGCATGGACTGGCTGGTGGAAAAAGCCACCGAACTGGGTGCTACCAGCCTCACCCCCCTGATCGCCGAGCGCAGCGTGCTCAAGCTCAAGGGCGAGCGCGCTGAGAAAAAATTGGCGCACTGGCATGGGGTGGCGGTGGCGGCGGCCGAGCAATGCGGGCGCAACCGCGTCACGCGCATTGAAGCGGCCGAAAGCTTGTCGGCTTGGTTGGCGCAGCACCCCGCTTGCACCGGCCTGCGCGTGGTCTTGTCCTTGTCGAGCGGCACACAGCCACTGCGCACTGCGGTGCAAGGCCACTCTGACGTGACCCTGCTCAGCGGCCCCGAAGGTGGTTTGACCGCTGCTGAAGAAGCCCTGGCCTTGGCCGCAGGCTTTGTGCCGGTGACCCTGGGGCCACGTGTGCTGCGCGCCGAGACCGCGCCGCTGGCGGTGTTGGCTGCGCTGACTTTGGCTTGAAGTGGGTTTGAACTTGGCGTGAAGATGTCTTTGCGCTTTCAGCCAGGTTCTGGAAATAGGACCTGCGCTTGCCCTGGCTGCCAAGGCTTGTGGCTTTTCATGACCCGTGAGAATGCCGTTGAATTTTCAAACGCCGCCAGCCACGCTTGCAACGCGGGCCAAGGTTGCGCGGCAAACCAAGCGGCGTCGGCACGCGCAAACTGACGTACAAAGGGCGCGATGGCGGCGTCGGCCCAGCGCCATTGGCGGTCCACCACAAAGCCTTTGTCAGCCAAGCGCGATTCCAGCGTGGCCAGCCATGCCGCGCCTTGGGCGCGGTGCGCCAAGCCACCCTCTAAACCATCTGGCAGGTCGCAGCGGTTCGGGTATTTGTAGCGGTCCAGGTGGTACTTGAAGTCGCCATCACACTGTGCCACCAGTTGCAGCGCGTCGGCCTGCATGGCGGCATCAAGGGGCAGCCAACTTTCAGGGTCATGCTGCGCCAAGGCCCATAGCAGGATGTCCAGGCTCTGCTCGATCACCTGACCAGGCAACACCAGCACCGGCACCGTGCCTTTGGGTGAAGCTTTTAACAGCGCTTCGGGTTTTTGTTTCAGCGCCACTTCGCGTAACTCGCACTGCACACCGGCCACTTGCAAAGCCAGGCGCGCGCGCATGGCGTAGGGGCAGCGGCGAAACGAATAGAGCACCGGGGAGCCCGGCGGCAGCAGTGCGGCAGTGCGCGCAGCTTTGTGTGTCGCGGCGCTGAAGTCCTTGTGCGGCGCACCAATGTGCAATTGTTCGTTGGCCTTGGCTTTTTCCCATTGGCGCTGGCGCTCACGGGCACTGCTTTTTTGCGCTTCGGTGGTGTGGGCGTGGCAGCGCGGGCAGCTGACCCCGGCTTCGTACAAGGGCGAGTCGAGAGCGCCTTCGGGTAGCGGGTCGCGGCAGCAGCGGCACAGGCGGTGTGGGCCCGGCACCAGGCCGTGGCCGACCGAGACACGCTCGTCAAAGACAAAGCATTCGCCTTGCCACAGACTGTCTTCGGGCGGCACGGTTTCCAGGTATTTGAGAATGCCGCCTTCCAGGTGGTACACCTCGTCAAAGCCCTGCGCGCGCAGCAGCGCGGTGGATTTTTCGCAGCGAATACCGCCGGTGCAAAACATCGCCACCTTGGGTTTGCGCCCGGTTTGGGCTTGCAGCGCCTGCGCCTGGTTCACCCAGTCCGGCAATTGCGAAAAACTTTGGATGAGGGGATTGATGGCCCCGGCAAAGGTGCCGATCTCCACCTCGTAGTCGTTGCGCGTGTCCACCACCACCACCTCGGGGTTAGCGATCAAGGCGTTCCAGTCTTGCGGTTTGACATAGGTGCCGGCCATCTGCGTCGGGCTGATGCCGGGCACGCCCAGGGTCACGATCTCTTTTTTCAGGCGCACCTTCATGCGGTAAAACGGCGGCTTGGCTGAGAACGACTCTTTGTGCTGCAAATCGGCCAACAGCGGGTCTTGGCGCAAATAAGCCAGCACCGCGTGCACGTCATCGGGTGCGCCGGCAATCGTGCTGTTGATGCCTTCACGCGCCAACAAAATCAAACCCTTGACTTGGTGCGCCTCACACAAAGCCAGCAAAGGCGCTTTGCGCTCGGTGAAGTCAGGCAAATCGACAAACTTGTAAAACGCAGCGGTCAGGTAGAGGCTGCCAGGCACCGCAACAGCGGCCGTGAGGGTGGACACAGGAGACATAGGCCCGATTGTGCCTATGTCTGATGCCATTACACTGAGTTGATGAACCCCAATCTCATCTTGTTGGCCCTGTGCCAAGGTCTTTTCCTCACCAACAACGTCACCTTCATCGCCATCAACGGCTTGGTGGGCCTGAGCCTGGCACCCCTGGGCTGGATGGCCACCTTGCCGGTCATGGGGTATGTGGTGGGCGGCGCGCTGTCCACCGGTTTGGTGGCGCGCACGCAAAGCCGTTTTGGTCGCAAAGTGTCCTTTCAAGTTGGTTTGTTGGTCGGTTTGCTGTCAGCCCTGCTGTGTGCCTACGCGGTCTATGACCATAACTTTGCCCTTCTGGTGTGCGCCACTTTGGTGGCGGGCTATTACAGCGCCAACGGTCAGCTGTACCGTTTTGCCGCAGCCGAGTTGTCGGCGCCGAGTTTTCGCGAAAAAGCGGTCTCGCTGGTGCTGGCGGGGGGCTTGATCGGGGCCATCGTCGGCCCCAATTTGGCCTCGCATACCAAAGGCCTGCTGGAGACCCCCTTCATGGGCGCTTATTTGTCGCTGGTGGGCGTGGCCTTGTTGGGCATGGTGCTGATGGCTTTCATCCGCTTTCCGGCCGTGCCCGCCAAAGTGGTCGGTAGCAGCGAAGGAAGGCCGCTCAAAGAGATCATGAAGCAACCCATCTTCATCGTCGCGGCCTCCGCTGCCGCTTTGGGCTACGGCGTCATGAATTTGCTCATGGCCGCCACGCCGCTGGCCATGCAGGTGTGTGGCTATACCTTCAGCGACGCCGCGCTGGTGCTGGAGTGGCATGTGATCGGCATGTTTGCGCCGGGCTTTTTCACCGGCCACCTGATCAAAAAATTCGGCACCCTGCCCATCATGGGTGTGGGCGTGTTGCTCAATTTTGCTTGCATCGCCGTGGCTTTGAACGGGGTGGATTTGCACCAGTTCGTCATCGCCTTGTTCTTGCTGGGTTTGGGCTGGAACTTCCTGTTCACCGGCAGCACCACGCTGTCGATGCAAGCTTGGCGGCCTGAAGAAAAAGACCGCGCGCAGGCCGCCATCAATTTTTGTGTCTTCGCGACCATGGCCTTCACCTCGTTTGCCTCAGGTGCTTTGGTGACCACCCAAGGCTGGCATTGGTTGAACATCGGTTCGCTGTTGCCGGTGGCTTTGACGGCGCTGGCCTTGCTGTGGTTGGCGCTTAAACAGAAAAGTGCGCGTCCAGCCACGCCTTGAGTTGGTCAAACACCAAGGCTTTCTCCGGGTCGTTGAAGATCTCGTGGTACATGGCTTTAAAGCAGTGTGAACTGACACAGGCCGGAGCCCGTTTCGCAAACTGCGCGCTGCCTTCGGGGTCCACCAAATGGTCGTCTTGGGCGTACAGCAGCAAAGTGGGCACATCCCATTGCGCTGCGTGGGCTACCGTCAGCGGGCCTTGTTGCACGATCCACTGTGCCAGACCCGCTGAGATGCGGCGGTGCACCAGGGGGTCGGCCAGATAAGCCTGCACCACTTGCGCGTTGCGCGCCACAAAGTGGGCTTTCAAACCGTTGTCCACGCCCAGGTGCGGTGCCATTCGGGGCAGCAGGGCCAGCAGCATTTTTTGCACGAAATTGGCCGAAGTGGCCAAGGCCGGTGAAGACAGCACCAAGCCGTCTACCTCTCGCAGTTGCGAGGCTACGGCGTGGGCCGTGATCAAGCCACCCAGGCTGTGGCCGAGCAAGATCAAGGGCTTGTCTTGCGCCAAACTCAGTTGCCGCGTCACATCGATCATGCAAGCCAAATCGCCCATCAGGCAGCGGGCGTTGACCATGTCGCCCCGTGGCCCGGCGGAGCGGCCGTGGCCGTAGTGGTCGTAGCCGCGCACCGCAAAACCCCAAGACCGCAGCTGCTGTGCCACAGGGTCGTAGCGGCCCATGTGCTCGCCCAGACCATGGACCATCAGCACCCGCCCGCGCACAGGGCCTTCGGGCGCGGGCCAGTCGTAGACGGCCAGTGGGCCTGACAGGCCGGTTTGCTGGCTGATGAAAAAGGGTTCGGCTGCGGGCTGCGCGTGGCTGATTTCAGCCATGGGCAGCAGATTCGGTCGCCGTGTGTGCAGGCATCTGCGCGATCACCTGCGCCACGGCGGCGGTGAGTCGCTTGGCATAAGGCACGTGCAAAAACTCGTTCGGTCCGTGCGCATTGCTCTTGGGGCCGAGCACGCCGCAGACCATCATTTGCGCCGTGGGAAAGCCTTGGCTGAGCATGTTCATCAGCGGGATCGTGCCGCCTTGGCCGATATAGCCTACCGGCGCGCCAAAGTGCGCCAGGCTGGCGGCATTGAGCGCCGACTCGAACCAGGGCGTGGTGCTGGGCGCGTTCCAGCCGGTGGCGCCGCCGCCGGATTCAAACGTCACGCGGGCTTGGTAAGGCGCGTTGTCTTCCAGCAGGGATTTCATCTCGGCCACCGCCTGCGCCGCGTCCACCAGCGGCGGCAAGCGCAGGCTGAGCTTGAAGGCGGTGTAGGGGCGCAGCACATTGCCCGCGTCTTTCAGCGCCGGAAAGCCCTCCGCCCCGGTCACGCTCAGCGTCGGCGTCCAGGTGCGGTTGAGCAAGGCCTGCAGCGGGTCGGTGGTGGTGGGCAGGGCAAACGCGGTGGAGCCGCCGCAGTCATAGTGCGCCCACGGAAAGCGCTTGTACACCTCCTCGCCCAAAATCGCTGCCGTGGCTTGGGCCTGCGCCAAGCGGTCGGCAGGCACTTGGCAATGGAAGCTGGCGGGCAGCAAGCGGCCAGTGGCGCTGTCTTCCAATCGGTCCAGCACCTGGCGCATGATGCGAAAACTCGACGGCACCAGGCCCGAGGCATCACCCGAGTGAATACCTTCGGTCAGTACTTCCACCTTGAGCGTGCCACTGGCCATGCCGCGCAGGCTGGTGGTGAGCCACAGCTGGTCGTAATTGCCCGCGCCGCTGTCCAGGCAAATCACCAAGCCGACGTCGCCCAAACGCGCGCGCAGCGCGTCCACATACGGCAGCAGGTCATACGAGCCGGACTCTTCGCAGGTTTCGATCAAGCCGACGATGCGCGGGTGCGGTGTGTGTTGGTTTTTCAGCGCCTGTACGGCGGCGATGCTGGCGTAGACCGCGTAACCGTCGTCAGCACCGCCACGCCCATAAAGCTTGCCCTCTTCGTATGTGGGCGTCCACGGCCCCAGGTCGTTGCGCCAGCCGCTGAACTCAGGCTGTTTGTCCATGTGGCCATACATCAGCACCGTCTGCTGCGCGTTGGCCAGGGTGGCGGGAATGTCAAAAAACATCACCGGGGTGCGACCAGGCAGGCGGATGATTTCCAACTGCAGGCCTTCTACCTTTTGCGCCTCGACCCATTGCGCCGCGTTGCGCAGCACGGCGTCCAAGTGGCCGTGCTCAGCCCACTGCGCATCAAACGAGGGCGACTTGGCCGGGATCTGGATGTAGTCGGTGAGTTGGCGCAGGATGTCGCCATCCCAGGCCTGGCTCACATCGGCCAAGGCTTGCGCGGTGTTGAGTTCGCCAGGGGGCAGTTCGCGGTGAAGGGGGGCGTTCATGTCAAGGCTCCTGAGGTTGCAGCAGCCACTGTAACCCGAGCCGCAGCCCTCGTGTCCAGCTTGGTTTTAGCCGCGCCAGTCGCGCAGCCATTGAAGGCCGCGCGAAGTGCCACCGCTGGTGGCATCCGCCGGGTTGTATTCGCAGCCGACCCAGCCGTCCCAACCACATTCGGCCGCCACGCGGTCGATGGTTTTGAAAATATACGGCCAGTTCACTTCGCCGGTGCCCGGCTCGTGGCGGTCCGGCACTTCGGCGATTTGAAAATGCCCGACCCGCCCAGTGGGCAGGTGCTTGGCGATGTTGGCGCTCAAATCGCCTTCCACAATTTGGCAGTGGAACAGGTCCATCTGCACTTTCACATTGTCAGCGCCCACGGCTTGCACGATGCGGTGCGCATCGTCCTGCCGGTTCAAATGAAAGCCCGGCACGCTGCGGGTGTTGATGGGTTCGATCAGCACATCGCGCCCGTCTTGCTTGGCCAGCGCTGCGGCCCAGGTCAGGTTGGCTATCAAGGTTTGGTCGTGCAGCGCCGCATCAACGCCAGGCGGGCGCAAGCCGACCATGGCGTGCACCCGCGGGCAGTTCAGGGCTGCGGCGTAAGTCAATGCCGCTGTAAACCCGGCGCGAAATTCCGCTTCGCGCCCCGGCACGCTGGCCGTTCCCCTGCTGCCTTGCGCCCAGGCGGCGTCAAAGCTGGCGGTGTCCAGTCCGCCGGACGGGGTGTTGAACAGCACCTGCTGCAAACCGTGGTCCTTCAAACGCGCCGCCAGCTCGGCCGCAGGAAAGGCGTAGGGGAACAAATACTCCACCGCCTTGAAGCCATCTTGCGCAGCCGCAGCAAAGCGATCCAGAAACGGCAGGTCGGGGTACATCATCGAGAGATTGGCGGCAAAACGGGGCATGGGGAGTCCTGTGAATCAGTTCGGTCAAGGGGTGAGCGTTACCAGCGTGCGCCAAAGCTTTGGCGCAGTGCGTCCAGGGCGGCCGCAGACAGCGCGGGGGTGTGGGGTTGCAGCAGCATCAGATGCGCGGTTTCTTCCAGTTCTTCCAGCGTGGCCATGGCGGCGGCCGGGCTGTCGTGCCAGACGTTGGGGCCCAGGCGCGTCAGCATCACGGCGCGAATTGGTGTGCCCTTTGCGGCATGGCTGCGGATCAGCTGCGCCACTTCTTTGGCTGCATCCTCGCTGCCGGGGCGGTGATAGGGCACCAACGGCACATGGCCGACCTTCATCACAAAGTAGGGGGTGATGGGCGTCAGCAACTCGGGACCGGTGGCGTTCAAGCTCAGCGCCACGCAGTGCGTGCTGTGGGTGTGGATCACGCAGCGGGTGTGCGCATCGTGTTCGCAAGCGGCGGCGTAAATCTGGCGGTGCAGCGCAATGGTTTTGCTGCCCTTGTCGCCACTGATTTGCTGGCCTTGCAGGTCCAGCTTGGCCAGGCGTGCCGGGTCTAAAAAACCCAGACAGGCGTCGGTGGGCGTGATCAAAAAACCATCGTCCAAACGCACGCTGATATTGCCTGCCGTGGCATGCACATAGCCGCGCTCAAACAGGCTGCGGCCCACGCGGCAGATCTCGTCGCGGGCTTGGGTTTCATTCAAGGCGGTCATGCCAGCACTGTAAAGGCTTTGCTGAAGAAATCGGCAGTGCCAAAGTTGCCTGATTTCAGCGCAATATGCACCCCGCCTGTGGCGTTGGGGGCAAAGCACCACGGCACGCCGGGGTCAATTTGCGGGCCGATCTGCAGCTGCGCAATGCCCAGGGCTTGCACGCAAGCGCCCGAGGTTTCACCCCCGGCCACCACCAGTTGCTGCACACCGGCATCTACCAAGCCGCGCGCCACCGCCGCCAAAGCGTGTTCCACCAAAGCACCGGCCTCGGCCACGCCCAGCTGCGCTTGGACTTGCTTGACCGCATCGGGCTCGGCGGTGGAGTACACCAGCACCGGGCCGTCTTGCAACAAAGGGGTGGCCCAGGCCAGCACCTGTTGCACCACGGCGTCGCTGTGGCCATGCATCAGGCGGGCAGGGTCGATGGCCCGCGTGGGTCGGCCCAGCGCTTTGAAATGGGCGACTTGGCCGTTGGTGGCCACCGAGCAGCTGCCCGAGACCACGGCTTGCAGGCCACGGGCTGCAGGTAATTGGCTGGCTTGCAGTGAAGGGGCCAAGCCAAAGTTGGCCGGCAAACCGATCGCCACGCCCGAGCCTGCGGTGAGCAGCGGCAAGTCACTCAGCGCCGGGCCCATGCGCAGCAAATCGGCGTTGCTGGTGGCGTCCACAATCGCCACGCCCACGCCCTCGGCGCGCAGCGCCTGAATGCGCGCGCGAATCGCTGCCGCGCCTTGCGCCACGGTGGTGTGGTCGATCAAGCCGACCGATCGCTTTGTTTGCGCCTGCATCACCCGCACCAGGTTGGCGTCCGTCATCGGCGTGAGCGGGTGGTTTTGCATGCCCGACTCATTGAGCAGCACATTGCCCGCAAACAAATAGCCCTTGAACACGGTGCGCCCGTTGTCCGGGAAGGCGGGGGTGGCGATGGTGAAGTCGGTGTGCAGTGCCTCCATCAGCGCCTCGGTCACCGGGCCGATATTGCCCTCGGGCGTGCTGTCAAAGGTCGAGCAGTATTTGAAATAGATCTGCGTGGCGCCTTGGGCTTGCAGCCACTTCAAGGCCTCAAGCGATTGAGCAATCGCTTCAGCCGCCGGGATGGTGCGCGACTTGAGCGCCACCACCACCGCGTCCACCTCGGCGGCCAGCGGGCTGCTTGGCACGCCAATCGTCTGCACCACCCGCATGCCTGCGCGCACCAGGTTGTTGGCCAGGTCGGTGGCACCGGTGAAGTCGTCTGCAATGCAGCCGAGTTTCAAAGCGCTCATGCTTTGCCTTTCGGCAATTCAATGCCCGGGAAAATTTTGATCACCGCGCTGTCGTCTTCTTTGGCAAAGCCGGCGGTGCTGGCCTGCATGAACATCTGGTGCGCGGTGGAAGACAGCGGCAGCGGGAACTTGCTGGCGCGCGCCATGTCGAGCACCAGGCCCAGGTCTTTGACAAAAATATCCACCGCCGACAGCGGTGTGTAGTCCGCCGCCAGCACATGGGCCATGCGGTTTTCAAACATCCAGCTGTTGCCCGCGCTGTGGGTGATGACCTCGTACAAGGCGGCGGCGTCCACGCCTTCGCGCAGGCCCAGGGCCATGGCCTCGGCGGCGGCGGCAATGTGCACGCCGGCCAGCAGCTGGTTGATGATCTTGACCTTGCTGCCCGCGCCCGCGCTGTCGCCCAGCTTGTACACCTTGGCGGCCATGGCATTGAGCAAGGGCTCGGCCACCGCATAGGCGGCCGGTTTGGCCGCCGTCATCATGGTCATTTGGCCGGCCGCGGCCTTCGCGGCGCCGCCTGAGATGGGGGCGTCCACGTACTGCAAGCCCATGGCCTCCAGGCGTGCCTCTAAAGCGACCGACCAGTTGGGGTCCACGGTGGAGCACATCACAAACACGCTGCCGGGCTTCATGCTGGCCGCACACCCTGGGGTGGTGGCGTCGCCGAACAGCACGCTCTCGGTCTGCGCGGCATTCACCACCACCGAGACGATCACGTCACAGGCCGCGCCCAAGGACGCCAACGTGTGGTGCGCCACGCCGCCGTCTTTGGCAAACGCGGCCGCCACCTCGCGGCGCACATCAAACACGTGCACCGTGTGCCCAGCCCGGCGCAGCGACTGCGCCATGCCCGAGCCCATGGCCCCCAAACCGATCAAACCCACTGTGGTCGTGCTCATTGGCAGAAATCCTTTGCATGGCTAAAGTTGTCAGACAAATTTACCACGACCGAGGCGCAAAGCCCTTTGAACCGGCAAAGTGGGACGAAATTTGACGGTTTAAGGCTTGGGCCCCCAAGGCGCTGACAGCATCAGCTTGTTGTTTTGCTCGCGGATCAGCGGGCGGATTTTGGCGGCGAAGGCCATGAACTCGGGGTCGGCAAACACCCCGGCCCAAAAGGCGCGGCGGTCGGCGTCGTCGTCGAATTTCCAGATGTGGATCAGCTCGTTGATGGCCCCAATGTCGCCGGTAAAGTAGCCCACCAGTTTTTGCGGGTGCTTGGCCAGCGCGGGCCAGCCTTCGTTGGTGTACAGCGCCGTCAGTTCAGCCATTTTGCCGACGATGGCAGAGTAAGTGCGCAGTTCATAAATCGCCATGGTGTTTCCTTGAGAAGGTTGAAAAAAAGAGGGGTTCAACTGCCGATCACGCCGCCATCGGCTTTGCGAATCACCACCGTGGCCGAGCGCGGACGTCCGCCCGCTTGGTAGTCGGGCCAGTTGGAAAATTGGCTGGGCTTTTTCGGGTCGCTGCGGTCGGTGGGGGTTTCGCCCGGATGCTGCACATTGATGAACAGACTGCGGCCGTCAGGCGTGAAAGTCAGGCCGGTGATTTCGCAGTTGGTGGGCCCGGTCAAAAAGCGCCGCACCTCGCCGGTCTGCGTGTCGCAGGCCAGCATTTGGTTGTTGCCAATGCGTTCTAACTCACCCTTGTACATCTGCGTGGCGTGGGCGTCGGTTTGAATCCACAGCAGGCCGTTGGGGCTGAAGCCCAAACCGTCCGGGCAGCCCAGCATGTCACCCTGGATATTGCCTTTCGCTTCGGCGCGGCTGTTGGCCGGGTCGCCCGCCAGCAGCAAGTGGTTCCAGACAAAGGTGGCCCCGTCAAAGTCGCCGTCTTCCAACCAGCGGATGATCTGGCCCATGGTGTTGTTGGCGCGCGGGTTGGCCGCGTCCACGCCGGGTTTGCCGGGCTCGCCGCGCTGGCTGTTGTTGGTCAGGGTGCAGTAGACCCAGCGCGAAGACTTGTCGATGGCCAGCCACTCGGGTCGGTCCATCTTGGTGGCGCCGAGCAGGTCGCTGGCCTGGCGGGTTTTGATCAGCACCTCGCCTTGGTCGGTAAAGCCGTTGGCAGCAGTCAGTGGGCCTTGGCCATGCACCAGGGGCAGCCAACGGCCGGTGCCATCGGCGTCAAAACGGGCGACGTACAAGGTGCCCTCGTCGAGCAGTTTGCGGTTGGCTTTAGCGCCGCCGGGCTGCATGCGCGCGCTGCTGACGAATTTGTAGATGTATTCAAAGCGTGCGTCCTCGCCCGAATACACCACCGCGCGTTGGTCCCGCGTCAGCGCCACCCAAGCGCCCTCGTGCGCAGCGCGGCCCAAGGCCGTGCGCTTGACCGGGGTGCTGGTCGGGTCCAGCGGATCGACCTCGACCACCCAGCCAAAGCGGTTCGGCTCGTTGGGGTGGCGCGCCGCATCAAAGCGGGCGTCATGGGCTTCCCAGTTGTACAAACCTTTTTCCCGCAGGCCCCAGCGTTGGTGGTGTGCGTGGATGTCTTTGCCGCCCCCGAAGTAATACATCCAGTTTTCCTCGCCCGACAGGTAGGTGCCCCAGGGGGTTTGGCTGCTGGCGCAGTTGTTCAGCGTGCCCAGCACGGTGCGGCCTTGCGGGTCGGCCGCGGTGCGCAGCAGCGGGTGGCCGGCGGCCGGGCCGCTGACTTCAAAAGGGGTTTGCAGGGTGAAGCGCCGTGCGTACGCCGAGGGCCGTACCATGGCCCAGCTTGCGTTTGCACCCGCGTCCTGACGCCGCACCTCGAACACCGACAGGCCGTGGGCGTTTTGCGACTTGCGCACTTTGGCGGCCGTCATCGGCAAAAAGCCATCGGGGTGCAGCAGGCCGTCGTCGGTGTATTCGTGGTTCAGGGCGATCAGGCCGTGGTCGGACGCGCCGTTCAGCGCAAAGTATTCCATGCCGTCGTGGTGCATGCCCAGTTGCAGCGCTTGGTCTTCGGCGCTGTTGCTGCCGTCCATGCGAAAGGCGGGCATCTGGCCGGCGATGCCCACCGGCTCACCCCAAGCCGCAAGCACTTGGGCGATGTAGCCGGGGGGGACGACCAGTTTGTCGCCCATGCCGGGCGCAATGCCGCTGAAACCCAGGGAGCCGCGCGGACTGGCGGATGCGGGCGTGGTGCACGCCGTCAAGGGTTGCAGCAGCGCCAGCAAACCCAGCAGCCCTGCGCCTTGTAAAAGTTGACGTCGGTCCGGGTGCTGGGCGCTGTGCGCGATCACCTCATGGATCGAGGGGTTGGCAGACAGGTTGCTGTCTTCCATGGTGGAAAAATCTTTGGCCACGGGCTTGTCTTGGATTGCGGTTGGAAAGTCTGATTGAGCCAGAGGCCAGCGCGCACGTCCACCCGCGCAGACCCTAATCCTTCGGTGGGGCCCCGTCGCCTGGGGTGTTCACTTCACGGGACCGCAAGCCCGACAGCAAGGGCTGCGCCAAGCGCTCGCCTTCTTGTTGCCAAAACGCCGGGTCGGCACTGCGGATGCGGGTGATGGCGTTGTCCATGTGGGCGCTGGCGGCTTGGCGGGCCGCTTGCACGTCGCCCGCTTGCAGCGCTTGCACGATGGCACGGTGCTCGGCCTGCACCTGCGCCGCAAAGTCAACACGCCGGGCCTCGTTGGCGCGGGTCACTTGCGTGGCACCGTGCAAAAACTGACCCAGGTACGCCAAGGTTTGCAGCAAAAACGGGTTGCCCGCCGCGTCGGCAATCGCGCGGTGAAAGTTCACGTCTTGCGCCACACCGTCGCCCCCCGCTTGCACCGCCAATTCCAAGTCGCGCACCGCTTGCTGGATGCGCTGCAAGTCGGTTGCGCTGCGGCGCTGCGCGGCCAAGGCCGCCACCTCGGCTTCGAGGGCGCGGCGCACCTCGACCATTTGAATCACCGCTGCTTGCGAGACCGTGTGCCGGGCGGCAAAGTCCAGCGGCGCAAACGGCGCTTGGGCACGGACATAAACGCCGCTGCCCTGGCGCGAATCCACCAGTTTCAAGGACTTGAGGCGAGAGATGGCCTCGCGCACCACCGTGCGGCTGACCGCACATTGCGCCACCAGCTGGGCCTCGGTGGGCAGTTTGTCGCCGGGCTTCAAAGCGCCGCGTTGAATTTCAAGGGCCAGTTGCTGCGCCACTTGATCGGCCAAGCGGCCACCCGATGTGACTGGCGTGAAAGGCGCTGTCAGCGGCAAGGGGGGGGCAGGCGGGCGCATGCGGCAGCGGGAGGGCTCAAGCGCCTTGCAACTGAAACACCGCTGTGCCTGCCATCAGATTGGGCAGAGCCCGCACTTCGTGGCCGTTTTGCAGGCCAAAGGCATCGCGCACGAGCAGCTGGTTTTTGCGCGCCAGCTCGGCAAAGTCGGCAAAAGTGCCGACGCGAATATTAGGCGTGTCGTACCACTGGTAAGGCAGGCGGCGCGTCACCGGCATGCGCCCTTGCAGCACTGCCAAGCGATTGGGCCAATGGCCAAAGTTGGGAAAAGCCACCACGCCCATGCGGCCCACGCGCACGGTTTCGCGCAGCATCACCTCGGCGTTGCGCAGGTGTTGCAAGGTGTCGATTTGCAGCACCACGTCAAACGATTGGTCGGCGAACAGGCTCAGGCCCTCGTCCAAATTGAGCTGCAGCACGTTCACGCCGCGTTGCACGCAGGCGTGCACATTGGTGTCGTCCAGCTCCACGCCATAACCGGTGCAGCCTTGGTGCTGCTGCAGATGTGCCAGCATCGCGCCATCGCCGCAGCCCAGGTCGAGCACGCGCGCGCCGTGCGGCACCAAGCGGGCAATGGCGTGCAGGTTCATGGGCTCGCTCATGTGGACGCTCCTGAGGGCAAAGCTGAGGTCAACTCTGCGCTCAACTCAGCGTTGATACGCGCAAAGTACGAGCGCACCACGTTCATATAGCGGGCGTCGTCGAGCAAGAAGGCATCGTGCCCGTGCGGCGCGTCGATCTCGGCATAGCTCACGTCGCGTTGGTTGTCGAGCAGGGCCTTGACCACCTCGCGGCTGCGCGAGGGCGAAAAGCGCCAATCGGTGCTGAAGCTCACCAGCAAAAACTTGCATGTGGCGCGGGCCAACGCGGCCGACAAATCACCGCCGTGCGCACGCGCCGGGTCAAAATAGTCCAGCGCCCGGGTGATCAGCAAATAGGTGTTGGCGTCAAAGTACTCGCTGAACTTGTCGCCCTGGTAGCGCAAATAGCTTTCAATCTGAAACTCCACGTCTTGCGTGGAATAACGGTAGCCGGTGGCGTTGGACGTGACGGCTTCGCGCAGCTGGCGGCCGAACTTGGCATTCATCACATCGTCACTCAGGTAGGTGATGTGACCGATCATGCGGGCAATGCGCAAACCGCGTTTCGGGATCACGCCGTGCCGGTAAAAATGCCCTTCGTGAAAGTCCGGGTCGGTGACGATGGCGCGGCGCGCCACTTCGTTGAAGGCGATGTTTTCAGCGGTGAGGTTGGGCGCGCTCGCCACCACCACCGCGTGTCGCACACGCTTGGGGTGCTGCAGCGTCCAGGAGAGGGCCTGCATGCCGCCCAGGCTGCCGCCCATCACCGCCGCCAGTTGTTGGATGCCCAGCTGGTCTAACAAGCGGGCCTGCGCGTTGACCCAGTCCTCCACCGTCACCACGGGAAAGTCCGCGCCGTACACCAATCCGGTGTCGGGGTGGGTGTGCATTGGGCCGGTGGAGCCAAAGCAAGAGCCCAGGTTGTTCACGCCGATCACGAAAAATTGGTCGGTGTCCACCGGTTTGCCTGGGCCGATCATGTTGTCCCACCAGCCCTCGCTTTTGTCCTGGCCCGCGTACACGCCTGCCACATGGTGCGAGGCGTTCAGCGCATGGCAGATCAGCACCGCGTTGGACTTATCGGCATTGAGTTGGCCATAGGTCTCGTACGACAAGGCGTAGTCGCGAATCGACGCGCCGCTTTGCAACGGCAAAGCGGCTTCAAAACGCATCGACAGAGGTGTGGCAATCAAAGTCATCTGAAAAACAAAAAACCCGGTGATGCCAAAGAGGCAAAACCGGGTGAAGGGGTTCTCTCTTTAGCAGGGGTTCGGAACCGGGTGGGTTCACGCGCCCGCAAGCTGGAGCAAATCGGCGCTTGGTCAGTATAAACCGACTCCCCATTCAGCCCAGCAGGGCCTCAATCAGCGACCTTGCGGAATGAAAAGAGGGCACTTTACAGTGAATTTGAAAAATAAATGTATTTTTAATGGTAAATACTGAATTTATTAATAGTCATAACATACTACTATTGGGCAAGCTGATGCACTTCAACAAACGACCCTTTTCTTCATCAAAGCGCCAATTGCGAAGGCTTGTAGATTGCCCCACAACGTAGTGAATTCGAAACGATTTGATATCGAAATGGAAACATTTTTAGAGTTGCGGGATCCCAGACTCACCGCAACAGTGTCTGGTGCAGCCCTTGAAAAACTGGGGTCAATGGCCAGTTGGGGCGAAGGGCCGGTGTGGATTGAAAACCAAGCATGCTTGTTGTTCAGCGACATTCCCAACAACCGCATGCTGGTGTGGTCAGAAAATGAAGGCGTTCGCGTTTGGGCTTCCAACGTGGACTTCACCAATGGCCACTGCCTGGATTTGAACGGTGACTTGCTGCATTGCTCACACGGCAAGCGCGGCATTTACCGCACGTCAGCGGTCATGGGCCTGCTGCGCGGCGATACGCCGATGCAATGTGTCGTCGATCGCTTTGACGGCTTGCGCTTGAACTCCCCCAATGATCTGGTGGTCAAGCGCGATGGATCGATCTGGTTCACCGACCCCCCTTACGGCATCGTTTCAGAACGCGAAGGCCATCGGGCACAGTCCGAGATCGGCTTGAACGGGGTTTACAGGATGGACCCTTCAACCCAAGCACTGGACCGGGTCACAGACTGGCTGGACGAGCCCAATGGTTTGGCATTTTCGCCAGACGAAAAAACGCTTTATGTCTCGGACACCTCGGCGGCTTTGCGGGCACCGGGTCAGGGTCATCACCACATCGTCGCTTTTGATGTGATCAACGCTAAAGAAATTGGCAACCCGCGCATTTTTGCCGTGATCAACTCCGGTTTACCCGACGGCCTGCGCACCGACAAGCAAGGTTTTATCTACACCTCCAGTGCCGACGCCGTTCAGGTCTTTCACCCCGATGGCAGCTTGATGGGCAAGCTGCATATTCCCGAAAAAGTCGGCAACCTGACGTTTGGTGGCCCCCACCACAACGAGCTGTTCGTTGTCGCCACGACCTCCCTGTACCGCATACGCCTGAACACTCAAGGAGCACTAGCCCCATGAACGATGCCAAAGGGTTGCGCTTAAAGCGGCGATGCCACCCCGATGGCGGCGCAGGCTGTTTTGTGGCGCCAACCCGAACCGAAGGCGTGCAGGCGTTCTTGTTGGGTGCCTCTTCAAATAAGGCTCAGGAATGACGATGCCTGAACTCGGGCCTTCATCCCTGTGGCTTGAATGGCTCATGTCCCCCATGTCAGGCGCTTTGCAGCACCACCTCGAACCTGCCTTGTATTGGCACGCTCGCGCGATGGTGCTGGCCTGGAGCTTTTGCATTCCCTTGGGCGTCATGGTGGCGCGCTTTTGCAAGATCACGCCGCGCCAGGATTGGCCGCGTGTGCTGGACAACGCAGGGTGGTGGCATGCGCACCGCGGTTTGCAGTACGCCGGTGTGTTGACCATGGCGGCCGGCATTGCGCTGGTCTTGGCCCACCAGGGCGCAGGTGCCACCCTGCGCGAGGGCGCTGCTTATTGGCACGCCGTGTTGGGCTGGTGCGTGCTGGTCGCCGCCGCCGTGCAGGTGCTCAGTGCTTGGCTGCGCGGCAGCAAAGGCGGACCCGGTCAAAGCACTATGGCGGGTGACCATTACGACATGACGCCCCGGCGTGTGGTCTTTGAGCGGGTGCACAAAAGCCTGGGCTGGCTGCTTGTGTTGAGCGCACTGGGCGTGAGCACCTTGGGGCTCGTGGTGGCCGATGCCCCCCGTTGGATGCCGCTGTGCTTGGGGGCTTGGTGGTGCCTCTTGTTAGGGGCCGGTGTCTGGCTCCAACAACGCGGGCTGTGCGTGGACACCTACCAGGCCATCTGGGGGGCAGACCCCCAAATGCCGGGCATGCAACGCGCGCCCATTGGTTGGGGTGTGCGCCGCATACAGCAGCACCCTTGGCGCTGATGGGGCATGGACTTGAATACACCTGGATGGAGCCCGCATGGCAGGACTTGAATTGAAAAATGTGGTCAAACGCTTTGGCGAAGTGACTGTGGTGCAGCAGATGGACTTGTCTGTCCAAGAAGGCGAGTTCTTGGTGCTGCTGGGGGAGTCTGGTTGCGGCAAAAGCACCACACTGCGCATGATTGCCGGACTCGAAGAGGTCAGCGAAGGCCAGATATTCATCGGTGGCCGTGACGTCACGCAACTGGCGCCGATGCAGCGCAACATCGCCATGGTCTTTCAAAGCTATGCGCTGTACCCGCATATGAATGTGGCGCAAAACATGTCGTTCGCTTTGGAGATGTCGGGTCATCCCCAGGCAGCGATCCAAGAAAAAGTAAAAGCCGCCGCCAAAATTTTGAACATCGAATCATTGCTGCAGCGCAAACCCAAAGACCTCTCGGGGGGGCAGCGCCAGCGCGTGGCCATTGGGCGGGCCATCGTGCGTGAACCCCAGGTGTTTCTGTTCGACGAGCCCCTGTCCAACCTGGACGCCAAGTTGAGGGGGCATATGCGTGCGGAACTGGCGCTCTTGCATGAACGGTTGGGCAAAACCACGGTGTATGTGACCCATGACCAGGTCGAAGCCATGACGCTGGCGACGCGCATCGTCATTTTCGACAAAGGCCGCATTCAGCAAATTGGCACGCCTGAAGAGGTCTTCAACTGGCCCGCCAATGTGTTTGTGGCGGGCTTTATTGGCATGCCCACCATGAATTTTTTCAAGGCTCAGATCAGTTTTGTTCAAGGCCAGATGCGCTTGCAAGCGCAGGGCCTGGATTGGCCTGCGCCCGACTGGCTGGCCAACGCCCGATGGCCTCGAGGCCACCCTGTGACCTTGGGCTTGCGTCCGCAGGCGCTGAAAGCCAATGCTGCAATTACCAATGCCGCAGGTGCCAATGCTGCCGACGCCGACGCCACCCACCCCCGACTCACCCTGGCGATTGAGGTGGTCGAATATTTGGGCAATGAGAGCCTGGTCATGGGCACCCACTCGGCGCTGGGTGCGCAACGCATTTCGGCCATGGTCAGCGGCAATGCCCAGTCGCAACACAAGCAAAAAATTGATTTTTCTTTCAACAGCGAAGACCTTCATGTCTTTGACAGTGAAACCGGCCTCAGTCTTCGCCCGCGTGCGGCCTGAGTCATTTTTTACCCTAAGGAGACAACGATGAAACGACGTGATTTTGTAAACCATTCCGCCATCACTGTGTTTGGCGCAGGCTTACCCTTGAGTGGCGTCATGGCTCAGAACCGCTATGCCAAATACGCGGGTCAAACCGTGAATTTCAGTATTCCAGCGCATCCGCAATACGATGCCATGCTGAAAATTTTGCCTGAGTTCACGCAGCAAACAGGCATCAAGGTCGAGACCGACAAGCTCGCCCTGGGTCGCATGAAGGAAAAGCAATTGCTTGAAATGGCCAAACCCCAAGGCGACTACGACCTGGGGTGCTATGTGGTCATGTGGAAAGGCGAATACGTGGCCAAAAACCTGATTCACCCCTTGGATACGTTCCTGCAAAATCCAGCCCTGACGGATCCCTCCTATGACATCAAGGACATCATCCCCATCTACCTTGAAAACCTGGGTTTGGTGGGCGGCCCCAAAGGCTACCTGGCTGGCGCTGGTGCCAAGTTGTATGGCCTGCCCTTTGGTGCGGAAACATCGGTGTTGGCTTATCGCCGCGATATTTTTGCCAAGCAAAACCTGCAACCGCCCACCAACTATGTCGAGTTTGCCAAGCTGTTGCGCATTCTGAAGGACAAAGAAGGCATCGGTGCCTTGGCTTCACGGGGTCAAGCGGGGCACCAGGCGGTGCATGCCTGGTTATTGCATTTGAACCCCTTGGGCGGCCGTGTTTTTGATGACCAATGGCGTCCCCGTTTCAACGACAAAGTCGGTGTCGAAGCCTTGCAATTTTTGCAAGAAGTGGTGGCCACCGGCCCCGCCGGCATTGCGGGTTACGGTCAAGGTGAAAGCAATACCGCATTTCTGCAAGGTCAGGCCGCCATGTACTTGGACTCCACTTTGATTTCAGGACTGGTCAATGACCCGACCAAGTCCAAAGTGGTGGACAAAGTCAGCTGGGCTTTGCACCCCATGGGAACGCGGCGCGCTTCGCAGTCGGGCGGCTTGGGCTTGGCTATCGCCAAAAATGCCAAAAATCCAATTGCTGCATTTTTGCTGATGCAATGGTTGACCTCTAAAGCGCAAGACAAAGCCATCACGCGCGCGGGCGGCGCGCCGATGCGCAACTCCACCATGGGCGATGCCGACATGGTGCGCAAATACCCCGAGTTCATTACCTTCAAAGAGGCGCTCAAGTACTCGAATCCAGATTGGCGTCCCATCATCCCGGTGTGGGACAAGATCAACGTGCAAGCCCTGGGCGTGGGCATTTCTGAGGCCTTGACTGGCAAAAAAACCGCGCAAGCGGCGCTCGATGACATGGTGCCGCAAGTCACACAAATCATGCGCGAAGCCGGCTACAAGGTTTGACATTTAGCAGCCAGACAAAAGGAAAATCCCCTATGCGAACCCCATCCTGGGTGCCTGCCCTTTATCTGGGGCCGGCGGTGTTGATCATGTCGGCCGCATGTCTTTACCCCGTCCTCACGGCATTGCAGTTGGGCTTTTTTGACTGGAACTTGGGCACGCCCTGGGGCAGCGCCGTCGGGGTGGGTTGGCGCAATTTTGAGTCCGCCTTCACCAACCCCAGAGTGTGGTCATCATTGCGTACCACCTTGCTTTTTGCCGCGGTTTGCGTGAGCGCCGAAATGGTCTTGGGCACGGCATTGGCTTTGGCACTGGAGCGGCCTGTGCGGGGCACCGCTGTATTTCGCACCCTTTTCATCTTGCCCATGATGATCGCGCCTGTGGCGGTGGGCTTGGCTTGGCGCTATATCTTTGATGCGCAGTTCGGTTTGGTCAACGCCATTTTGGGGTTGTTCAAAATCGCCCCCATGGGCTGGCTTGCAGAGCCACAGCTGGCTTTTGCCGCGATCGTGATTGCCGATATTTGGCAGTGGACTCCGTTTGTGTTCATCATGATGGTGGCCGCGCTGGCCAATGTGGACGCCTCGGTGATTGAAGCCTCACGCATCGACGGGGCCAACGGGTGGAACATGACGATGCGCGTCAAACTGCCCATGGTCATGCACGTGTTTGCCATCACCTTGATGATGCGTTTGATCGATGCCTTCAGGGTGCTGGAGGTGGTGTATGTGCTGACCTTTGGCGGCCCCGGGGATTCCACCGAAATTTTGGCATTGCACATTTACAAAACAGCCTTCGTGGGGCAGCAGTTGGGTGTGGCGGCGGCCATTTCTGTGTTGCTGTTGCTGGTGGTCGCCTTGCTGTCATGGGCTGCTTTGCGCTTGTCCAATCCGCTTCAATCCGAGCGTTGAAACCCGTCAGCGCTTGCCCTCACCCTCACATTGAATGGCCTGATGGCCCTCCACCATGAAAAGATCCTTTGTACTGGGCGCACTGCATTACCTGATGCTGATCGTGCTGGCCATTTTCTGCATTGCGCCCATTGCCGTGATTTTTTCAACCAGCTTTCGCCAGCAAGTGGCTATTTTTGCCGAGCCTCTGAACTTCATTTTCACGCCCACGCTGGAAAACTACCGCGCTGTCTTACAAGAAGATAAATTTGACCGCTACCTGCTGAACAGCTTGTTTGTGGGCACCGTATCGACCCTGTTGACCTTGGTGATCGGCTGCATGGCCGCCTATGGTCTTGCGCGCTTTAGATTCAAAGGCAGAACCACCATTGCCTACGCCACCTTGCTGCTGCGCACCGTGCCGCTGGCGGTCATGGCCATTCCTGTGTTCATGATTTGGAGCGAGTGGAAGTTGGTGAACAACCTGTGGGGTCTGGTGCTTTTGTATGTGGCCGTGAACCTGCCATTCACCATTTGGCTGTTGTATGGTTTTGTCTTGCAAGTGCCTGTGGAGTTGGAAGAGGCCGCCGCCATCGACGGGTGTGGGCCGCTGCGCATCTTCACGAAGATCTTGCTGCCTTTGATGGCACCCGGTTTGGCAGCGGCCGCCATCTTCACTTTTCGCATTGCCTGGAATGAATTCATTTTGGCTTTGGTCCTGACAGACAAAGCAACCCGAACATTGCCCGTGGCCGCATCCCTGTTCATCACCGACATGGGGGTGGACTGGGGGCGCGTCATGGCCATGGCCAGTTTGATTGCCATACCGCCGCTGATTTTTACCTTTGTGGCTGCGCGCCAGATCATCACGGGTTTGACGGCCGGTGCGGTCAAGGGATGAAAAACAGACGGCACTTTTAATGGGTGCGCTCCAAAAGGGAGCTCTAACTGATCGCCATCGGGCTCACCAAAGGCTCGTGATGGTCCCTTACGCAGCAACACGCCGCTGTCTCGTCTTGCCCAGCCATGCTGCCGTGACCTTGGTTTCAATTCAAATCAAAGTGCGCGCTCATGAAAGGCGCTGCGCTAGCGGATTTTTTATCCGGATTGAGACGGGTACACCTTGGAGGTGTTCGTCGGCACAATGGTCGTTACATTCATACGATCAAAACCGAAGGAGACACGATGAAAGAACCCCCTTATGCCTGGGTGGTGGTGTGGGCCACCTTTGTCTGCTTGGGGGTGATTTTTGGGGTGTCGTATTCCTTTGCGGCGTTCTTTGAATCTTTTGCCACCGAATTTGCAGCGCAGCGCGCCGATGTGTCTTGGATCTTTGGCCTGTCGGGTTTTGTTTATTTTGTGATGGGCGCGCCCGGCGGCATGTTGGCCGACCGCTTTGGCCCGCGCTGGGTCTGCGCCGGGGGCATGGTGCTGATCGCGCTGGGTTTGCTGGCCACGAGCTGGGCGCAGTCTTTGTGGGCGGTGTACCTGAGTTACGGGCTCTTGGTGGGCCTGGGCATTGCGTGTGTGTACACCCCGTCGATCGCCAATGTGCAGCCTTGGTTCACAGCCCGGCGCGGTTTGGCCGGGGGCATTGCCAGCTCGGGCGTGGGCGCTGGGACTTTGCTGGTGCCGGTGTTGGTGACCCTGGCGCTCAGCCAGATGCCCTGGCGCGACGCCATGCGCGCCCTGGCCTTGGGGGTGTTGTTGCTGGGTTTGTTGGCCGCCAGTCTGCTCCAAAGAGCGCCTCGCCCTGCAAGCACGGGTGTGGCCGCAGCGACGGGTTTGAGCTTGCGCGAGACCTTGGGCACACCCACATTCCGATGGTTTTATTTGGCTGTGGTGCTGGCCTCGCCGGTCATGTTCATCCCCTTCGCCCATGTCTCGGCCTCGGCGCGCGATTTGGGTTTGGACGAGTCGCTGGCCGTGGGCTTGGTCGGCTTGATTGGCATGGGCAGTCTGGTCGGCCGCTTCGCCATTGGGGTGTTGGCGGACCGACTGGGCCGGGCCCCGACCCTGGTGCTGATGCAGCTGTCCATGGGCGCGTCGTATGCGCTGTGGTTTTCAGCGCAGGGGGCGTGGAGCCTGATGTGCTTTGCCCTGTGGTTTGGCCTGAGTTACGGCAGCATCGTCTCGTTGTTGCCAGCCATTTGCATGGATTTTTTTGGCGCCAAATCGGTGGCTGGGGTGGTGGGCACTTTGTACAGCGGCGCGGCCGTGGGCAACTTGCTCGGGCCGGTGCTGGCCGGCGCGGTGTTCGATGCCACGGGCCATTACCATGGCGTGATGGCCGGGTGCGTGGCACTGTCGGTGTGCGCCACCTGGGCCACCCACCGGATGCGGCGTTTGGGCCGTGCCCAATACTGATCCGCTGTTGACCCGCTGTTGAAGTGACAAGGACCTTATGCACAACGATTTGCACGCCCTGCGGCGCATTTTGAAAACCTGCCGCACCATTGCGGTGGTGGGCCTGTCGGCCGACTGGCACCGCCCCAGTTTTTTTGCCGCCAAGTACATGCAGTCGCATGGCTACACCATCGTGCCGGTCAATCCGCGTTACGCCGGACATACGATTTTGGATGCGACTTGCTATGCCAGCTTGCTCGACATTCCCCATCCGGTGGACATGGTGGACGTGTTTCGACGCAGCGAAGACGTCTTGCCCATGGCCGAGCAGGCGGTGCAGATCGGCGCGCGTTGTCTGTGGCAACAACTGGGCGTGCACAACGCCGAAGCGAACGCCTTGGCGCGCGGTGCGGGCCTGGACACGGTGGCCAACCGCTGCGTGAAAATTGAGCATGCGCGCTTGTTTGGCGGCTTGAACTGGGTGGGTGTGAACACCGGTGTGATTTCGGCGAGGAGACAGGCATGAGCGACCGCCAATTCCACCCCGAAACCCTGGCGATCCATGCCGGTCAAATCCCCGATGCGGCGACCGGTGCACGCGCTCTGCCGATCTATCAAACCACCAGCTTTGTCTTTGACAGCGCCGAGCACGCGGCCTCGCTGTTCAATTTGCAGACCTTCGGCAATGTGTATTCGCGCTTGAGCAACCCCACTGTGGCCGTCTTGGAAGAGCGCGTGGCCGCCTTAGAAGGCGGGCGCGCCGCCGTCGCCAGCGCCTCGGGCATGGCCGCCGAAACCATGGCCTTGATGACGATTTTGCAAGCCGGTGACCATGTGGTGGCGGCGGGCGCTTTGTACGGCGGCTCGGTCACCTTGTTGGCCGTGAGCCTGGCTAAATTTGGCATTGAAACCACGTTTGTCGATGCGCAAAACCCCGAGGCCTTTGCCGCCGCCATGCGGCCCAACACCCGGGCGGTGTACGCCGAAAGCCTGGGCAACCCCAGCATGGTGGTGCTGGACATCGCCGCCGTGGCCGAGGTGGCCCATGCCCACGGCGTGCCGCTGATTGTGGACAACACCGTGCCCAGCCCCCTGCTGTGCAACCCGCTGGCGATGGGCGCCGATGTGGTGGTGCATTCGGCCACCAAATATCTGGGCGGGCATGGCACGACGTTGGCCGGCATCGTGGTCGATGGCGGCAAATTCCCTTGGGACAACGGCAAGTTCCCCGGCATGACCGAGCCCTCGCAGGGCTACCACGGC
>CANGEE010000026.1 GCA_947452635.1 Comamonadaceae bacterium | reverse complement strand
TTTTTGGGTGGCTGAAATTTCAACGTTGGTGCGCAGGTCTTTGATGCGGCTGTTGTCCAGCACATAGCTGCGGATCTGGTGACCCCAGCCCACATCGGTTTTGGTGTCTTCCAGCTTTTGCTGCTCTTCTTGGCGTTTGCGCATCTCAAAGTCGTACAAGCGCGAGCGCAGGCGCTGCCACGCAATGTCGCGGTTGCCGTGCTGGCTGCGACCGTCTTGGCACTGCACCACGATGCCGGTGGGCATGTGCGTCAAGCGCACAGCCGAGTCGGTTTTGTTGATGTGCTGACCGCCTGCCCCGCTGGCGCGGTAGGTGTCGGTGCGCACGTCGGCCGGGTTGATGTCGATCTGGATCGAGTCGTCGATCTCGGGGTAGACAAACAAAGAGGCAAACGAGGTGTGACGCCCACCCGACGAGTCAAACGGGCTCTTGCGCACCAGGCGGTGCACGCCGGTTTCGGTGCGCAGCAAGCCGTAAGCGTACTCGCCCTCGATTTTGATCGTGGCGCTTTTGATGCCGGCGGTGTCGCCCGGGGTTTCTTCTTCCACCGTGGTTTTAAAGCCTTTGCGCTCGGCGTAACGCAGGTACTGGCGCAGCAACATGCTGGCCCAGTCGCAGGCTTCGGTGCCCCCGGCACCGGCTTGGATGTCGACGAAGCAGTTGAGCGGGTCGGCCTCGTTTCTGAACATGCGGCGAAACTCCAGGTCCTCGACCAGTTGGGTCAGCTTGGCTGCTTCGGCTTGGATGGTGAGCAGGCCGGCGTCGTCGCCTTCCTCTTTGCTCATCTCAAAAAGTTCGAGGTTATCGGCCAACTCGCTGGTCAGGGTGGTGATGGTCACCACCACGCCATCGAGCGCTTTTTTTTCTTTACCCAGTTCTTGGGCTTTTTTGGGATCGTTCCAGACCGCAGGATCTTCGAGGGATGCGTTGACGGTTCTCAGCCGTTCTGACTTGGCATCGTAGTCAAAGATACCCCCGTAACTCGTGCGTGCGAGCGGTCAAGTCTGTCAACGTGGAGCCAATGAGGTTGATGTGTTCTGCGTCCATGATCTTGCTGGTTCCGAATCTGTAAAGAGGCAGATTTTCTCATGAATGCCTGACCTGTCTGGCCGCAGGGCTCAGGGGCAGGACTTAAAACGTGCGACCGTAAGCGAACATCAGGCCTGCCGTGCCCAAGACCAGCACCTGGGCCGAGTCCCGCGGTGTGAATTGGTAACCCAAAGAGGGAATGATGCCCGGTGAAAAACCTTGGTAGTTGTAGGGCACTTTGTCTTTGTATTTACCGACATAACCATAAAAAATGCCGGCTGTAACTTTGGCAAAGAGCTGCGGCTGACCCATCAAGCTGTCCCAGCGTTGGCCCACGTACACATAGCCTGTGGGTTGGCCAAAAGAATTGCTGAACAAACTCAGGCCGCAAAAGCGATGACCTGGCACTGCCCGATCCAAGGATGCCAACACCACCGGCTTGTGTTCTGCACTGTCACTCCAGTGCAAGGTGTAGGGCGAAAGCGTCAAGTCCCAGCGTTTGTCAGCCGCCGGCGCGCTGCCGCCCTCGGCCGCGACCCAAGCGGGGCAGGGGTTGCTGTTGAGCCAATCGTCAGCCGCACTGGAAGCGGCTGATTGGGCCCAGACGCCCGTCAGACTGCTGGTCAGGATGATGGCCAACAGGCCGTGTTGCAAAGCGTTCATGAACAAATGGATTTAAAAAAGATGAGCGAATTCTAGAGAATATGTGTGTCACGCTTGTAAAAACGCTTCCAGCATGTCGGCCAGCACCTGGGGCTGATCGTGGTGCAGCATGTGACCGGCATCGGGTACCAGGCCTTTTTGCAAGTGGGGCACGGACTGCAGGCGTTCATGAAACTCGGCCAGTGTGAACCGGCCCTTCCACCAACCACTCAACGAATCGTCAGCCGCTTCAATGAACAGGGTCGGGGCGTTGATGGATTTGTAAATTTCCAAAATTTCTTCAACCCGCGAAATGTAGGGATTGATCACCTTGTGCGCGGCATCGCCCAAGATGCACCACTGGCCCTGCGCGTTGGGTGCAGCCCAATGCTGGGCCAGCCAGTGGGCTTTGTCCGGCGTCAGTCGGCTATTGGTTTTCATCAGGCGCGCGGCCACGCCGGCCGCATCGGGGTAGGTTCGCAGGTCGGACTCGCCATTTTTCAAGGCCTTGATCTCGTCCAGCCACTGCGTCAGCCGTTTCGGGGCTTGGGCGGCACGGGTGCTGGGCATACCAAAACCTTCCAGATTGACCAGGCGGCGAATCCGCTCTGGGCGGCAGCCCGCGTAGTGCATCACCACATTGCCGCCCATGCTGTGGCCCACCAGGTCAATGGTTTGACCGGGGCACAGCACATCCAGCAGGGCGTCCAGATCGCCCAGGTAGTCGGGCAGCCAGTAGCAGTCGGTGGGTGGGCCTTCGGTCAGGCCGTAACCGCGCCAATCGGGGGCGATGATCTGGCGGCCACTGAAAAAAGCGTCGCTCAAGACGTCCACCATGAATTGCCAGGAGGCGGCCACGTCCATCCAGCCATGGGCCAACACCAGCGGCGTGCTGCCGGGCACCGGGCTGCCCCAGGTGCGAACGTGGTAACGCAGGCCACGCACAGGGACCCATTGGCTGCTGGAGGTTCTTCTTTCTTGGTACATACTTTGGATCATAAGGAGAATAAAGATGCGAGACAGTCACCAACAAGATCACACCCCGGCCAGTCCAGTCGCTTCAGCGGACGGGTACGCCGCATTGCACGCGCAATTTGGCTGGCGCGTGGACACCCACTTCAATATGGCCCAGGTGTGCTGTGGCCGTTGGGCCAGGGCCCCTGATGCGGCCCGGCGCGTGGCGCTGCGTGAGCACAGGCCCGGCCAGCGCCCGCGCCTGCATACCTACGCCCAGTTGCAGCAAGCGGCCAACCGCCTGAGCCAGGTGCTCCAACGCTTGGGCGTGCAGCCCGGCGACCGGGTGGCCATGGTCATGCCGCAGCGCTTTGAAACCGCCGTGGCCTATATGGCCGTGCTGCAAATGGGTGCGGTGGCCATGCCGCTGTCCATGCTGTTTGGGCCGGAGGCCTTGTCTTTTCGTCTGCAAGACAGTGATGCGCGGGTGGTGATCTGTGAGGCGGCGGCGCTGGCTGCGGTGGCCGCTGCCCGGGCCGATTGTCCCGGCGTGCAAAAAGTCATCGCAGTGGGCCTGGAAGGTCAAAGCCTAGAAGGTCAGCGTGCCGACCTTTTAGCGGCCTGTGACCTGCATTGGGACCAAGCTTTGGCGGCGGTGACCCCTCGTTTCAAAGCCCTGCGCACCCTGGCCGAAGACCCGGCCGTGTTGATCTACACCAGTGGCACCACCGGCAACCCCAAGGGTGCGTTGATCCCGCACCGCGCCCTGATCGGCAACCTGACTGGCTTTGTCTGCAGCCAAAACTGGTTTGGCTTTGACCCATGGGATACAGGCAAATCCTCGCAAGCCGTGTTCTGGTCACCTGCCGACTGGGCTTGGACCGGCGGCCTGATGGACGCTTTGCTGCCCAGCCTGTACTTTGGCCGGCCGATTGTGGCTTTCAACGGTCGCTTTGAACCCGAGCGGGCATTTGAAATTTTGGCTGAGCACCAAGTCACGCACAGCTTTTTATTCCCCACCGCGCTCAAAGCCATGATGAAAGCCGTGCCGCATCCCCGTCGCCACTACCGCTTGCGCCTGCAAGCCTTGATGAGCGCTGGCGAAGCCGTGGGCGACGCGGTGTTTGCCTACTGCCACAGCGAGCTGGGCGTGACGGCGAACGAGATGTTTGGCCAGACCGAAATCAACTATGTGGTGGGCAACTGCGCCCGCCTGTGGCCAGCGCGCGCCAACAGCATGGGCAAGGGCTACCCGGGGCACCGTGTGGCGGTGATCGACGAACATGGCCATGAATGCCCTGCTGGCACGAGCGGCGAAGTGGCGGTGAACCGTTTCGATGTGCATGGTCACCCCGACCCGGTGTTCTTTTTGGGCTACTGGCGCAACGAGGCCGCAACAAAAGCCAAATACACCGGCGACTGGTGCCGCACCGGCGACATGGCCGTGGCAGATGCCGACGGTTACCTGTGGTACCAAGGCCGCACCGACGACATGTTCAAAGCCGCCGGTTACCGCATTGGCCCGGGCGAGATTGAAAACTGCCTGGTCAAACACCCGGCGGTGGCCAATGCCGCCGTGGTGCCCAAGCCCGACCGCGACCGGGGTGCGTTGGTGAAAGCCTATGTGGTGCTCTCGCCGGACTACCAACACCAGCGCAGCCAAGCAGCGGACCCGGCCGCGTTTGAAGTGGCGGTGCAAAGCGCGCTGCAACAACATGTCAAAGGCCTGCTGGCGCCCTACGAGTACCCGAAAGAGATCGAGTTCATTGAGGCCTTGCCCATGACCACCACCGGCAAGGTGCAGCGGCGTGTTTTGCGCTTGCAAGAAGAGGCGAGGGCGGTACAACGCATATGAGGCGCTCAGGCTAAACTCCATGGCGCAGCGCCTTGGTGGCTTCTTGTTGACAAGCGCAGCGCAGTCGACCACCTCATTCAGGACCCTCTTCATGAAGACCCTCCAACTTCCCCACACCGATCTGCACGTCACCCCCATTTGCTTGGGCACCATGACTTTTGGCGAGCAGGTCAGCGAAGCCGATTCGCACGCCATCCTCGACCGCTCTTTGGCCGCAGGCGTGAACTTCATCGACACCGCCGAGATGTATTCGGTCCCGGCCAAGGCCGAGACTTTTGGCGCAACCGAAACCATCATCGGCAACTGGTTTGCCAAACACCCCGGCGCGCGCCAAAAACTGGTGCTGGCCACCAAGGTGGCCGGGCCGTCACGCGGCATGCCTTGGGTGCGCGAGGGCAAGGGCATGACGGCGCAAGACATTGCGCACTCGTGCGACGCCAGCTTGCGCCGCTTGCAAACCGATGTGATCGACCTGTACCAAATCCACTGGCCTGAGCGCCATGTGCCGGCCTTTGGCATGGTCTATTACGACCCGTCCAAAGAAAATACCGCCACGCCGATCCACGAACAACTCGAGGCTTTGAGCAAGCTGGTGAAAGCCGGCAAGGTGCGGTACATCGGCTTGTCCAACGAAACACCTTATGGGGTGCACGAGTTTGTGCGCCTGGCTGAGCAGCATGGCTTGCCACGTGTGGCCACGGTGCAAAACCCGTATTGCCTGGTGAACCGCACCTGGGAAAACGGTTTGGACGAAACCTGCCACCGCCTGGGCGTGTCTTTGCTGGCGTATTCGCCTCTGGCTTTTGGTTTGCTCACCGGCAAGTTCGATGTATCGGGCACCACCGGACCGGATGCACCTGCCGGCACACGCATCGCCACCTACGAGTCGGTGCGCAAACAGCGCTGGGGCCGCCCTGAGGCCTTGGTGGCGGCGCGCCGTTACAACCAATTGGCGCGCGACAACGGCATGACGCCGACGCAAATGGCGCTGGCGTTTTGCTACACCCAATGGCGCGTGGCCAGCACCATCATCGGCGTGACCTCGGTGGCGCAACTGGACGAAGACCTGAGCGCCTGGGGCACCACCCTGAGCCCTGAAGTGCTGGCGCAGATCGACGCCATCCGCTGGGAACTGCGCGACCCGGCGCTGTAATTCGACCGTGACCAAAAAAGACCGCGTCAGCGAAACGCCGGCCACCGCCTTGCTGCGGGCGCAGGGTGTGGCCTTCACCGAGCACCCCTACGCGTACCTGGAACACGGCGGCGCGCTGCACAGCGCAAGCGTCCTGGGGCTGGACCCGTTCAGTGTGGTCAAAACCCTGATCATGCAAGACCAGGACGCCAAGCCCTTGGTGGTGTTGATGCACGGCAACCGCAAAGTCTCCACCAAAAATCTGGCCCGGCAAATCGGTGCCAAATCGGTCGAGCCCTGCACGCCGGAAGTGGCGAATCGACACAGCGGTTACTTGGTGGGCGGTACCTCGCCCTTTGCCACCCGCCGCCAGATGCCGGTGTACATCGAGGAGACGATTTTGGCTTTGCCGCGCATCGTCATCAACGGCGGCAGGAGGGGTTATTTGGTGGGCATTGAGCCGCAAGTGTGCGTGCGATTGCTGGATGCGAAATCGGTGCAGTGCGCGCTGGCAGAATAGGCGCGTGGGCGAAGATCGCCTTGGAGTACCTTTCGGGAGATGGGGTTTGGAAAATCACATGTGGATCACGCTGGCTGTAACGCTGGCTTCTTACTTGCTCGGCTCTTTGAGTTTTGCCGTGATCATCAGCCGCGTCATGGGCTTGAACGATCCGCGCTCTTATGGCAGCCAGAACCCGGGCGCCACCAACGTGCTGCGCTCGGGCAACAAAAAAGCAGCGGTGCTGACCTTGGTGTTTGACGCCGCCAAAGGCTGGCTGCCCGTGTTTGCGGTGCAGCAGTGGGGTGCTGACCACGAGCTGGCTGCGGGCACCGCCGCGCTGGCCGGTTTGGCAGCGTTCGTGGGCCATTTGTTCCCGGTGTTCTTTCGCTTCCAAGGGGGCAAGGGTGTGGCCACGGCGGCCGGTGTGTTGCTCGGTGTCAATCCTTTGCTGGGTTTGTCGGTCGGCCTGACGTGGGTCATCGTCGCCTGGTTCTCGCGCTACTCCTCTTTGGCGGCCTTGGCCGCAGCGGTGTTTGCGCCGGCTTATTACGCCTTTGGTGGCGATGTGGCCTGGCCTTATGCCGAGCCCCTGCTGGGCGCGCTGATCGTCATGTCCTTGCTTTTGGTGTGGCGGCACATCGACAACATCAACCGCTTGGTGGCCGGCACCGAGTCGAAACTCGGCAGCAAAAAGAAATAAGCCTTAACGCAAAGACAGCACCACCGGCGCGTGGTCGCTGGGGCGTTCGTTTTTACGCGGCAATTTATCCACCACGCAAGCGCTGGCGCGGGCCTTCAAGGCCTCAGAGACCAGCACATGGTCGATGCGCAAGCCCCGGTTGCGGCGAAAGCCAAAGTCGCGGTAATCCCACCAGCTGTAGCTTTTCTCGGGTTGGTCAAACAGCCTGAAGCTGTCGGTCAAGCCCAAGCCGATCAAGCCCATCAAATGCGCGCGCTCTTCGTCGGTGCAGTGGATGGTGCCTTTCAAGGCCACTGGGTCCCACACGTCCAGATCGTCAAAGGTGATGTTGTAGTCACCGGTCAAGACCAGTTGGGGGTGTGCCGCCATCTCGGTTTGCACCCAGGCGCGCAGCGCGGTGAGCCAGCGCATTTTGTAGACGAATTTGTCGCTGTCTGGCGCTTGACCGTTGGGAAAATACGCGCCGATCACCCGCACCGTGCCGCCTTGGCCATCGGGGTAGGTGGCCGCAATCACGCGGGACATCTCGTCTTCAAACCCCGGAATGTTTTTCACCACCTCGGTGCCTGCGCTGCGCGAGATCAGGGCCACACCGTTGTAGGTTTTTTGGCCAAACCATTGCGCTTGGTAACCGGCTTCGGCAAAAGCCGCATGCGGGAACTTGTCGTCGCTCATCTTGAGTTCTTGCAGCGCCAGCACGTCAATCGCGCCGGTGTCTGAAGCCGCTTGCGCGGCCAGCCAGTCCACCACCTGCGGCAGGCGCACCGACAGCGAATTCACATTCCAGGTGGCGATGTTCATAGGTGCAGCGCAGCCATGGTGCCAATGCCCAGGCCCACGGCGCCCAGGCCGTACATGCCCCATTCCAACCATTTGCGCCGCGTCATCAAGGCGATGGCGGCCATGGCAATGGCCACCTGCAGTGCGGTGGTGGCTTGGGCCCAGCGGTGGTGTTGGTGCATTTGCTCGTCCGACTGGTGGTCCCATTCTTTGGATTCGGCTTCCAGCTTTTCGGCCACCACTTTGATCTCGGCTTTTTCGGTTTTGTAGCGCTGGATCTCGCCTTCGTAGAACGCTTTCTTGGCGCCGGGTGCCAACTCGATGGCCAACTCACTCAGGTTTTGTTTGCTGCTTTTGGCCTGGTAGTAATTCCATTGGTTGGAAGCTTCGGTTTTCTTGATCGCTGCATTGTTTTTGTACAAACCGGCGCTGGCCTGCGTGGCGCCGCCCATGTAGGAAAAAATGGCGCCCACGGTGGCGATCACGGCGGTGAACATGGCGATGCTGTTGGTGTGACTGCCGCCATGGCCTGTATCGCCGTGGCCTTGCTGTGCGTGTTCCAACTCGTGGTCGTGCGGGCCGTGAACATGAAATCCATCTGCGGACATACTCAGTCTCCTGTTGCGGTGTTTTGGTAAGTGACAAAGCTGAAGGCCAGGCCTTGCGCGCTGGTGTGCGCCTCGCGCGCCACTTCAAGCCAATCGGCATTCAGTGTCGGTGCGAAGGCATCGCCTGCAAAATCTTGGTCAATCTCGGTGACCACCGCGGTGCTGGCCCAGGGCAGGGCTTGGGCGTAAATTTCAGCGCCACCAATCACCCAGGCATCGGTCTCGGGCGGGCACAGGGTCATGGCCTCGGTGATCGATCCGGCGCGCAGCGCGCCTTGAGCCTGCCAGTCGGCTTGGCGCGTCACCACCACGTTCAAGCGGCCGGGCAGGGGGCGGAATTGGGGCGGCAGTGAGTCCCAGGTTTTGCGCCCCATGATGACCGGGCAGCCCAGGGTGGCGCGTTTGAAATGCGCCAAGTCTTCAGGCAGATGCCAGGGCAGCTGGTTGTTCGCGCCAATCACGCCGTTGCGCGCGCGCGCCAAAATCAAATGCAAAGCCATGGCTCAAACCGCCACAGGCGCCTTGATGGCGGGGTGGCATTCGTAGCCCAGCACCTCAAAGTCTTCAAACGCGTAATCCAAAATGGAGTCGGGTTTGCGCTTGATGTTCAGTGTCGGGTAGGCCAAGGGGGCGCGGCTCAGTTGCAACTCGACTTGCTCGTGGTGGTTGCTGTAAATGTGGCAGTCGCCGCCGGTCCAAATGAAGTCGCCCACGTCCATGTCGCACTGCTGCGCCACCATGTGGGTGAGCAGGGCGTAGCTGGCGATATTGAAGGGCACGCCCAAAAAGATGTCGGCGCTGCGCTGGTACAGCTGGCAACTGAGTTGGGGTTTGTCGCCCGCTTTTTTCGGTGGTGCCACGTAAAACTGAAAGAAAGCATGGCAGGGCATCAACGCCATTTGGTCCAGCTCGGCCACGTTCCAGGCGCTGACGATGATGCGGCGGCTGTTGGGGTTGGTCTTGAGCGTGTCCATCACCTGCTGGATCTGGTCAATGTGGCCGCCGCCCGGCGTGGGCCAGCTGCGCCACTGCACGCCATAGACCGGGCCGAGTGAGCCGTCTTCGCGTGCCCATTCGTCCCAAATCGTGCAGCCGCGCTCTTGCAGCCATTTCACATTGCTGTCGCCGCGCAAAAACCACAGCAGCTCGACAATGATGGCGCGCAAGAACACCTTTTTGGTGGTCACCAGCGGAAAGCCTTCGTTCAAGTCAAAGCGCATCTGGTGGCCAAACACACTGCGCGTGCCGGTGCCGGTGCGGTCGCCCTTGTGCACGCCCGTCGTGTAGACGTGACGCATGAAGTCTTCGTATTGGCTGCGGATGGGGCGTTCAGGGGTAGTCATAGGACCCAAGTTTAAGGCAACAGACGAGTCATTCTTCAGAGCCCAGCACCCGTCCCGGGTTCATGATGTTCTGTGGGTCCAGGGCTTGTTTCACGGCGCGCATCATGGCCAGGGCGGTGGGGTCTTTGTACAGCGGCAGTTTGCCGACCTTGAGTTCGCCCACCCCGTGCTCGGCGCTGATCGAGCCGTCAAAGCGCTTGACCTGGTCGAAAACCAGGGTGTTGACCTGGTCTTCGTAGTCGCGCAAAAAGGCGTTGCCGTCGGCGCCTTGCGGGGCCTGCACGTTGTAATGCAGATTGCCGTCGCCCAGGTGGCCAAAGTCCACCATGCGCACGCCGGGGATGTGGTGCGCCAGCAGGGCGTCGGTTTCGGCCACAAAGTCGGGGATACGCGAGACCGGGATGCTGATGTCGTGCTTGATGTTCAGGCCTTCATCGGCCTGCGCCAAGGTGATGCTCTCGCGGATGTGCCACAGGCCGCGTGCTTGGGTCAGGTTTTCGGCGACCACGGCGTCGCTGACGCAACCGGCGTTCAGTGCGGCTTCGAGCAAGGCTTCAAATTGGCTGCGGGCATGGGCTTCGTTTTCGCTGTCCGAGTTCTCCAGCAGCACGCACCAGGGGGTTTCTTGCCACAGCGGCACGCGCAGCTGGGGGTAGTGTGTGTCGACCAAGCTCAGCGCAAACTGGCCCATGACTTCAAAGCCCGTCAGGCCTGGCCCCAAGCGCTGCTGCGCCAAGCCCAACAGCTCGACTGCGGCTTGCATGCTAGGCACAGCGGCCCAGGCGGTGAGTTGCGCAGCGGGCTGCGGGTACAGCTTCATGGTGGCCGCGGTGATCACGCCCAGCGTGCCTTCGCTGCCGATCATCAGGTTTCGCAGGTCGTAGCCGGTGTTGTCTTTGCGCAGGCCTGACAGGCCATGCCAGATGTCGCCTTGGGCGGTGACCACTTCCAGGCCCAGACACAACTCGCGCGTGTTGCCGTAGCGCAGCACCTGGGTGCCGCCCGCGTTGGTGCCCAGGTTGCCGCCGATGGTGCAACTGCCTTCAGCGCCCAAACTCAAGGGGAACAAAAAGCCCGCCGCCTCGGCCGCGGCTTGCAGGTTTTGCAGCACACAACCGGCTTCGACGGTGATGGTCAGGTTGGCCGGGTCGATGGCGCGCACCGCGTGCATGCGGCCCAGGCTGAGCACGATTTGGGTGCCGGTGTTGTCTGGCACGCCGCCCACCACCAGCCCGGTGTTGCCGCCTTGCGGCACGATGGCGGCACCTGCTGCGGCGCAGGCTTTGACCACGGCGGCGACTTCGGCCGTGTTGCCCGGGCGTACCACGGCCAAGGCGCGGCCGCGAATGCGTTTGCGCCAGTCCAGCTCCCAAGCGCTCAAATCGGTGCTGGGGTCATCGTGGGTCAGCACATGGGCATCGCCGCAAATGTGGCGCAAGTGGTCAATCAGCAGGTTCATGCAACCTCCTGCAAGGGGCCCAGGGCTTTGGCGTCTTTCAAGCGCAAACGCACATGCAGAGCGCAGGCCACAAACAAGGTGATGCACAACAGCACCTGTCCACCGGCCAACAGGTTGGACGGCCATTTGTCCCCCCAGGCGCGTACCACGCCTTCGGTAAAGTACAACCAGACCAGCAAACTCACCCAGCGGTAGGTGTACATGCGGTTTTTCAACAAACCCGCCAAGGGCAGACACAGCGGCAATACCTTGATCGCCCACCAGGTGCCGCCCGGGCGCAAGGGGGCCAGCCACAGCTCCCAGGCCAGGCCCAAGGCGATCAGGCCGAGCAAGCTGCCCACCGCCAAAGCACGGGTCAAAACCACGTGCGTTGCGTTGTCTGCAGGGGGAGGCTGAGAAATGTCAACAGGTTCAGGTGAAATCGTGTTCATGGCAGTGGCATCATACAGAGCATGAACCGAATCGAACGCATAGGCCAGAGCCTGTCCCAGTTAGGGCCCTATTTCTTGCATTTTGAGTGGCGCCAAATGGGGCGAATGCTGCGCGAGCGTTTTCGCGAAGCCCGTTTGGGCATCAGTGCCAGCTCCCTCACCTTCACCACCCTGCTGGCCTTGGTGCCCTTGTTCACCATGGGTTTGGCGATTTTCACCGCGTTTCCGGTATTTGCCAAAGTGCAAGATCAGTTGCAGCAATGGCTGGTGCAAAGCTTGGTGCCGGAGAGCATTGCGCGCCAGGTGCTGGGCTCGCTGACGCAGTTTTCGCGCAAAGCCAGCCGACTGGGCGCGGTCGGTTTTGTGGCGGTGTTGATGACCTCGGTGGCTTTGATGGTCACCATCGAGCGCACCCTGGGGCACATTTGGCGGGTCTCCAGTCCACGGGCCTTGCCGCAAAAAGTGCTGTTGTATTGGGCCGCGCTGACCCTGGGGCCTTTGATGCTGGGCGCCAGTCTGGCCATCACCTCCTATGTGGTCTCGGCCAGTGAAGGCGTGGGGGTGCTGCCGGGCGACTTGCGCTTGGTGCTGGACGCGGTGGAGTTTGCTTTGCTGGCCGCTTGCGCCAGCGGGGTTTATTTTTATGTGCCCAATACCCGCGTGCAGTGGCCTCATGCCTTGGCCGGCGGCGTGGTGGCTGCGGTGGGCATTGAATTGGGTAAAAAAGGGCTGACCTTGTACTTGGTGCAAATGCCCACCTATTCGGCCATTTACGGTGCGTTTGCAGCCGTGCCGATTTTGTTGGTGTGGATTTACATGGCTTGGTTGATTGTGCTGGTGGGGGCGGTGGTGGCGGCCAGTTTGCCCGAGTTGGGGCGGCATGCGCTGCGCCGGCGCAGTGGCGCGGGCTGGTCTTTCAGATTGGCCTTGGAAACCTTGAGTGCGCTGGACGCGGTGCACCACACGCCGCCGCATGGTTTGAGCTTGAACGAGTTGGCCGAGGCTTTGCGCATCGAGTTGCGCCATGCGCACCGGGTGGTCAAGGTGCTGCATGAATTGAACTGGATCGGCCAATTGCGGCCCATGGAGGGCCACACCGAGTCGCGTTATGTGCTGTTGGCCGATTTACAAGTCACCCCTCTGGCCCCGCTGGCCGACGCCTTGTTGGTATCGCAAGACGACAGCACGCACAATGTGTGGCGTCACATGGGCATTGCCCAGCTGCATGTGGCCGATGTACTGCCGCTGCAAAGCTGAGGCGCTGCGGCCTCAAAGCCCCGTGCTGAACGGGGCATTCAAAAAGCCCCTGAATCGCGCCCGCCCGCCGCGCAGCGGGGTTTGCGTGAGTTGGTAGCTTGGAAAGCGTTGCAGAAAACGGCCTATCGCCACGCGCCCTTCTAAACGCGCCAGACTCAAACCGGCGCATTGGTGGATGCCAAAGCCGAAGGCCAAATGCTTGCCGCCGCTGCGTCGCAAGTTGAGTTGCTCGGGCTGGTCGAACTGCGCCGGATCGCGGTTGGCTGCGCCAATGCACAAGGTCACCAAAGCGCCTGCGGGCAAGTCCACGCCGCCCAACGGGGTGGCTTGCAGCGCGCGGCGGTTGCCCAGTTGGTTGGACGACTCGAAACGCAAAAACTCGTCCACCGCCAAGTTCAAGACCGCGTCCTGCGCTGCAGCGTCAGCGGCCTGCTGCAAATCGCTTAGCAATTGGGCACGGGCATCGGGGTGTTCTTGCAAACAGATCAGCGCATTGCCAATCAAGTTGGTGGTGGTCTCATGCCCGGCGTTGAGCAAGAACTGGCAGTTGTGCAGCAACTCGATTTCGCTGAGGTGTTCACCGCCTTGTTCCCCATTTTTCTCACCCTGAATCAGGCGGGTAAGCACATCGCGCTCGGGGTCACCTGGATGCCGGCGTCGCTCGGCCACCAGCCCCAGCAGGTAGTCGTAAAACCCGCGCACGCTGTTGTGGCCCAGGGCTTCTTGCTCGGCGGTGAGGCGCGGCTCTAGCGCGCCCAAAATCGCCAGCGACCAGCCGCGCAAAGGGCCGCGATCGGCCTGCGGCACGCCCAGCAGGTTGCCAATGATGTCCACCGGAATCGCGCTGGCAAAGTCCTCGATCAAATCGCCGCCGCCTTGGGCCTGCAAGCGGTCCAGCAAGCCATCGACCAAACTGATCAGGCCTGGGGTCAAGTCGTCTATCGCCCGGCGCGTGAGCGCGCCCATGATCAGCTTGCGCACCCGGGTGTGCCGAGGCGGGTCATTGAACACCAGGCTGTGGGTGTGGTGTTCGTACAAGGGCGCGTCACGCCCGCTCAGGGCATAAGGCGGGGCGTTGTAGGGGGCGGTGTTGTACTTGGGGCCGAACTCCACCTGCTTGTCCGAACTGAAGGTCTGCGCATCGCGGTACACCGCCACCAGGTCGGCGTGGCGCGTCAGCAAGTAAGAGCCATCCGGCATGCGCTTGATCGGTTCTTGGGCGCGCAAGGCGGCATACACCGGGTAGGGGTTGGCCAAAAAATCAGCCGGCAATGCCCGCAAGTCCAGCGTGTGGGCCAGTTCTTGTGCGCGCTCGGCACTCAAGGGCGGGGTGATCTGTGCGGCCCAGTCGGTGGTTTTGGAGGAATGCATAGCAGGCTCAGGCTTGCAGAAAGTCCACCAGTGCGTGCAGCACGGCTTCAGGCGCTTCGGTCATCAAAGAGTGACCGGCTTTGAGCTTGACGACTGTGGCGTGGGCGGCTTGGCCGATCAGGCTTTGTGCCGCTTTGGGCGGCGTCATTTGGTCTTGCTGGCCGAGGATGAACAGGGTTTTGCATTGCACCTGCGCCATGGCGATGTCGCCGTTTGCATAGCTGTCACAGGCCTTGAAGCCGATGTGAAACACATTGGCCTGGGTGTTGCTGGCCAGGACGCGGCGCATCAAGGCTTTGGAGCCACCGGGCACCCAGGTGCCAGGGCCCAAGGCTGAGGGGGGCGGCGCCATCATCGAGTGCGAAAACGTGTTGACCATGTCAATCGCTTTCATCGGGGCGTTGACCGCGCCGTCGAGCAGGGCGGGCGAGACGCGCATCGGGAAAGCGGTGCCCACCATCACCAAATGGCTGACGCGCTCGGGCGCTTGCGCCGCCACTTGCAACGCGATCAAAGAGCCAAAGCTGTGGCCGATCAAAGCGGCGTGCTGCACGCCCATGGCGTCCAGCAATGCGATGACGGTGGCGGCGGCTTGTTCCACGCTCTGCGGCGGCGGGCCCTCGCTTTTGCAGTGGCCGGGCAGGTCGATGGCCAACACGTTCCAGCCGTGGTGCGCCAAGTAGCGGGTTTGCAAAATCCACACGCTGTGGTCGTTCAACACGCCGTGAATGAACACGGCGGTGGGCTGGGCCGGGTTGAAGGGCTTGCCGCCGGTGTAGGCGAAGAGGTCGTGGCCTTGGACAGACACTTGCATGCTCAAGCTCCTGCTTTTTCTGCCGCTTTGAGGGCTTTCTTCAAGTCGTCAATCAGATCGTCCGGGTCTTCCAGGCCGATGGACAGGCGGATGGTGCCGGGGCCGATGCCCGAGCCTATGAGGGCTTCGTCGGTCATGCGGAAATGCGTGGTGCTGGCCGGGTGGATGACCAGGCTGCGGCAGTCGCCGACATTGGCCAGGTGGCTGAACACCTGCAGGGTTTCGATGAATTTTTGGCCTTGGGCGCGTGTGCCCCGGATGTCAAAGCTGAACACCGAGCCCGCGCCACGGGGCAATATTTTTTGCGCCAAGGCGTGCGAGGGGTGGCTTTCCAGCATCGGGTGGCCGACGCGGCTGACCAGCGGGTGCGCCGCCAAAAACTGCACCACTTTTTCGGTGTTGCTCATGTGCCGGGCCATGCGCAAGGGCAGGGTTTCAATGCCTTGCAAAATCAGCCACGCCGTGTGCGGGCTCATGCAAGCCCCAAAGTCGCGCAGGCCTTCGCGCCGTGCTCGCAGCAAAAACGCACCCACCGTGCTTTCTTCGCTGAAGACCATGTTGTGAAAGCCGGCATAAGCCTCAGTCAAGCCGGTGAACTTGCCCGAACGCTCCCAGTCAAAACTGCCGCCGTCCACCACCACCCCGCCAATCACCGTGCCATGGCCCGACAGAAATTTGGTCGCCGAGTGGTAGACCAAGTCGGCACCATGGTCGAGTGGCTTCATCAGCCAAGGCGAGGTGAGGGTGGAGTCCACCAAGAGCGGCACTTTGCTCTCGTGGGCGATGGCACTGATGTTGGGGATGTCCAGCACATCCAGGCCGGGGTTGCCCACGGTCTCGCCAAAAAACAGTTTGGTGTTGGGGCGCACGGCAGCGCGCCAAGCGTCCAGGTCGCCGGGGGCGACAAAGGTGGTTTCGATGCCAAAGCGGCTCAAGGTGTAATGCAGCAGGTTGTGCGAACCACCATAAAGCGCAGTGGAGGCGACGATGTGCGAGCCCGCGTCCATCAAGGTGGCCACGCTCAAATGCAGCGCGGCTTGGCCGCTGGCGGTGGCAATCGCGCCGATGCCGCCTTCCAGCGCCGCCACGCGTTGTTCCAGCACCGCATTGGTTGGGTTGCTGATGCGGCTGTACACATGGCCTGCGCGCTCCAGGTTGAACAGCGAGGCGGCCTGATCGCTGGACTCGAACACGAAGGAGGTGGTCAGGTGGATCGGCACGGCGCGCGCGCCGGTGGCGGGGTCGGGCGAGGCACCTGCGTGCAGGGCCAAGGTGTCAAAACCGGGATCGGCGTAACCGGACATGGGGTCGTCTCCTGAAAATCAGCATCTCATTGTGGCCCCAAAACCAGGCTTGGCCTGGCGCGCAAAAGACAATTCAAACGCCCCATCTCTGGTTTTATGGGCTATATTGATTCACCGCCTGCGGCTGTGGACGGTTGCAATTCATTCAAGCATTTGGGAGAGCGCCATGAAAGTCAGTGACATCCTTCGCGTCAAGGGCACCACCTTGTTCACCGTCACCCCATCGCAGCCTTTGTCGGACGCGGTGGAGGTCATGTCGGATAAAGACATTGGCTCTTTGGTGGTGATGGAGGCGGGGGCCTTGGTCGGCATGCTGACTTTTCGCGAGGTGATTGTGGCGATCGTCAAAAACGGCGGCCAAGTCGGCAACAGCACTGTGCGCGCCGCCATGGACGAGCACCCCATGACCTGCAGCAGCGAAACCGATTTGGACGAAGTGCGCCGCATGATGCTGGAGCGCCACGCCCGTTACATGCCGGTCATGGACGAACGCGTGCTGATGGGCGTGATCAGCTTGTACGACGTGGCCAAGGCCGTGGTCGACAGCCAGAACTTTGAAAACCAGATGCTCAAGGCCTACATCCGGGACTGGCCGCAAGAAGAAGCTGCTGCCCATAAAGGCGCTAGCGCCTGAGGATTTGGACCCTGTGGGCAAAACACTTTTGCAGTGCTGGATGGTCTGCGCGGGTCTGTTGCTGCCGCCCTTTGCGCTGGCCTGGAGCCCCTTTGCCAGCGCGGATGAATTTCAAGAAGTGACGTTCACGCCTGCCGAATTGGCGCAGATTCAGGTCCAAGCCGGTTGGGCCAAAGGCGAGGACCACACCTTGTTGTTTGAAGTGCACAACGGCTTGAAAGGGCCTATCCAGTGCGCCAGTGCCCAGGTGGATTTGCAAGACGGCAAGCACGTCTCTAAGGGCTTCACACCCAAACTGTTTGTACCCCCGCAAAGCACCCGCAACGCCAGCATCCCTCAGGTGCACAAGGGCAGCATGAAGTCCTACGCCATGACGTGCACCTGCTTTAAAAAGCAGGGCAAGGGCGAGTGCGTCAACCCATTGCGCAAGGGCTGAGGCCTCACAAATCAAAATCCCAAATCTGATGCAACTCCAGTTGCAGCAGGGCCAGGCTTTCCAGCATCTCCAGTTGCATGCGCGAGGCGGCAAATTGCTGCTCGTGCGCAGCGCGGGCAATCATCAGCATTTCAAACAGGCTGTGCTCACCCAGCGCATAGGCTTTGCGCGATTTGTCAGCGGCGCGCTGTTGTGTGTCGGCGGCGGATTGCAGTTGGGCGGCCGCAGCGCGCTGGCTGTGAAAGGCGGTCCAGCGCTGGTCAAATTCAGCCCCCAGTTGCTGCTGCAAACGCCGCACCTTGTCGGCTGCTGCTTGGGCATCTGCCAGTGTCGCCAGGGCGTGGTCACGCCGCACCGAGCCCGCCAGCGGCATGGACAGGCTCAGGCCGGTGACCTGCTCGGCACCGTTGCGGTCGCGCGCGCTGTACACGCCCAATGTGGGGTCGGGCAGGCGGTCCAGCCGCGCACGCTGCGCCCACAGTTGCAGGCGTTCAGCCTCCAAACGCAGCATATTGAGCTCGTGGTTTTGCGCTAAAAACGCTTGCTTCAAGTCCGCTTGGGACTCGGCGAAATCGCCGGTGTCGGCGGTGCTGATCACCGGGGCTTGGGTCGCCAGGGGCAGGCCAGGATAGCGGTTGTTCAAAGCCGAAGTGGCGTTGGCCAGCTCGGCTTGCGCCAGCTGCTGGGCGGCCTGCGCTCGCTGCTGCTCCGCTTGCGACAGCTCCAAATCCAGGCGCGCAATCTCGCCTTGCTTGAAGCGCGCTTGGGCCAGTTGGTGAATCTGTGTGGCCGATTGCACCAGCTGCTGCGCTTGACGCAAGCCCAAGGCGGCTTGGGCGTGGACGAACCACAGCTTCATCAACTCGCGGCTGGCCTCGTGCATGGCGTCGTTGAACGTGATTTCGGCCAAGGCCACGGTTTTGTCGGAGAGTTGGCCGTCTACCGCCGACTTGCCCCACAGCCGCACGGGCCGCTCCAGGCTGAGGGTGTGCTCATGCAAGCGTTCTGGACTCGCGTTCACGCGGCGCTCTTGCAGGTTGGCGCGCAGGGTGAATTCGGCCGTGCCGGTGCGCAGGGTCTGGGCACGCAGGTTCAAGGCTTCTTTTTGCGCACGTGCACTGTCGATGCCCGGGCTGGCCAGCAAGGCTTCTTTGACCAAGGCCTCGGCGGGCAAGTAGCGCTGGGCCTGGGGCGCCGCGATGGCAGGTCCGTGCATGCCAGCCGCCAGCAGCGCAGCGATCCACAGGGGGCCGGTGTGGCATCGCCCCCAGATTGGACTGAGCACAGTGAAGTTCATGATGCATCTCCCAAGGCGTCCACACCGGCGGCGCCAAAGCGTTCAAAAATTTTCGGCAGCAGCAGCAAAGTCAGCAAGGTGGAGCTGAACAGGCCGCCGGTGACCACAATGGCCAAGGGGCGTTGAATCTCTGAGCCGGGCCCGGTGGCGAACAGCAAAGGGATCATGCCCAGGGCGGTGATCACCGCGGTCATCAGCACCGGGCGCAAGCGTCGCTCGGTGCCCAGGCGCACCACGGTGGCCATGGCCTCGCCGTCTTGCAAGCGCTCATTGAAGTGGGTGACCATCACCACGCCGTTCAAAACCGCAATGCCCAGCAGCGCAATAAAACCCACCGAGGCGGGCACCGACAGGTACTCGCCAGAGATGGCCAGTGCCACCACGCCGCCAACCAGAGCGAAGGGAATGTTGACAAAGATGATGCCGGCTTGCGTGGCTGAGCCAAAGGTGAGCATCAAGATCACAAAAATCAAGATCAGCGCTGCCGGAATGACCAGGGCCAATCGGGCAGCGGCACGTTGCTGGTTTTCAAATTGCCCGCCCCAAACCACTTGGATGTCGCGCGGCAAATTCAGCGCGCTTACGGCTTTTTGTGCGTCTTGCACAAAACCCGTCAGGTCACGGCCATTGACCGAAGCCTGGATGCTGGTGAAGCGGGCGCTTTGTTCGTGGTCCACCCGAATCGGGCCGTCCACCAGCCGAATGTTGGCCAGCGCACTGGCGCTCCAGGCCCGACCATCGGGCGCGGACAAGGTGAGGTTTTTGAAGGCTTCGGGGCTGCGCTGCAGCGCCTCATGGCCTTTGAGGGTGAGCGGGGTGCGGATGCCGCCTTCCAGCACCACGCCCAGGCTCTCGCCTTCGACCTGGGTCTTCAGATTTTGCTGCAAGGCTTCGATGCTGAAACCGGCTTGCCCTGCGGTGTGGCGGTTGATGGCCACACTCAGGTACTGCAAGCCCTCGGCTTTGGGGGCGATGACCTCGGCAGCGCCTTCGATGCCGCGCACGGCTTGGGCGATTTTTTGCGCGGCCGCGTTGATGGCGGCCAAGTCGGTGCCAAACACCTTGATGGCCACATCGCCGCGGGTGCCGGTCAACATTTCAGACACCCGCATTTCGATCGGCTGGGTAAAACCATAGACCAAGCCCGGGAAGCCCTCCAAGATGTCGCGCAGCTGGGCAATGATGTCGTCCTTGCTGCCGCGCCATTCTTTTTTGGGTTTGAGCACCAAAAAGGTATCGGTCTCGTTCAAGCCCATCGGGTCCAGGCCCAACTCGTCTGAGCCCGCGCGCGCAACGATGGACAGCACCTCAGGCACTTCTTTCAAAATCGCCTGCTGCACCCGGGTGTCGATCTCCAGCGCGGCTTCCAGCGATATGGAGGGCAGTTTTTGCAGCTGCACCAGCACATCGCCTTCGTCCAGCGTCGGCATGAAGGTTTTGCCCACCTGGGTGTACAGACCCGCAGCCAGCACCAAAGACAAGACCGATGCGCCATACAGCCAGCGCGGTTGCCGCCACACCCGGTCGCGCAGCGCGACATAGCCATGGTGGATTTTGTGCATCAACACCGGTTCATGGCTGCCGGTGTCTTTCAACAAGATGGAGGCCAGTGCGGGCACCACGGTGAAGGCGATCAGCAGCGACGACGCCAGCGCCATGATGATGGTGAGGGCCACCGGTGCAAACAGCTTGCCCTCCAGTCCTTGCAGGCTGAGCAAAGGCAAAAACACCACGGCGATGATCAGCACCCCCGCCACCACCGGCTTGACCACTTGGCGCACAGCGGCGAGCAGGATTTCGGTGGTCGACAAGCTGTGGCCTTGCGGGTGTTTGGCTTGGGTGGCGGCAAACGCGGTTTCGATGTTTTCCACCACCACCACCGAGGCGTCTACCAGCATACCCAGGGCGATCGCCAAACCGCCCAGACTCATCAGATTGGCGGTGATGCCAAAAGCGCGCATCAGCACAAAGGTGGCTAACAGCGACAAGGGCAGCGACACCGCCACCACCAGCGCGGCGCGTACGCCGCCCAAAAACAGATACAAGATCACGCAGACCAAGACCGAGGCCTCGATCAAGGCGTGGATCACCGTGTCCGCGGCGCGGGTCACCAACTCGCCCCGGTTGTAAAAAGTTTTGACGGTCATGCCGGTGGGCAATCGGTTTTGTACTTCTTGCAGTTTCAGGCCCACGGCCTGCACCAGATCGCGTGCATTGACGCCGCGCATGCCCAGCACCAAGCCTTGCACCGCTTCGCCTTGGCCGTCTTGCGTGACGGCGCCATAGCGCGTCAAAGCGCCGCGGCGCACCACGGCCACATCGTCCAGCAAAACTTTGTCATGCCCCTTGGCCGTGGGCAAGCGAATGGCGCGCAGGTCGTCCAGGGTTTTGACCGCGCCTTCGACCCGCACCACCAGCGCTTCTTCGCCCGCCGTCAAGCGGCCTGCGCCGTCGTTGCTGTTGTTGCTGAGCAGGGCTTGACGCAGATCGCCTAAGGCCACACCCATGGCCGCCATGCGGGCGGTGTTGGGGATGACCTCCAAGGTTTGCACCTCGCCGCCGAGCGAGTTGACCTCGGCCACGCCGGGTAGGGTGCGCAGTTCGGGGCGAATCACCCAATCCAGCGCACGCCGCTTTTCGGCCAGGCTGAAACCTTCGCCTTCCAGCGTGAACATGTAGATCTCCGACAGCGGGGTGGTGATGGGGGCCAAGCCGCCGCTCACGCCAGCGGGCAATTCGCGCAGCACACCGGCCAGACGTTCTGAGACTTGCTGGCGCGCCCAGTACAGATCAACCCCCTCGTCAAAGTCGATGGTGATGTCGGCAATGCCGTATTTGGAAGTGGAGCGCACCACCCGCTTGTTGGGGATGCTCAACAGCTCTTGTTCAATCGGTTTGACCACCCGCTGCTCGACCTCTTCTGGGGTCATGCCGGGGATTTTCAAAATGATTTTGGCCTGCGTCGGCGAGATGTCAGGGAAAGCATCGATCGGCAGGTTCAGCCAGGCATGCAAGCCTGCCAAGGCCAGCGCCACCGCCAAGCCCAGCGTGAGGTTGCGATAGCGCAGTCCCAGGCGAATCAGTTGTTCCAACATCACTCGTCCTTTTGCAACAGGGCGCGCAGCGATGCAATGCCGGTGATGGCCACTTTGGCACTGGCGGGCAGGGCGGCTTCGATGACCGAGGTGTCGTCGTTAGAAGACACCATGCGCACGCGTTGTGCGCTAAAGCCGGTGGCGTTGGCCACAAAAATCAGCGGCTGGTTTTGCCACTGGCTCAGTGCGCGAGAAGGAACGCTCCAAGCCGGATTTGAGACCTTGCCGCTGGAATCTGTGGCGGCCAGGCCGGGTTGCAACTGGATGGAGACGACTTCGCCAATCTGCAAGCTGCCGCGCTGCGTGACCTTGGCTCGGGCCTTGGCCGACTGGCCTGCGTCCAGCGCCCGGCTGACGCCGGTGATGTGCGCTTGGGCGTTGCGCGCGGGGATCTGGACCGCATCGCCGACCTTGAGGCGCGCGGCTTTGTCGCCAGACAATTGAATGTCCAATTGCAGCTCGCGGGTATCGGCCAACTTGAACAGCACCGTACCGGCTTCGACCCTTTGGCCGACCGAGGTGAAGGCATCGACCACCACGCCGCTGATGGGCGACTGCATCACACCGGTGGCGTAGCCGCTGCCTGTGTTGCTGGCGCTGCCGGGGCCCTCAAAGCGCAGTCCTGAGGCCGTCAGTTCGGCGGCGCGCGATTGCACGGCGGCTTTGGCGGCTTCGTCTTTGTTGCGGCTCAGTTGCAGGCGCACCGCTGGGATGATGCCTTCTTCAAACAAGGCCTGATCACGCTGCAAGGCGGCGCGGCTGTTTTGCGCCTCCAGACTGGCTTCGTGCCACTGACGCCGGGCGTCACCCACCATGGGGCTGGTGAAATGCCCCAATGCCGTGCCGATGCGCACCGTGTCGCCCAAGCCCACCAGCACCCGCGAGAGTTGCCCGGCATAAGGTGCAGTCACCGTGATGTCTTTGCCGGGTGGTGTGGTCACCGTGGCGCTGGCCAGCAGCTGGCCCACTTGGGCGGCTTGAATGGGCGCGATGCGCACACCCAAAGCCGCTTGTTGTTTGGCGTCCAGCGTCAGGCTGGGTGCGGGTGTCTGGGCATGGGCTTGCAAGCCCAGGCTGAGGACCATGGCCGCTGCCAGCGTGCGCGCTGCAAACGACAGGCCGCAGTCGGATGAAAACAGAAATTTGAGATCGCAGGCCATGGCCGACTCCTTAGAAACCTTCAACAGACTGCGCCACTGTGGATTGGCGCAGCACAGGTGACCTTGATGCAGGTCAGGTGAACGATCAAAGAGACGTGGGGGGCGCGTGCGCAGGTGGTGGAAAACCCGCTTTGAAAATTCGACTGTCGATGGGCTTGCGCGTGGAGGGCCAAGACGCGGCAAGCATCAAGCGCTGCGAGACACCCAATACCACCTGGCTCAACAGCAGCACATGGGCTGTGTCTGGGCTGAAACTGTCCGCCTCCGAGCGCGGCAGGGAGGTCACCACACCGACCGCAGGCGACTCTTGCTCGGTCGGCAGAGACAGCACCGGGGTGTCTGAAACCTTGCCGGGTGTTTGCGTCATCCCCACCGCTTGCAAACCGTTGACATGAAAGCCCGTGGCCTGTGACGCGCCGTAATGCGCATGCAAAAAAGGCCCCAGCGCCAACAAGCCCATCAGCAGGCTGATGAGCCAAAGACTGAGACGGCGAAAGTGGGTTGAGGCGGGCACCTGCAAATTATAGGACTGCTGTGTGACACCGCCAGGCTGTGATGAGATGCTCCTATCCCATCACGGCACCTTTTGTGTGCGGTGTATGAGTGCAATGAAGATGCTTGGATTCCCTGCAAGATCGTGTGAGACTTTCCTGTGGCCTGCTGACGCGCGTTTCCAATGTTGTCGGCATGACATTTGCTTGGATTCAGCAAGTCTGTGAAATCTGCACCATCCCAGTGCCCTCACATGCTTGACTTGTGGCGTCGGCACCATGGACGTCCATCTGCGACTGACCGCAATGGGACTCACTTTCGAGGGGCATGTTTTGAGACTTTTTCATCGCTGGATCACAGCATTGGTTCTGCTTCTGGGCACGCCAATGGCCATGGCGCAAGATTGCGAGGAGCCCTTGTCTTTTGAAAAAGCGGTCATGTGTGATGCCAAAAAGAACATGGACCTCAAAAAGTGCGAGCAACTGGGTTTGTCCGACAAGGTGCAGCATTGCCGCGCGGTGGTCGGTATCAATTCTTACCCTTGCGAGAAGATCAGCAGTTTGGGTTTGAAAATGCAATGTCTGCGCACCGTGCAGGTGTTGCAGCGCCAAGGCGGTTGAGCCGCCATTGAACGCGGATTGCGCCGCCCCCTAGTGGCTGTGCTGGTGAATCATGTCCCGCACGCGCGGGTAAATGTGCAGGTTCCACTTGCTGCCGCTGAACACACCGTAGTGACCCACGCCGGTTTGTACATGGTGGTTTTTCATGGCCGGGCGTATGCCCGAGCACAGATCGTGCGCCGCCACGGTTTGGCCGATGGCGCAAATGTCGTCGCGCTCACCTTCGACCGTCATCAAAGCGGTTTTGCGGATCGCGTGCGTGTCTACCCTGCGGCCTTTGTACATCAGCTCGCCACGCGCCAGGTCATAGGTCTGAAAGAC
>CANGEE010000025.1 GCA_947452635.1 Comamonadaceae bacterium | reverse complement strand
TGAGCTGACGCGTGGTCAAAAAATGGCCGACCTGGTGGCGGCCACCATGGGCTCTTGGCGCTTCATCATGGTGCAAAGCGTGGCCATTGGGATTTGGATCACTTTCAATGTGGTGACGGGTGTGGGGACGTGGGACCCTTACCCCTTTATTTTGCTCAATTTGCTGCTGTCGTTCCAAGCCGCTTACACCGCGCCCGCCATCATGATGAGCCAAAATCGCCAATCCGAATTGGACCGGCGTCACGCGCAAAATGACTACGAAATCAATGTCAAAGCCGAATTGGAAATCGAGTTATTGCACGAGAAGATTGACATCTTGAAAGAACAAGAATTACTGGCGCTGACCCAAGCGGTGAAAGACTTGACGGCGCAAGTTCAAGCTTTGTCCAAGCAAGCATCTCCCTCTAGAGGACCGTTCGCACCGCAAGTGGACTGAACACCAGTGTTCGCCAGCCCACGGACAGATGCAGCGTTTTCGTTTTGAATGGGCACTCCAATGCGTCGTGCATCCATTGGCCACTCCACAACCGAAAGCGCTTCATGTTCAATTCCGCTTCATCTGCATCCATGCAAACATGGTTCGATGAGATCAAGCGCCGCACCCTGCAAGATATCGGGTTGATGGCGCGAACAGACCCTCCGTCGACCGTCATCGAGTCCGCTGCGGCCGATCATCTGATGCTTCACATCGATAAGCGCAGTGATCTGCCCTTGTCTCAAAGTTCAGTCTGAGGCGCCTTTCATGACCCATCCTTTGGTTTACATGCTCGCCCATCGCCCCCACATGTTGGTGGTGCACGCGCAAGCCTATGCCGATCTGCTCAGTGCAGACGCCTCTGTGGCTTTGCGACAAGCCAAGCTCAAAGCACTGCTGGGCTTACTGACCCTGTGCATGACCGTGGTGGCCATGGTGCTGTCGGGTGTGGCGTTCATGTTGTGGGACGTGTTGCCGATGACCCCCATGGAATGGCCTTGGGTACTGCTGACCGCCCCTGGGGCCAGTTGGGTCATGGCCATGGCCTTGGCATGGGCGACCTACCGCACACCGGTCAGCCATGCCTTGTCAGAAATCAAACGCCAAGTCTATGCAGACATGGCTCTTTGCAAGGAACTGAGGGTGGCATGAGTCATTCCCAAGAAAACCACCTCACGCCGGTGCAACGCTTGCAAGCTTCCCGTGGCCACATGCGCGCCTTTCTATTGGAAGCCCACTCTCACCCTGAGTCGGCATTTCAGACGCTTTTGAAGCCTATGGCGGCCGAGCACCCCGTTGGATTGAGCGCCCTGTCGGCGCTGTTGGGCGCGTTAGCCGTGTCGCTGAAACCTTGGCGTTGGAAAGCCTTGCCTGCCTCTTGGATCGCCTGGGGCAGTTTGGCATTGACGGCTTGGCTGAAAAGCCGGGCTGCATAGACTCAGCGAATGCGCGCAGGCCTTTGCATTTGCTCAGGCGTGGTGAAATAGTCACTGCTTTGGCCGCTGCGCAGTTTGATTTTTTCAAACTCATACCGCGCTACGGTGCGCAGGTGCACTTCATCAGGGCCATCCATCATATGCAGCGCGCGTCCCCAAGTCCAAAAATAAGCCAAAGGCGTGTCAGGTGACAAGCCCATCGCGCCAAATACCTGCATGGCGCGGTCCACCACACGAGTTTGCAGTTGCGCAGCCACGACTTTGATGGCAGCCACTTTGGCTCGCAAAAGGTGGGGGTCGATCTGCGCTTGATCGAGCATCCACGCCACTTGCATGACCAGTAAGCGGGCTTGATCAATTTCAATCCTCGAGTGTGCCAACCACTCTTGCACATTGGCAAAATCAGACAGATGGTGACCAAAGGCTTGTCGCTCCAGGGCCCGTTCCGTGGCCAACTCCAAAGCCAGCTCGCATTGGCCGATGGTGCGCATGCAGTGATGCACCCGTCCTGGACCCAACCGGGCCTGGCCCAATTGAAAGCCCTGACCCCACTCACCCAATAAGTGATCCCTGGGAACCCGAACGTCTTTGAACACGATTTCGCAATGCCCTTCAGGCGCATGGTGATGCACCACGGCAATGTTGCGCACGAGGCTCACACCCGGGGTATCCAGGGGCACCATGATCAGGCTGTGCTGCGCATGGGCATCCCTCGCATCAGGATCCTGCGTGACATTGCGACACATCACAATCAACAGTTTGCACCGGGGGTGCGCTGCGCCGGTGATGAACCATTTGCGACCATGAATCACCCAATCCTCGCCTTGCAAGGCCACTTGGGTCTGCAAATTGGTGGGATCCGAAGAAGCCACATCCGGCTCCGACATGGCAAAGGCTGAACGTATCTCGCCTTGCATCAAGGGCTCGAGCCACTGCGCGCGCTGCGCAGACGAACCAAAGCGATGCAGCAACTCCATATTGCCGGTGTCAGGTGCGCTACAGTTAAAGACTTCGGCCGCCCAGGGTATACGCCCCATGGCTTCAGCCAAAGGTGCGTAATCCAGATTGCTCAACCGTGTGCCGGGTTGATCCGCGTGCAACCCAGGTAAAAACAGATTCCACAAGCCCTCTTCTTTGGCCAGTATTTTCAGATCTTCCAAAAATGGCGGTGGGTACACCCCTTCTTGAATCGATTGATACCAAGCGGCGTTGTAAGGCAAAACATAGCTCGCCATGAACCGTTGGATTCGCTCAGTCCACTGCACAGACAAGGGTGTGGGCGCAAAGTTCATGCTCAACCACAACTTCCAATGTGACCGCAATGGGTGCAATATTCGCAGCCATCTTTTTGGATCATGGCGTGCGCGCCGCATTCAGGGCATTTTTTGCCCTGCATGGGCGCAGGATGCGGCGTCGCATCCACAGGGCCTGCAGCCGCACCAGGTTCAAAGTTCGTGACGCCCGACGCAGACAGGTTGCGCCGCGCAATGATTTGCTCAATCGCGAACGCCACGGCAGCCACCTCCGAGTCGTGCCACATGGGGACTTGCACGCCGTTGTCTTTGGTTTTGGTACCCAAACGAACAGGGCCACGGTCCCAAGCCACTTTGCGCATGTCATGCAACGCCCGGGCTAAGAACCCACCGCGTGCTGCCAGCGACAACAGACGCATGCTGGAAGTGATCCATTGCTGCGACTCGCCGTTTTGCCCCACAGGCATGAAAAATTCAATCGCCCGTTCAAGTTGAACTGGCTGTCCATCGGTCATGCCCTCCACCTTCATGAAAGAGATGATCAGGTACAGGGTTTTGGAGCCGTCTTGAGTCCAGTAGATGATTTTTTCGGCCACGGCCGGCAACTCACCTTGCGGTCGTCGCTCGAGCACCACGCGCAGAGGGTCTGGCGCTGGGGTCACAGGCGCCACTTGAGGTAAGGCGGCCGGCGTGAGCGCTAACACTGACCCCAAAATCGCATTCGGGCGGTAAGTGGCCAAACCTTTCAAGCGGGCCTGCCACGCCTGCATGTACAAGCGCTTGAACTCTTCAAAGGGGTAGTCCTCAGGCACATTCACGGTTTTGGAAATCGCAGTGTCAATGAAAGGCTGCACCGCTTGCATCATGGCAATGTGGTCTTGCGCCGACATTGCCAAAGCGGTCACAAAACTCGCAGGCAAATGGTCCACATCCCCGCCCATGGCTTTGAACAGCCGCCAAGCGTGGTCCTCAACGCTGTATTCGCGGATCTGTCCATCGGCCTCGCGTTTTTTACGTGTGTAAAACCATGAGAACGCAGGTTCAATGCCATTGGAGGCGTTATCGGCAAACGCCAAACTCACGGTACCCGTGGGGGCGATGGACAGCAAATGGCTGTTGCGAATGCCGAAGGTCGCAATGGCCTCCTTCATCTGCGGATCGAGTCGGCTGGCAAAGCCCGGCGCGCGCAGATAGGCAACCACATCCAATGCAGGGAAGCTGCCGCGCTCCTTAGCCAATTCAATCGATGCGGTATAAGCCGCATCCCGCATCACCCGCGCAATGCGAGCGGCCATCTCACGGCCTGGTGCGCTGTTATAGGCCAAATTCAGCATCACCAGCGCATCACCCAAACCGGTAAAGCCCACGCCAATGCGGCGTTTGGCCTGCGCTTGGGCGGCCTGCTCCGGCAAGGGCCAATGTGTCAGATCCAGCACATTGTCCAAAGCCCGCACTTGCAGGGCCACGGACTGCACGAATGAATCGAAATCAAATTCTGGCGCCTGGCCCTGCACCCCAAACGGATAAAGTACAAATTGCGGCAGGATGATCGGCCCAAGATCACAACAACCGTATGGCGGCAAGGGCTGTTCGCCACAGGGATTGGTGGCTTCAATTTTTTCGCAATAGGCCAGATTGTTGTCTTGGTGAATTCGGTCTAAAAACAAAATACCAGGTTCCGCAAAATCGTAAGCCGATTGCATCACGGCTTGCCAAATTTCACGGGCAGGGAATTCGCCATAAACCCACACGCCTTCCTCACGTTGATAAGCACCTTGCGCCAACAAATGCGCGCCAGGCTTGGCCTTGTGCACCAAGCACCAGCTTTCGTCTTGCATCACAGCCTGCATGAAGCGGTCGGTCACGCCCACGGACACATTGAAGTTGTTCCAACGCCCCGGTGTGCGTTTGGCAGAAATGAACGCCATCACATCCGGATGATCGATGCGCAATACGCCCATTTGCGCACCACGCCGTGCACCTGCGCTTTCCACCGTGGTGCAAGAGTGATCAAACACATTGATGTAGCTGCAAGGGCCGGAGGCCAATGACGCCGTGCCTTTGACCGCAGCGCCTTGGGGACGAATGCGCGAAAAGTCATAGCCCACGCCACCGCCTCGGCGCATGGTTTCGGCGGCCTGTTTCAAGGCCTCGTAAATGCCGGGGTAACCGTCGTCATCGAAACCTTGAATGCAGTCGCCCACGGGCTGCACAAAGCAATTGATCAAGGTCGCTTGAATGTCAGTGCCTGCTGCACTCATGATGCGACCGGCGCCAATGGCACCGCGCAGCATATTGTCAAAAAAAGCTTGCGCGTAGTGCGCTTGAAGCTCAGGCGCTTCGACGCTGGCCAAGCCTTGGGCTACCCGGGCGTAGACATCGGCTGCTGAGGTTTCCCCCGCTTTGGCGTATTTCTCCAGCAGCACATCTTCGCAAATGGTTTGCGCGGCCAACGCCGTGCGAGAAAAGGACGGGGTAAAACTGTCTTGCGCCATGATTGCCTAGCTTGAAAACATCTGTTCAAGCGAGGCTAATGGGAGTTTCGTTTTTCAAATTTGCGCCAAGTCAAGAAACTGGGCGCAGCGGGTCTTTTTTTGAACGTGACCCGTCTTTCAAAGCCGCCTCAAGGCACTTGCTGATTCACAATCAACCGGACATTGCGCGAGCCTACTGCCACCGCATCGAGCACGCCGATCCAATCACCCGAGCGCGTCATGGCTTCGCCTGTTTTGGAAATGCGCACTTTGAGCACCACTTTGGATTGAGAGGAAAGCTTGCGCTCTGGGCTCATGGCCGAGCTGTCGTCCAGCACAAAATCAAAAGGCACATCGGCAGCAGACTTACGCACAATGGCCAATGGCATCTTTTGGCCATCTGTGGGCGTTGCATAGACAAACACGACATCGGACGGCGCGATCGAGGCTTTCAATGCAGGATCCACAGAGACGCGCCCCGACACCCCTGAGGCGGTGGACGCCGCACTGGATGTCGCTGGAGGATTTGCAGGCGATGAGGGGGGGGATGGCTCGCCGGCCTTTTCACGCGCCTTGTTCAAGGCCATGTCGATGCCTTGAATCTCTTCATCACTGGGCGCCAATTGGTCTCGGGCTTGCTGCCAAAAGCGAATCGCCGCTTTGTAATCGCCTTGCGAATAGGAAGCACTGCCAGCCAACAACAAGCCACTGAAATGACGCGCATTCTTAGCCAGCACTTGCCGTATCACCGCCCAAGGCTCCCCTTTGAAATCACCTCCGTTGTACTGCGCCAGAACTTCGGCACGCTCTAAAGCGATGTCGTCATCCGCCCCCAAACTCAGCGCCTTTTGGTAAGCCGGCAAGGCCTTGTCATATTGATTCAATGCGCGGTAAGTCCGCCCCAGCATGACCCAGCGCTGAGGATCGCCGCTGTCAGACTCCAGTTTTTTCGCCAGGCTGGCCGCCATGGCCTCCAGATCGGGTCGGTTGTCTTTGTCATCCGCGGCGGCCGTGAGCGGATTCAAGCCATCCACATCGCCCAACCACAGGTAAGTCGACATGGCCGCCACCGGCAAAAAGACCGCTAAGACCATCGCACTGACCAGCGTGCGCGGCGCTTGCTTGGGCTCAGGCGCATCGGCCTGTGTCGTGTCCTCCAACAAGCGCCCCAACAACTCGGTTCGGTTTTGTGCGTATTCGTGCGCGGTCAACGCACCCTGTGCCCATTCTGTTTCCAGATCTTTCAATTGCTGGCGATAAACCTGCTGGTTGGCATGCACCACATTGGGACTGCCCTCCCCCCGCACGCGAAGCAAGCTCCACATCAAGATCAGAACCACCACCGCGGTCAATGCCAAGGCACTGAAAACGAACACAAAATGGACATTCACGCGGACTCTCCGTCTTTGAGCATTTGCTCGGCTTTTTGAAGTTCTTCAGCGCTCCACGAACTTGCAGTTGCCAGTCTCTGGCGTTGGCGCAGGTAGACCGCCACACCCGCCACCGCGGCGATCAGTAAAGCGAAAGGGCCGAACCACAAGGCCCATGTGACCGGCTTGACCGCGGGACGGTACAACACAAAGTCACCATACCGCGCAATCAAGAAATCTTTGATGTCTTCGTCGGACTTGTTTTGCCGAATCAGGCCTCGCACCTCTTCTCTCAAATCGCCAGCCAATTCCGCATGGGATGAGGCCAATGATTCGTTTTGACAAACCAAGCAGCGCAATTCTTCAGAAATGCGAATCATGCGGGCCTCAACCACCGGATCTTGCGCGTTGGGAGAAGCCTCCAAAGCCCTTGCCGGACCCGTGCAAACGGCCAACACCAGGGTCAAGGCCAACCACCCACGAGCGCGTGCAGTGCGTCTGCTGAAAAAACCAAAATTGAACGGCATAGATGACTTCATGTGTTTTTCAATTGGCTGACCAGGGGCAAGATTTTTTGCGTCAACAACTCGGGCGTCATCACACCGATCAATTTGTAGCGAATCACCCCTTGTTGATCAATGACGTAGGTTTCTGGCACACCGTACACGCCGTAGTCAATCCCCACGCGACCGTCCAAATCCAGCACCGTGACCACATAAGGATTGCCGCGCGTACGCAACCATTTTTCACTGCGTTGGCGTGCCAAATCGCGCTTGGCTTCTGGACTCAGTTTGGCGCCTGGCGGTTCGTCTTGTGGCTGAACTTCTTTGTAACTCAAGCCCACGATCGGCAAATTGTTGTCCTTGGAGAACTTCACCAACAAGGGATGCTCTTCGCGACAGGCCACACACCAAGTCGCCCAGACATTGAGCATCCACACCTGACCGCGCATGTCTTGAGGGCCAAATTGCTGCTCGTTGTTGGCCAAGGTGAACAGCTGGAATTGTGGCGCAGGCTTGCCCACCAAAGGCGAAGGAATCTCACGCGGATCGCGTTGCAAGCCTATGGCTAAAAAAATCACCAAGCCGAAAAACAAGGCCAGAGGAATTAAAAACTTTTTCATCACAGGTTCTCAAAGTGCTTCGCGCCGTGCTGCCGTGCGGCGATAACGTTTGTCCAACGCCGCCACCAAGCCGCCCAGGACCATCATCAGCCCACCGGCCCACAACCAAGAAATGAAGGGCTTGTCATAAAAGTGCAAATTCCATTGCGGCGCTTGGGTTTGGGGGTTGGGCTCTACCGCTTCACCCAAGGCCACATACAAATCGCGTTGCCAATCGCTGTCAATGGCCGCTTCCGTCATGGGCATGGCCGAAGAGAAATAACGACGCTTTTCCGGTTGCAATTGCGTCATCACGCGGTGGTCTTGCTTCACGTCCAAAGTGGCACGAATGGCTTTGTAATTGGGGCCATCGACCTCTTTCACTTCTTTCAGCTCAAAGGTAACACTGCGCAGTTTGACCGTATCGCCGATGCCCATGCGCACATCGCGCTCCATTTCATAGCCCTTGACCAAGGTGATGCCCAGCACCACGACGGCCATACCCAAGTGGGCCAAGTGCATGCCCCAGTAAGACCACGGCACGCGTCCCGGCTTTTGCAATCTCTCTACGATATGCTGCACGGAACCACCGGCAATCCATGTCCCCATCAACAAGCCCAGTGAGATAGCGGGCGTCCAATCGCCAAGGCCTTGCATATGCACCCAGGCGGGCACCACACAGGCGAGCAACACAGCCCCCAAAGCCACGCCGCGCAAACGGCGCACCCAAACGCGCCACTGCGCCTCTTTCCAAGAAGACCAAACACCTGGCACGATCAGCAGCAACACCGGCGTGAGCAAGGGAACAAACACGGTATTGAAATACGGTGCGCCCACAGACAATTTACCCAAGTTCAGTGCGTCGATCACCAAGGGGTAAATGGTGCCCAGCAGCACTGCGGCGGTGGCCACCACCAACAGCACGCTGTTGGCCAACAAAAATGATTCTCGCGAAACCAAGCCGATACGCCCACCCAAGGTCACCTGCGGCGCACGCCAGGCAAACAGCGTCAGTGAACTGCCGACCACGGTAGCCAAGAAAATCAGCACAAACACGCCTCGCTTAGGATCCGACGCAAAGGCGTGCACCGAGGTCAAAACCCCTGAGCGAACCAAGAAAGTGCCCAGCAAGGACAGTGAAAATGCACCGATCGCCAAGAGAACCGTCCAGGCTTTGAAGCCGCCTCGTTTTTCAGTGACCATCAAAGCATGAATCAACGCGGTACCAAACAGCCAAGGCATCAGTGAAGCGTTTTCGACCGGGTCCCAAAACCACCAGCCGCCCCAACCCAACTCGCTGTAAGCCCACCAAGAGCCCAAGCCGATGCCAAAGGTTAAAAACACCCAAGCAATCAAAGTCCACGGGCGTGACCAACGTGCCCATGCGGCATCCAATCGACCCGATAGCAACGCGGCAATCGCAAACGCGAAGGCCACTGAAAAGCCCACATAACCCATGTAGAGCATGGGTGGATGAATGATCAAACCGGGGTCTTGCAGCAAAGGATTGAGGTCACGCCCATCCGCAGCAGCGGGTATCAAACGCTCAAACGGGTTGGAGGTCGTCAAAATGAATGCAATAAAGCCCGTCGATATCAAACCCAGCACGCCCAACACCCGTGCCGACATGGCCAGCGGCAGCGAACGCGAAAACATCGCCACCGATACCGACCACAGCGACAACAAGAAGGCCCACAGCAGCAATGAGCCTTCATGCCCGCCCCATACAGCGGCCAAGCGGTACTGTGTGGGCAGCATGGAATTGGAGTGTTGGCTCACATAAAGCACCGAAAAATCGTTGGCGGCAAATGAAAGCGACAGCGCCACGAAGGACAACAAGACCAAGCCAAATTGCAGCGCGGCCGCGGGTTTGGCCATGGCTTGCCAAGCGGTGTTCGCGGTGGCAGCACCTGCCAAAGGCATGACCCCTTGCGCCAAAGCCACCCAAAAAGCCAAGATCAGGGCGTAATGCCCAAGTTCGGGAATCATTCAGTTCGCTTTCAGATTATGCAAAATCATGGCTTGACAGACTCAGCCGCTTTGCGCGCCGCTGCTTGGTCCATGGCGTGTTTGGCTTCAGGCGGCATGTAGTTTTCATCGTGCTTGGCCAGTACTTCACTGGCGACAAATTCACCTTGGTCATTGAGCCGGCCTTGCGCCACAACGCCTCGGCCTTCCTTGAACAAATCGGGCAACATGCCGCGGTAATTCACCCGCACTTCTTGTTGGGTGTCGGTCACCACAAAGCGTCCGTTTTCAGAGTCGCGCACCAAACTGCCTTCTTTCACCATGCCGCCTACGCGAAATGGCGTACCCCGAGGCGCTTCACCTTGAGTCACTTGGGTGGGCGTGAAAAAGAAGACCAAATTGCTGCGAAAGGCGTTGAGGATCAGCGTGGCCGCCACCGCCAAAACCAGCAAGGCCAACAGGATGATGATGAAACGCTTGTGCCGGGATTTCATGCGGGCAAGTCCACAGCATCCGCTTGGGCATCGTGCAGCATGCGCAGTCGCTGCAAGGTTTGTTGGCGTTCGTATCCAACGTGGGCAACTTCAATGGCCATCAACAATGCGGTCACGCCAAAGCTGCCCCAAACATAGTCGCCATAACCCCCCATGGCAAAAAATTCACTCATGCTGTTCCAAATCATACGGATCTCTTCTCTGCACTCAGCAGTTCAATCACCCAATGGGTATGGTATTCACGCGCCAAAATCATGGTTCGCACGCGGTACAGCGCCACGGCGATCGCGTACAACCAAAAGGACAGTGCCATCAACAGCATGGCGGTGAGCATGGTCTGCGCCATGCTGGAGCCTTGCGTCACTGACACAGATGCGCCCTGGTGCAAAGTGTTCCACCAGCGCACTGAAAAATAAATGATGGGCACATTGATGGCCCCGACCAAGGCCAACAAGGCTCCGGCCTTGTCGCTGCGGCGAGGATCTTCAATGGCCGAGGTCAAACCGATAAAGCCCAAATACAAAAAGAACAAAATCAACTCAGAAGTCAATCGCGCATCCCACACCCACCAAGCCCCCCACATGGGTTTACCCCAGAGCGCCCCCGTCCACAATGACAAAAAGGCAAACAGCGCGCCAGTCGGTGCCAAGGCGCGGCTCATCATGCCAGACAGCCGTGTGTTGAAGGTCAATCCCAGCAGCGCCCAAAAGGCCATGGCCAGATAAATCACCATCGACATCCACGAAGCAGGCACGTGCACAAAAATGATCCGGTAGGCTTGCCCCTGCTGAAAGTCAACCGGCGCCACGAACAAGCCCAACCATAGACCCCAGACGCCCAACAGCGTCGCGACCACCGCAAAGCCTGGCCAGAGTCGGCCAGCCAAGCCATAAAAGGCCTGTGGCGAGGCATAACGAAACCAGAAGTTGGAATGCGAATTCATGACAGTCTCAGGGTTATTCAAGGGCAATGCGCAGCGCCACCGCACAAGCCCAAGGCGTGAACACGGCTGCGACCAGCAGCATAGCCAACAAAATCGACAAATGCGCTGAAGCGCCCAAACCCGCTGTATGTGCTTGCACCGCGCCCGCACCAAACACCAGCGCGGGGATGTACAAGGGCAAAACCAGCAGCGACAACAGCACGTCAGCGCCGCGCACGCCGAGCGTTAAAGCCGCCCCCACCGAACCGATCAAAGACAGCAAAGGTGTGCCCAGCAGCAGCGAGGCCATGAGCACCGCGATCGCTTCACGGGACAAATCAAATTGCAACGCCAACACAGGGGCCAACAGCACCAAAGGCAAACCCGAGAGCAACCAGTGCGCCAAAATTTTGACGGCCACCAAACCGGGCAAGGAGGCGTTCGACAACACCATCTGCTCCAATGAGCCGTCGTGGTGGTCGGTTGCAAACATGCGCCCCAAGGCGAGCATGCTGGCCAACAGCGCACCCACCCACAAAATACCAGGGGCAATCAAGCGCAACGTGCCCATCTCAGGGCCAATGCCCAAAGGGAACAGGCACGCCACGACCACGTAGAAAAACATGGCCGTCATGACCTCGTTTTTACGACGCAAGGCCAGGGCCAAATCACGCCGCAGCAAGGCCATATAGGGATTCATGCCTGCAACCTGTAGGTTGTGCAATGGGCACCCAACAACTGCAAAGGCTGGTGACTGGTCACCAAAGCCATACCGCCCGATGCCAGATGCGATTGCAAAAGCGCACACACCTGGGTTTGTGCAGACCGGTCTAAAGCCACCAAAGGTTCGTCCAGAATCCACAATGTGGCACGACTGGCCGACAAGCGGGCCAAAGCCGCACGCCGTTTTTGGCCTTGCGACAAGACTCTGACCGGCAGATGCGCGCGGCCTTTCAAGCCCAGTTGCACCAAAGCGGCCAGGGCATTTGCATCGCTGAGGGGGCGGCCCGCGATGGCCGCGTCAAAGTGTAAATTTTCAAGCGCCGACAGATCTTCTTTCAAAGCCAGTTGATGCCCCAGATACATCCGCGCCGCGCGAAAGGCCGCATTGTGATGGATGGCAACACCCTCCCATTCGACGCTTCCGCCCGCAGCCGGCGACAGGCCGCTGACGATGCGCAACAAGCTGGTCTTGCCCACGCCGTTATCGCCTTCAATGTGGACGCAGCAACCCGACTTCAAGGTGAAGTCCACACCGGAAAACAATCGCCGATCACCTCGGCTGCAAGAAAGGTCTGAGACGCTCAGCATAGAAGTCAGATCATGACTGCCTATTGGATCTCTGTGTTGACTCAAGTCAAAAAAAACCCGGCAAATGCCGGGTTTTGTGGTGAGAACCCTTATTCATCTGGCTCTTCGTACTCTTTTGGCAATTGGTGCGCGATGCCTTTGTGGCAGTCGATACAGGTTTTACCCTCTTCTTTGGCCTTCATGTGTTTTTTGTAAGGGGTTTGTTTTTGCAATTCTTCGCTCATGGCATCAAAATTATGACAATTTCTGCATTCACGTGAATTGCTCTCCTTCATCCGTGCCCACTCGTGGGTGGCCAGTTTCATGCGCTTGGCTTCAAACTTCTCTGGCGTATCTATGGAACCGGTGATCTTTCCCCACACCTCCAAACTGGCTTGCGACTTGCGAATCATCTTGTGCACCCAGTCTTTCGGCACATGGCAATCCGAACAAATGGCGCGAACGCCAGTCCGGTTGCTGTAGTGGATGGTCTCTTTGTACTCTTTGTACACGTTGTCACGCATTTCGTGGCAGGTGATACAAAACTCCAAGGTATTGGTCATTTCCATGCCCGTGTTGAAGCCGCCCCAAAAAAGGATGCCGGTGACAAATGAAACGCAGGAGATGGCCAAGATCGAATATTTCGCACTGGGTTTTCGCAAAGCGTTCCAGATGCGTTTGAAAAATCCGGGTTGTGGGTTAGACATGGACTGATCGCTTTTGGAAATTAAAGGAATGCATGCAGATCAGAAGGTGTGCACCACAGTGGCCGCAATGGCATTCACGTTGTAGTTGGGCGCTTGTTGGTTGGTGGGCATCAAGCCAGAGGGCGAAGAACCGTATTGGTAGCCGTTGTAGTAGTAGTCCGAAGTACTCAGGCGTTGGTAGACATAGCGCAGCATGACTTTGGTCTTTTTGTCGACCAGGTAGGCGCCCGTCAATTTCAACTGCGAGGTTTTGCTCTTGATGTCAGGCAGCTGTCCGCAAGACAGAATGGATGCCGCAGTGCAGGTCAAGCCACCCGTGGTCGCCCCGGCGTAATTGAGCACCGAGGCATACACGGCTTTACCCACGGAGTGAGAGGCGTCTGCTGACAACTCGACTTTGCCCCCCATCAGGCCGGCTTGCTTGAGGCCAACGCCCAAAGTCAAATCTTCGTCAGTCAACTGGTTACTCCAAGTCGCTGTCGCTGGTACAGACAAAGCAGTTGCTGTAGCTGCAGTCGCTGTCGCGGCATAGCGCTGCACATTGGTCATGTCGCGCTGACGGTGCTGCTCTGTGGCGTAGGCATACAAAGCGCCGCTGTCGCTGTAGCTGAAAGCAGCATCCAGATTCAAACTCCAGCTGTTGCCGTTTTGCACGCCGTAGGTGCTGCCGTATTTGTCGTAGGTGTAACGTCCGCCCAGGGACAATTGCAATTGCTCGGTGGCTTGCACATTCACACTGCTTTTGACCGCATGCTGAATCCGGCTGCCATCAAAGAAAGGTGAAAAGCCGAAGTAGTCACCCGCATTTTGTCCACGAATGGTGCTGTTTGCGTTGGCCACAGCAGCCAAAGGACCTGCTGCCAAAGCACCGTTTTGGCTGATGAATGCCGCGATGGCATAAGGGTCATTGCGGGTGGTGCGGTCACTGTAGCCATAGCCGAGTTTGAAATCCACATCCTCCGTGAACTTCATGCGGTAGCTGGTATCCATTCGATCATCTTTGCTCGATTTGGCCACCACGCAGTTGGTGCCTGCAGGGTAATAGCCCAACGTACCAGGTGTGGTCACTGTGCTCACCGCATAACTGTTGCACCAACGATTCAAATCTTCGTGCACGTAGCCAGCATGGAACACTTGGCCGGGTTTGATCTTGTAATCACCCGCCATCTCTAACTGCTTTTTTTGGGTGCTGAGTGGCGTGTTGGGGTAGTAAGCAGTATTGCCGCCACTGATCGCATAGAAGTTGTACATGTTCGAAGCCGTTTGGTTATCGCGCTCGTCATATTTCAAACCCGCCATCAACGTCAATTGCGTGGTGGTCTGATTGGTGACTTTCACATCGGCATGGGTATTGACGACTTTGCCATTGAGTGACGCAGGCGCCAGTGGTGAACCAAGGGTTGGATTCATCGTCCCGGCTTCTGGTGCTACGAAGTTGGCATTTTGTGTGTTCTGGGCATAAGACAAATTGCTCACCAGCTTGGTCTTCGGGGCCAGGGTGATCCCACCAGAAAGGTTCAACTGATTGAAATCGTTATTCGGGGCCGTGGACATGACCTGCATCGGCAATACACCACTGCCGCCTGAATAGGCTTGAAAATTCACACGGTCGTAGCCATTTCGAAAGAAAGATCCAAAGTACCCCACGCTCAGATGAGATTGGTCGCCCTTCCAGTGCAACGCCAAGTTGACGGTATCGGTTTTGTAGTTCGTGGGCATGGGCAAAATGGACACCACCTCACCGGTCACACCGTCGACGCCCGCAGCACCAAAGGCCATCAGCTTGGCGCCGGATTGGTCCAGATGGTTAAAGTCAAAATTCAAACTCAGACGTGAATTGATGTTCATGCCCGCATTGAGCGATGTATTTTTGCGGGTAGTGGCAATATCCAAGTTATGAAAAGCCGCTTGCTGCGCGGACGTCATCCCATTGATTCCCGCACCCGTATTGGGCACCAAACCAAAATTGGCGGGCAAAGTGTACAGATTGCCGCCCATGGTGCCCTGGTAGGGCGTCTGGTACCCGTTGGACAAGTTGTGGCGCAGTTCGTCGTAATTCAGCCCCAGCGACCATTCACCCTGCTCGCTGGTTGTGGCATTCAAGGAGCGCGAGGTCAAGCCCAAGTCGTTGGCTTTGATCGACCAGCGTTGGGTGCCGCCGTTTTCGCGCTCGCTGTATGAGCGCCCGCCGCGCAGATCCAAATTGCCGACCATCGAATTGCCGGCCCGGTTCAGTCCGGTGTATTCGCCAAACTTGGCGGCATCACGGGACACATGGATGACACCGATTTCCACGGTATTGGTCGGTTGCGTCAGTGCCGTGACTTCTTCATCTTCAGCGTAAGCCGACAGACTCATCAGTGTCATGACCACGGCCATGGCCACAGGGGTGAGCCGCAGAGCGTATTGACGTGTTTTCATATGCTTCTCCAATTCTTGACATCAGCGTTGTAAGTAGCCGCCAGCGGGGCTGTTGCTGCCATGAACTTGGCTGTGGCAGTTGGTGCAAGCACGGCCGACCAAGTTTTTGCTCGGGAGTTGCGCCACATTGGCGGCATTGCGTGCAGCCAATCCTCCTTGGAAACCTGCTGCATTCACGCCAGCAGGCGTGCCACTGGCATGGGTGCCGTCATGGCACTCTTGGCACAAGAAGGGAGCGCGAGATTTCAACAACGGTGCAATGTTGGAGCCGTGCGGGGTGTGGCAGTTGGCGCAGTCTTCCGTGACGGGCTGGTGCTCGAACAAGAAGGGGCCGCGTTTTTCAGCGTGACACTGGAAACAGGTCTCGGTCACGGTGTTCTTCTTCAAGAGTTTTGGACCGGTCGAGCCATGGGGGTTGTGGCAATCGGCGCAAGCCACTTTGCCCTCTTCCAGCGGGTGATGTGAGATTTTTTTGCTGTCTGCACGCTGCTCTTTGTGGCAGGTGTAGCAGACCTCGGTTTGCGTTTTTTTGTTCAATACTTTGTCTGTCGGACGGTGCACCTGGTGGCAATCGTTACAAGCCACACCACTGGTCTGGTGCTTGCCACCGTCCCAGTTGTTGCGCTTGGCGTCCTTGTGGCAAGTCAGGCATTGGCCTGCGCGCTCATGGTCTTCGGACTGTTTGAATGCGCCTTTTTTGAATACCACATCGGGCGCCGCGCGGCCCTTCACATTGGGGTCGCCCTTGACGTGCTTGTCGCTGGCGCCATGACACGATTGGCAAGTGGGCGTGCGTGCGTCACCGCGCACACCGTGCTTGGTTTGGTACAGGGACAGCACGGGCGCGGTTTCGGATTCATCGTGGCACTTGGTACACACCGCATCTTTTTTCAAAGCCTCTTGGGCCACCACGGCCTTGGGGTTGGCACTGGTCAGATCGGGCAACTTGCCTTCTGCCGCGATGGCCCCCGAGGAGACCATCCAGGCGGCCAGCAACAACATGCTGGCGAAAATGTGGGGAAAGCGTTTCATCTGAAGTCTCACTGTGAAGGTTGGATCCAACGATGGCGGTTATTGCGCCAAAATCCATTGCACCAAGTTTTTGATTTGCGCCATGTCTTTGGGCGGTGAGGTCTTCACGATCTTGTGTTCCTCTTCGTGTCCGTCTGGGAATTTGGCCTTTTCACCCGAAGTGATGTGGTCGATCAGATGGGCTTCGGCTGTGGCCTTGCCTTTGTACTTTTCAGCCACCTTTTTGTAGGCCGGGCCGTCTTTGTCTTTTTCAATGGCATGGCATTTGAGACAGTTGTTTTGTTTGGCGAGGGCTCGCGCCGCCTCCTCGTCCAGTGCATGCGCTGCGGGCACCATGAGCATCCCACAAGCACTGATCATCAAAGCACTCGCGACCTTTTTCAAACTGTGTGTCATCTTCATCACCTTGTCTTTACATCATTGAAATTGACTACATGGATGTAGCCAATGACTTGGTTTGATTGTGTGACTTTGCGTCTGTTGACGCCATCAGAAGACGATGAAAATAGAGGTAGGAATCATCCTACGCACCCTCGGAAAGCGCCTAGCGGCCGAGGTCTTCGATCAGATGATGTTCAATCGCATAGCGGATCAACTCGACCTGCGATGGCATGCCCATCTTGATCAAAATATGGGATTTGTGCGTACTCACAGTTTTGATGCTCAAAGACAATTCTGCGGCGATCTCGGTCAGGGAGATTCCCTTCAAGATTCGGCTGAACACCTCGTATTCACGATCGGACAACAAGGTGTGGGGCAGGGCCTGGCTGTTGGGCGAAATGTCTGTGGCCAGCAATTCTGCAACTTTGGGACTGATGTAGGTGCCCCCGGCAGCCACTTTGCGCATGGCAGGCAAAATCAAATCACTGTCCCCTTCTTTGGACAAATAACCTGAGGCACCGGCCCGCAAGGCGCGGACCGCAAATTGCTCTTCTTGGTGCATGCTGAAAATCAAAATCGGCAATTTGGGCCGTTCTGCCTTGAGCAGTTTGATCAGCTCTAAGCCATGGCGGCCGGGCATCGAGAGGTCCAGGACCACCAAATCCCAATCCCGTTGTTTGATTTGTTCCATCACGGCATGGCCATTGCTGGCTTCACCCGCCACCACCAGGTCATGGGTATCGGCCAGTATGTTTTTCAAGCCATCGCGGATGATCGCGTGATCGTCGGCCACCAGAACTTCGTACATCAGAGGGACTCCTCGGCAAAGGCCATCGAATCAAATGGCAGCACCACGGAAATCGTGACGCCCTGACCGGGTGCACTGATGAGGGTAAAGACGCCCCCCATGGCCACCGCTCTTTCCCGCATGCTCACCAAACCGACGCCCAGCGACTTGGTATGGGTGTCAAATCCTTGGCCGTTGTCGCGCAGACTCAGTCGCAAAGCATCCGCATTCGCAGTCAGGCTGATGCACATGTGCGTGGCATGGGCATGCCGCACGGCATTGGTCATGGACTCCTGCGCAATTCGAAAAAGCGCCGTGGCCAAAGCGTCTTGCCTCACCATGGCGGCCGCGGGCAGATCCATTTGAATTTCCAGCCCACTGCGCCGGCTCACCTCATGGGCCTGCCAGCGGATCGCTTCACCCAAGCCCAGATCGTCCAAAATCAAAGGGCGCAATTCTGTCGAAATGCGCCGCACCGAGGCAATGGTCTCGTCCAATAAGTGCCGCATGTCGTCGACCTTCGCCGGGTCGGCCTCGCGACCTTCTTTGATCCGGCTGCCCAGCCAGGACAAGTCCAACTTCAGTCCCGTCAGTTTTTGCCCCAACTCGTCGTGCAATTCACGCGCAATCCGAGCGCGCTCTTGCTCGCGCACTGCTTGCAAGGCGCTGGACAATTCTCTTAACTGCAGATTCATTTTGCGCAACGCAGCTTCGTTGCGCCGATGTTCTGAGACATCTCGCAACACTGCGGTCATTTGCACCTTGCCACCGATCAGGGTTTTTGAAATGGTTGATTCAATGGGAAACTCCACCCCGTCGGAACGAACCCCCACAATCTCCAACTGCGGCGCCATGGTCCTTGACACCCCGGCGGAGTGGTTGAATTGGCCCACGTGCGCACCATGCTGAGGTCGCATGCGCACGGGCATCAACAGGGACAAAGGTTTGCCCAATGCGTCATGCGCATTGCGCACAAACATACGCTCGGCCGCAGGATTGAACAGCACGATTCTTTGCTCTGCATCGATCGCCACAATCGCATCCATGACGGAGTCCACCGTGTGCTGATAGCGGTCTGTCGCTTCGCCCAGCGCCGCCGACAAACGCTCTTCGCGCAGCAACTCCCCCATCAAGGAAGAGGCGACAATCACAATGAACAAAGTGACCAAACCCGCACCCAAGCCAATGCGAACGGCGGTTTCACGCCAAGACGCCAACGACAAGACCTCGTCGTTGGTCACCGAGACGAGCACAGGAAATGTTTTCAAGCGACCCAACGCCAACACCTCTTTTGAGCCATCCCCGCTGCTGTGCGTGATCAATTTCACACCTTGCTCGGCGGTGGGCAAAGACTCATTGTTGAGTTCGGGCGCTAAGCTGGCCGTCATGTGTTCACGGTGCGGCAAGCTGGCCAACAAGGTGCCATCCGACAGGTACAAGGCCATGGGCCGAGAAACATCCATCATCAAATAGCTGAAGGACTGCTCCAAACTGGTCAAGTCAAAAGCGGCCACCACCACGCCCCGAAACTGCCCAGCCGGATCATTCAAGCGGCGTGAAAGGTAGAGCGTCCACGTGCCATTCAATCGGTTGTGAACGGGCTTGTCGATGAACAGCCCCTGTGCGCCGCTCGCGCGATGTTGTCTGAAATAAGCGCGGTCCTCCACAGAGACGCCGGTCAAATCACCAGGGCGAGAGGTGTTGACCACCAAGCCATCGTGATTGACCACAAACAACGCACGATTTTGCGGCCCGCCCGACACGCGTGAGGCCAGCAGCAGATGGATCGCGGAATTGTCGAGCGACACTGCGCGGCCAAAAGGGGTTTGTAACCTCTCTTGCAGCCCGAGCAAGACCCCGTCGGTGCTTTCCATGCTTTGTTGGGTTTGCGACAGCAGCATCTTGGTCAGACTGACGGTTTCAGCGCGGGAATGGGCCAGCTCGCGACCGCGCAAATCCCACAAAAAAAGCGACACCGAGCCGGCGATCGCGATCACCGCCAAGAGGGCCAGGGCCACCACCGCATACACAGGACGCACATTGACACGCATCAATTCATTTTGCGGCCTGAAGGCGCTGTTGATGACCCTGGCCTGCAGTGCAAACCCCGCTATCGAATGCCTATTTGCGACTCTTTTGATCTAAACCAATATTTCCGCCCCCTGCCGGGCCAGGTCAATGCGGCGACAGTCCCGCCCAGGCCGCCTGACTACACTGAATTTTTCCCAATCAGAATGAGGACAGGTCATGCAACTGACGTTGAACGGAAAACGGGCTTTGGTCACGGGGGGCAGCCGCGGCATTGGGCTGGCGATTGCAAGCGCTTTCGCGCAGGCCGGCGCGGACGTGGCGATTTGCGCGCGTGACCCTGGACCTTTGGCGCAGGCGCAAGCGATGCTGCGCGGCACAGGCAAAAACATCAGTGCGCATGCCTGTGATGTCTCTCAAGCGCAAGCAGTGAGCGATTGGGTCGCGCAAGCGCAAAAGGATTTGGGTGGCGTGGATATTTTGGTCAACAACGCTTCAGGCTTTGGCCGCACGGACGATGAAGCGGGGTGGGCCACCAGTGTGTCCGTCGATTTGATGGCCTCCGTGCGGGCCAGTCAAGCGGTGATGCCGCAATTTTTAAAGCAAGGCAGCGGCAACATCATTCACATCGCTTCCATCTCTGGGCTCAAAGCCAGCGTCAGAACCCCACCCTACGGTGCGGTGAAAGCCGCCATCATGGAATACGCGCAAACCCAGGCGCTGACCCATGCAGCAAAGCGCATTCGGGTCAACTGCATTGCACCGGGCTCGATCTTTTTCGAAGGCGGCACCTGGGACCTGGTGCAAAAGAACAACCCGCAACTGTACGAACGGGTCTTGGCCAGCATTCCTTCGGGCCGCTTTGGCACACCCGAGGAAGTGGCCAACGTGGCTTTATTTTTGGCGAGTGACTGTGCTTCGTGGGTCACTGGTCAAACTTGGACTGTCGACGGCGGCCAAGCTCTCAATTGAGGCCGCGTAACGGGCCTTGAGCGTGGGCATGCGACTGAAAATCTCAGTCCACTCGAAATCAAACGGCATGCCAATCCATTCACCCGTGTGTTTGAGTTCGTCGTTGCACAATTTGATGGCATCGCGCGACTGGTCCACGAGGGTCAACTCAGCCTCTTCCAAGGATTCGCGCTGGCTTTGATTCAAGTCAGCCTCTAAGAGCACCAAGCGATCTTGGTGGCCAGCGCGCTCCATGCGAATCGTGTTGGGCGAGCGCATGGCCACTTGCGGCTGCAGTTGTCCTACCCGGTGGGTGATGTCTCGCAGGCTTTGCTGCGTTTGAAAGTAAAACACCAGTAATCCTGCCATCAAAAAAAACAGCAAAAAGATGACAAAAACTGAAAATATAGTCATAACTGAGAACTCCTACACCCCAATGGGCGTCAGACTGAATGCTAAACCCGAAAAGCAGGCCCCACAAGACGTGACGCCTTAAGCCCATCTCAGGTGACACATCCAGCCACCAACTGAAGCTAAACTGCACCTACACTCAGATTTTGCTTTGACCCCCTTCACGCCTTTTGGAGACAGCCTTGGTTTCTTCCACACTCAAATTCGGCAGCGGACAAGCAGTAGAGCGCGTTGAAGATGCGCAATTGCTGCAAGGCGCAGGACAGTACACCAACGATGTGAACTTGCCTGCGCAAACCCGTCTGTGCTTTGTGCGCTCGCCTTACCCGCATGCGCGCATCGTGTCGGTCGACACTGCTGCTGCGCAGGCCATGCCGGGTGTGCGCCTGATCCTCACCGGCCCGCAGCTCAAAGCCGCTGGCGTCAAACCCATGCCACGCGCAGTCAATTTCAAGCGCGCCGATGGCTCGCCGCTGGCCTCGCCTGACCGCTACATTTTGGCGGCCGAACGGGCCCGCTATGTGGGCGAAGCTGTGGCCGCTGTGGTGGCGGACACGGAACAACAGGCCCGCGACGCGGCTGAAGCCGTGGTCGTCGAGTACCAAGATTTGCCGCATGCCGTCACCTTGCATGACGCCTTGGTTGACAACGCCCCCTTGATCAGCGACAGCCCCGACAACCGCGTGGCCGAAACGCGTTATGGCAATGCCGAAGCTGCAGCCCAGGCCTTTGCCCAGGCCGCGCATGTGGTGCAGTTGGACATCACCAACCAACGCCTGGTGGCTTTGACCATTGAGCCACGCAGCGTTTTGGCCTACCCCGATGCAGGTCGACTGACGGTGCGCATCAGCAGCCAAATGCCCACCGGCGTGCGCGGCATGGTGGCTGACCTGCTGGGTTTGAAACCTGACGATGTGCGCGTGATCGTGGGCGATGTGGGCGGCGGCTTTGGCATGAAAACCGGCGCCTACCCCGAAGATGTGGTGACCGCCTATTGCGCCCACCAATTGCAGCGTCCCGTGCGCTGGATTGCCGAGCGCAGCGAAGACTTTTTGACCAGTGCCCATGGTCGCGACATTGAAAGCCAAGCCGCTTTGGCACTGGACGCCAAAGGCAAAATTTTGGCGCTGCGGGTGCACTCCAAAGCCAATGTGGGGGCCTACCCCGGCATGACCGGCCTGGCGATTCAGTTGCTGATCGGGCCTTGGGTGCAAAGCAGCGTCTACGACATCCAAACCATTGACTACCACTTCACCGGCGTGATGACCAACACCGCCTGCACCGGCGCCTACCGCGGCGCGGGTCGCCCGGAAGCCATCTACAACATGGAGCGGTTGATGGACGAGGCGGCGCGGCAAAGCGGCATCGACCGCATCGCCCTGCGCCGCATGAACTTTGTGCAACCCACGCAAATGCCTTACACCAACCCCATGGGACAGGTGTACGACACCGGCGCTTTCGAGTCCATCATGAACCAAGGCCTGGCTCTGGCGAAATGGGACGGTTTTGCCGACCGCGCTGCGGCCTCCCAAGCCAAAGGCCTGTGGCGCGGCTTGGGCATCTCCACTTTCTTGGAGTGGACGGGCGGCAATGCGCTGGAAGAAAACGTGCATGTGCAGGTGCTGGCTGACGGTGTGATCGAAGTCTTCACCGCCGTCAACGCCATGGGCCAGGGCATTGCCACCTCGCTGGCGCAATTGGTGGTCGATGTGTTTGACGTGCCTTTGTCGCAAGTGCGCGTGGTCATGGGCGATACCGACCGCGGCAACGGCTTTGGCAGCGCCGGTTCGCGCTCGCTGTTCACCGGCGGCTCCGCCGTGAGCGTGGGCTCGACCCAAACCCTGGACAAAGCCCGCGAACTGGCCTCACAAGCTCTGGAAGCTGCGCCGCAAGACTTGGTCTATGAAACCGGCCAATTCAAAGTGGCCGGCACCGACCTGCACATCAGCCTGGCTGAATTGGCGCGCCGCCAGCCCGAGCAGCGCATTGAATTGCGTTCCACCACAGCGGCCAAAGGCCCCACCTGGCCCAACGGCTGCCATATTTGCGAGGTGGAAGTGGACCCCACCACGGGCGACACACACATCGCATCCTATGTCTCTGTGAATGATGTGGGCCGGGTGATCAACCCCTTGATCGTGCGCGGCCAACTGGATGGCGGCGCGGTGCAGGGCCTGGGACAGGCCTTGCTGGAGCAGGTGGTGTACGACCCCGAGAGCGGTCAATTGCTCACCGGCAGCCTGATGGACTATGCGGTACCGCATGCGGACATCATGCCCGCCATGTTTGAGACCCAGATGGACGAACGCATTCCTTGCAAAAACAATGTCTTAGGGGTCAAGGGTGTGGGCGAGTTGGGCACGATTGGCGCCACACCCGCCTTGGTCAATGCCGTGGCCGACGCCTTGGCCCGCCAGGGCCATTCAGCGGTATCGTCACGACTGCAAATGCCATTGACGCCTTACCGCTTGTGGAATCAACTTCAAAATTGACTCTGTACTTACAGTTTCTAGCTATAATAAAAATTAATTTTCAACACAAGCAATGCAAACACCTCGTTCCCCACTGGCTGAAGCGTATTTCCGTTTCCTTCAATTGGCCAAAACCTTTCAAGCTGAACCGTCTACGGCGGCGATGGATGCGAATGAACGCGCCTTGTTGGACGCCGTGGCCCTGCGCTGGTTCGAAGGTCAACCCATGACCGTGCGCGAAGCGATTGCCCTGGAGACTTTGGGGTCTCCGGCCACCTTACACAAGCGTATTTCACGTTTGCGTCAAAAGGACATGCTGGTTGCGTTCAACCAAGAAGGTGACCGTCGGGCCAAATACCTGATTCCGTCCGAAAAAACACTCAAGTTGTTCTCTGAACTGGGTGGGAGTATGAAAAAAGTGCACCAAGTCGCGGCCGCGAACTGAGTTGCCGCCCCCCCCAAAAAAATGGCCACCTCTCAGGTGGCCATTTTTTTGCGCAGTGCGGATCCCGCTCGCTGTTGTCAAGACTCAGGCAAAAACAGAGATTGCAAATCGCTGAGAAAATCAAAGCCCAATTCGGTCGGCCAAACCCGTTCGAAATCGCGTGCGATCAACCCTTTTTGCTCGGCCAATTGCAGGCCTTTTTGCAAACTGGTGATGGCCAGGCCGGTGCGCTCGGTGTAATCGCTCAAGCTGAAACCCCCTTTGAGGCGCAGCGCATTGAGCATGAACTCAAACGGCAGCTCGCTGCGCGCCACATCGCCGCTGCGCGTCACCGGCAGGCCTTTCAAGGCTTGCTCCATGTACAGCTGCGGTTCGCGAAAGCGCACTTGCCGCACCACCCGGTGCGCAAAGCTGAGTTTGCTGTGCGCTCCTGCGCCAATGCCCAGGTAGTCGCCAAACTGCCAGTAATTCAGGTTATGCCAGCAGGAATGGCCGGGCTTGGCGTAAGCCGAGACTTCATAGCGCGCCAGCCCTTGCGCCGCCGTCAACTCGGTGATGCGGTCCATCATGGCGTAGGCGCTATCGTCTTCAGGCAGCACCGGCGGGTGCTTGGCAAACACGGTGTTGGGCTCGATGGTCAGGTGGTAGATGGACACATGGGGTGGCTGATAAGACAGCGCTGTTTGCACGTCCAATGCCAAGTCGTGCAAGCTTTGCCCTGGCAAGGCGTACATGACGTCCAAGTTGAAAGTGTCAAACGCCTGCGCGGCTTCAGCCATTGCGGCGCGCGCTTGTGCGCCATCGTGGACCCGGCCCAAGGCCTTTTAATGCGCGTCATTGAAACTTTGGACACCGATGGACAAGCGCGTCACTCCCGCAGCGCGAAAGGCTTTGTACCGGTCTTTTTCAAACGTG
>CANGEE010000024.1 GCA_947452635.1 Comamonadaceae bacterium | reverse complement strand
TCGTTGAACGGGAGCTCAAGAACGTTTCTCAGGTCGAATTTGGTGTCGTAGCTCAAACCGGCGCTGGTATATGCACTAGGTTGCTCGCTCTTTGCGATTCTGAATTCCCAGCTGTATAGACGGTCCGTCTTTTGGCTGGTCCCATACGCCACGCTCACGAAAATCATGCCTTCGTCGTCTTCCTTGGTCGAAACAATGAGGCCGGGGCGTGGCTTTGGTTTGGGGTGATTATTGTCAGGGAAATGGCACCAGACGATTTCGCCAGCCGTGGGTTCCGGCCACCAGCGCATCAGGCGTTTTCCACTTCAAACAGACTGCTGCGGACAGTGCCGCCTTTGGCCTTGGGGGCTGATTTTTTAACCTGCTTGAGTTGGGCTTTGGTCAAAGCTCCCTCATCTGCCTCGTATTGAGGCAGGAACTTGGTGGCCAGCTCATGCAGCGCCATGTGAATCACTTGCGTTTCGTCAACACCCAATACATCAGCCAGACGTTTGGTCGTTGTGCGGGTCACGCCAGTAGCGCTGTCTTGCGGGCGATAACGGAAGGCGATCTGAGCTGCTGCAGCTTTCATTTCTGGCTCCTTTGAAGTTAGATATCTTAAAGATATCAGAAGGGCCGGGTGTTGTCAACAAGGTGGGGGAGTCCGCCCGGCAAGCAGGGCTGAATGGAAAATTGCAGTCTGTGGTCCCTGTTTCAATAGGTTTTACGGAATTGAACCGCCGTCCGCAATTCTCTAAAATTGGACGCGGTCGATGGAGGCGTTCCCATTGGGGACGGCACTGGATTGGAGATTGTTCGCCGGGACTAGATGAGGCCCGCGGGGGCTACTCTGAGGCTGTTTGCGCAGTGGTTACGCCCCACCACCTTATGCTAGTTCAAGGGCGTTTGTTGAAGTTCAGCAAACGCCCTTTTCTTTGGCCCATGTTCTTCAAACCCGTTGAAGGTGGCGCAAGACGCACTCTGATCATCCAGCCTTGTGTTGCCGCCGATGCAACTGCGCCTGTGCCGCAATGGCCTCGCGATCTGCGGCCGTCAGGCGGTTGAGGTTTTTCAGCTGCATCAGCATGCGCGGGTTTTTCGCCAAGGTGTCGGCGTGGCGATCCAGGTAATTCCAGTACAAGGTGGTGAAAGGGCAGGCGGTTTCGCCGGTCGAGAGCGCCGGGTTGAAGCGGCAGCCTTTGCAGTGGTTGCTCATGCGGTCAATGTATTTGCCGCTGGCCACATAGGGTTTGCTGGCCATCAGGCCGCCATCGGCAAATTGGCTCATGCCCAGCGTGTTGGGCAACTCCACCCATTCCACCGCGTCCACATACACCGCCAGGTACCACTGGTGCACCGCTTGGGGTTTGACGCCCAGCAGCAGGGCGTAAAGACCGGTCACCATCAGGCGCTGAATGTGGTGGGCATAGCCGTGCGCCAGGGTTTGCCCAATGGCGTCGCGCAGGCAGGCCATGTCGGTTTCGCCTGTCCAGTAAAAGTCGGGCAAGGGGGCCTGGGCCTCTTGCGTGTTGAGTTCCAAATAGGCCGGCATCTGCGTCCAATACATGCCGCGCACATATTCACGCCAGCCTAAGAGTTGGCGCACAAAACCTTCAACCGCCTGCAGCGGCGCGTGGCCGGTACGAAAAGCATTTTCTGCCGCTGCCACCACCTCGCGCGGGTTGAGCAGCTTGAGGTTCAAGGCGCAAGACAGGTGCGAGTGGTACAGCCACACCTCACCCTCCCACATCGCGTCTTGGTAGAGCCCAAAGCTGGGCAGCCGATGGGCAATGAACTCAGCCAGCGCAACGAGTGCATGTTCGCGCGTCACCGGCCAGCCAAAGCTGGCCACAGATCCGGGGTGGTGCGCAAAGCGAAGATTCACCAGCGCGATCACCGCATGGGTGATGGTGTCCGGCGCAAACCGACTGGGCTTAGGCAATACGCCGGGGCCTTGTTGGCCAAAACTGCCGCGATTGTCGTGGTCAAAGTTCCATTGATCGCCCACCGGTTTTTTGCCGTCCATCAAGATGCCGGTCTTGTGGCGCAACGCGCGGTAAAAATACTCCAAGCGCAGTTGCTTGCGTCCTTGGGCGTGCTCGGCAAATTCGCGCACCGTACTGAAGAAATGGCTGTCGTCCCGAATCTCCAGATGCACATCGTGCTGGCGCGCTACCGCGCGCAAACTTTGCAGCACGCGCCAGTCGCCTGGCGCGGTCATCACCAGCTGCTTGGCTTGCGTCTGCAAGATGGCCTTGCCCAACTCGCCCGCCAAGGTGCCCGCGTTGTTGGGTGCGTCCAGGGCGGTGTAAAGCACCGACCAGCCTTTGGCTTGAAGTCGTGCGGCGAAGTGACGCATGGCACTCAAAAACAGCGTGGTGCGCTGTTTGGACGAGGGCACGTGCGTGGATTCTTCATCAACCTCGGCCATCCAGATGGCGTCTTGCAGGGGATCGAAATCGTGCAATGCAGAAGCTTCTTCGTCAAGTTGATCGCCCAAGATCAAAACCAGGTGGCGCAGGGGAGGTGTCATGGTGGGTACCGTTCAAAATCAAAACCAAGCTGCTGCTTGGCGGGGTCTGCTTGGGGCGCTGCAGTGGTTCGGCGGCCAGACGGTTTGCGTGAGGCGTGTTTGTCGACTACGGCTTTTTTGCCCGCCTTGACCTCGGCGTTTTGCCTTCGGGCGTGCAACCGTTGTTTGGCTTCGCGCGTGGCCTGCGCCAGCTCGACCACGGGCTGCACCATGCCAGCGCCTGCGTGCGCATTGGCATTCAAGTGCAACTGCTGCGACAGCAACCAAGGCTCGAACAGCGCACTGTCAGGCACGCCGCGCAAGTGAGGTAACCACCGCCGCACAAAGGTGCCGTGGGGATCATGGTCTTGCGCTTGTTTGATCGGGTTGTACACCCGTGTGGTATTGATGCCGGTGGTGCCCGACTGCATTTGCAGCTGACTCCAGTGAATGCCCGGCTCGTAATCCAGAAACTGCGTGGCCAGCCATTCCCCCACCGGTCGCCAGTGCAGCCACAAAGGGTAGGCGGCCACCGAGACCAGCATGGCGCGCATGCGAAAGTTCAGCCAGCCGGTCTGGTGCAGCATGGTGACGCAGGCGTCGACCATGGGCCAGCCGGTGCGGGCCGCTTTGAGCGCTTCAAAATGCGCTGCGTTGAAGTCGTCTTCACGCAAACCGTCGTAGCCGCGGTGCATATTGCGCCATTCAACGGCGGGTTCGCTTTCTAGCTTTTGAATGAAATGGCAGTGCCAATACAAACGACTGAGGAAGGCGGTGAGTCCGGCGCGGTGTCGACTCGCTTGGGGCGGTAACTGGGCGCTGTGCGCCCGGGTGCTTTGCACCACCTCACGCATGCTGAGGCAGCCATAGGCCAGGTAAGCCGATAAACGCGAGCAAGCGTCAGGCGCTGAGAGCGGCGAAGAAATACCGCCGCGGTAACCCAGGCTGCGGGCATGCAAAAAGCTGTGCAAGGTGGCCAGCGCCAAAGGCCGTCCGCCGCGCTGGCGCAAGGGTGGGTTGTGCGTCAGGTGCGCCGGGGCGGACATCTCTAACGTAGGTGCCCAGTGGCGCGGGTGAAACTGCAAGGTGCTGAAGTTTTGCAAAGGCGCGGCCATATGCGCTTCCCATGCGGCTTGCCACAGATTGCGATTTTTCAAGCCGCGCACCACACCAAACTGGGCATGCTCGGTCCACGGCAGCTGCTTGGCCCTGCACCAAGCGGCGACTTGGCGATCGCGCGCATAAGTGAAATCGTTGCCTGTTTCCTGGTGTGAGTGCAGCCCCTGAAAGGGCGCTTCTTGCCAAATGTGGTCGAGTACCTGCGGCAACTCGCCGGTGAAAATCTCCATGCCGCCGCCGTACTTGCGCAATTCGGCGTCCAGGGCGATCAGGGATTCGCGGACAAATTCAAAATGCTGCAGCGCCACATCGGGCTGTTGCCACAGCCCAGGCTCGATCACGTAAATACAGCGCACCGGGCCGCGCGCCGCAGCCTGCGCCAGGGCGGCATGGTCTTGCCAGCGCAAGTCGCGTTTGAACCAAACCAACGCATAGCTCATACAGGCTTGGAGTGAGTGGATTTGTTTTTGCGACAGGCGTCAGAGCAATACAAGACCTGCTCCCAATTTTTGGCCCAGGCTTTGCGCCAAGTCATCTCGCGCCCGCAGGCTTTGCAGGGCTTGCTGGGCAGGCTTTGCTTGTTGCCCTTGAACATTTTGGGCGTCGTCACTGCGTGGCTTTTCTGTCGCTGCCGCATGGGCCAAAAGCTGGCTGGGGTTTGTACGCGTTCACAGCTTGCCCTCGCGCAAATCGATGCCTTCGTGCGCGGCCACTTTTTCCAGTGCGTTCTCAAACAAGGTGCGGGCTGAGCCCGCAATCGAGGTGAGATAGGCGTGCAGGTGAGCGTCCTCGGGACTTTGGTTCAAACAGTCTTGGCTGTAGTCCTCAAAACTGGCGAGTTGTGAAATGAGCTCTGCCACATGCCTGGGGCACTCGCACAAGACCGAGGTCGAGATGCCCGCAACGCGGCTGAGTGTGGCTTCAGAGTATTTGCGGCTGGTGATCACCGGTCCTGTCGTGCCAAACTCTTGGGCGCGAACCGGGTCCACAAACAAAACCGACTGCAACAACTCGGCCAACTCGGCGTCTGAAATGGGCGCGCGCCTGACCATCAGGCCGGCCAACTTCATGGCTTGCACCACCGCATCAGCCGCAAAGTGGTAGATGACGATGGTTTGTGCGACCTTTTGCTGGCGAACCAAGGTTCTGATCGCCGTGTCGACCTGGGCGTTCAGAGAATTGACTTGGATGAGCAAGACCTGGGGTGGGGTTTGCACCAGCGCGTCGCTGGCCGCTGCCAAGTCCTTCCACACGTCGTTCACCTGAATGTGGTTTTGTGCCAAGCGCATCGCCATTTGGGGCGACTCCATGCGATTGGCCAAAGCCAAGCCCACCACCGCCATGGACACGGCTTGTTCGGTGGCCATGATGTGGGTTTGCGCCTGATGGGACTGGCTGCTCATCTGCCGCAGCGAGGCCAGTCCTAACGGCGCAATCGCGCTGATGGCGTGCCCGGCTTGCGACAGTTGTTTGAGCAGCAGCGCTTTGGACACGTCCAGCTCCCCATACAGACGCTGTTTGCCAGTGGTCTTGAGCGGGCTGAAGGCGGCATAACGCGTCTCCCAAATGCGCAAAGTGGAGACAGGTATGCCGGTGGTTTTAGACACCACGCCAATCCGATACAGGGGTTCTGAGGAGTCGAAAGACATGGTCAATTTGGGGCTTATTGAGTAGATGTTGAGTAGATTTTATGTTAAAAAATCATTTAATTTCATTTATTTTGAATTTTGAGTAGATAAAAGAAGCAAAATACTCCTCATGAAATTTATTTCGGCGACAGCAACCCCAGCCCAAGCCCAAGCCCTGCCCACCGTGGCTTGCAACTTGGGCCCTGGTGACATTTCTGCTGTGATTCAAATGGCTTGGGAAGACCGCACGACTTTTGAAACCATTCGGGAGCGTGTAGGACTGAGCGAGTCGCAGGTGGTGGCGCTGATGCGTGCGCAGCTGCAGCCGCGCTCTTTCAAGCTGTGGCGCATGCGGGTCAGGGGACGTGTGACCAAGCACCGTGCCTTGAGAAGTCCGCAGATGAAATTTGACGACCACGCTGTCGCGGATCACCGGCGGGCCAATGCGTAAAACGCCCCTTCGCAGTCGCAATTGGGTTTTGAAAACAAGGGTGAACAAGGAATAAGCATGCTGAACAAACAAACTTTCGCAGCCATTGAGGTCTGCGTGTGCATTGCCCGCTTACAGCACCAGCTCAGTTGCTCCACAGGGCAGCTTTCCAGGCAACTTGGTTTGTCCGTGTCCTATCTGGAACTGATCCTGAAGCAACTTAAAGCCCACGACATCGTGTGCTCGTTTCGAGGCCCCGGTGGTGGCTACAAAATTTTGGGTGCAGCAGACCAGATATCGATGTGGGACATCGCCTGCATCTTTGAAACCGATGCTGAAACTGCCCCCACAATCAGCGACAGGACCCTGGTGCGCTGTGAGCAAGGTCTGCAGCAGGTTGTCGAGGCGACTTTGCGCCAATACTCTTTGACGGACTTTGCCCATGTCACCCCCAATACCATGGATGAGGGTGGGATGGAAGGCGTGCAGATGAACCGATTCAAATTCAAACCATTGGCGCCGGCCTGGATACCGAAAGCGCCCAACTCCGTGTTTCAATTGCACATGCATTCCTGAGCATGGTGGCTTGAAAATGACTTGCCCTTGGACACTGGGATGAAGAAGTACGTCGCACTCAGCGTTCTGGCCATGACTGCCTTGGGCGTGACCGCTAGCCATATGGAAATCGAACATGTGGATGAGCGTTATTTGCTCAGGGTTGACGGTGTTCCGGTGGATGTTCTCGGTCGTGTCAGCGCCACTGTGAATCGGCTGACCCGCCGTTGTGAGGCGATTGCCCAACCTGCTTCCGAGGTGAGTTTGGATGATCCATTGGCCATCGCGGCCATTCGCGAACACAGTCCACCAGATTCCAGGCGCTTGAAGTTGCGCCAGTTGTTAACTTCAGGCCCTTGGTTGCTGGCTGAGGTGGAGTTTTCAGAACTTCAACCGGCCGTCATCCTGCTGGAAAAAAAGACGCAGGGTTGGGTGATCCCGCATCACGCCATTTGGAGCGGCAGCACACACCCCTGGCTGGCTGTCCCTTGGATCCGAAATTACCTGCACCAACGCGCCCCGCAAGCACCATTGGCTTTGATGGCTTGTTTCGAGCCTTCGCCTGCTTTGTTTGATTTGCACTGAGCACACGCTTTTTTAACCTGAGGACTTCACATGACCACTTCCTTTCCAAACAACCGTCGCGTCTTCATGATGCAGGCCGCAGTGACTTGCGCTGCCACTTTGCTGGCCGTCCACGCGCAAGCACAGAGCATGGTGGCTGAAACCGATCCACAAGCTTCGGCACTGGGCTACAAAGCCGATGCCAGCAAGGTCGATAAAGCCAAACAAGCCAAATACGCCGCCGGTCAAGCCTGTGGCAATTGCGCGCTTTACCAAGGTGCAACCGGTTCAGCCGCAGGGGCTTGTCCGTTGTTTGCTGGCAAACAAGTTTCGGCCAAAGCCTGGTGCAGTGCTTGGGCTAAAAAAGGCTGATCTGCCCCAAAAAATGGTTTGAACCCAGGGTGAATGTCCGCCCTGGGCAAAAGCAGAGGCGAAAAAAAACCGGCATACAGCCGGTTTTTGGAGGTCACTCTGACGCTCAGTAAGCGCCGCGGTCATTGCGGTAACCACCACCGCCTGTGCTGGGCTCTTTCGGCCGTGAAATGTTCACGATGATCGAGCGGCCGCCGACGGACATGCCGTTCAGACCTTGGATGGCGGCTTCAGCTTGTTCGCTGCTGCCCATTTCCACAAAGCCGAAGCCTTTGGAGCGGCCGCTGTCGCGGTCCATCATGACCTTGGCCGAAGCCACGTCACCGTAAGCAGCGAAGTTTTCGCGCAAGTTGTCATCGTTAATGGAATAGGGCAAATTGCCCACGTAGATTTTGCTGCTCATATTGAGCCTTTCAGTAATTGCCCACAAGCTTGTTGAAGCGATGTGCGCGGGAGAGATCGATGGCCGTGAGGACACCGAAGAGAAATGAGTGGACAGTGGGAGCTGTCAATTCAAATGTTGGAGGTGATTGTGCAGGTCTTGCGCAAAGAAACTTCATGCGCTGTTGAGGCCATCGATTGTCTTCGACCCCAGAGAACAACCGATTCAATACGCCTGATTGTACGCTGCATCTTTCAACAGCACCGCTGCTGCGCAATGGCCTTGCACCAGCAAGCCCGCAAGCGGCGTTTGACCAGGCGCTCCCTTATCATGCCGACTGTTTCATTTCAATTTATGGACGCCAATGTCTACATTTGCAGAACAACTTAAAAGCGAGATGGCGCGCATCGCGCGAAAAGAAATTCGTGCGGACAGCAAAACCATCAAACAATTGGCCGTGCAACAGCGCGCAGACCTGGCTGCGCTCAAGCGCCGCGTGTCCGAATTGGAGGCCATGCTCAAGCGCTTGACGAAAGCAGGTGTACAGACACAGCCCTCAGCCGCTAAGACGCCAAACGCGGACGGCGCCAAGCTGCGGTTTCGTGCCGCCGGATTTGCCTCATTGCGACAAAAATTGGATTTGACCGCTGTCCAAATGGCGCAACTGCTGGGCGTGTCTCCTCAGTCGGTCTACCACTGGGAGATGGGTAAATCCCGCCCCCGCGTCAGTCAGCTGCCGGCCATTTCGGCCGTGCGCAAAATGGGCAAAAAACAAGTCATGGAGCGCTTAGCTTCTTGAGTTTCCTGGCTTGGCGTCTTGAAATTCTGCGCTGGGCAGTCTGAGTTGCCAAACCCCATAAAAAAAACCCACAGCCGCAATGGCTGTGGGTTGAAGAACGAGCCCTGCTTGGTCAGGTTCGTCGTGTGCCAGTTTTTGGCTTGTCAATCGTTTTGGCGGCCCGCCATCAAGGCTGTGAAAAAGCCGTTGAGCCATTGCAAGTTGACGGGTTTGGCCACAAAAATAGTGCCCTCTGGCAGGCTGCCACGCGATTCAATTTCTTCGGCACTCAAAGCGGAGATGACCAGGTAAGTCATGCGGTTGAAAGCCGGGTTTTGGCGCAGCGTGCGCAGCAGCTCAAAGCCATCTACACCCGGCATGTTCAAGTCGGCAATCAGGATGTCCGGCATGATGCTGTAAATGTCGACTAATGCCTCAAGCCCAGAAGCCATGGCGGTGCAGTCGACGGGCATGTCGCAGCGTGCGCAGAAGTCGCGCATCATTTCTCGCGTCACTTCCTCGTCTTCCACCAACAACACTTTGAGTCGGTTTTGGCGGTTTTCCGTCATCACCGAGGTCATGTTGTTGCGTCGTTGGTAATCGCGAATGGATTGCATGGAGATGCGGCGATGCCCGCCTTGGGTCTTCCATGCTTGCAATTCGGTCTTTTCGACCAGCGTCTGAATGGTGCCCACAGACAAGCCCAGCAGCTTGGCAGCATAGGTCGTACCGCAGTAATCTTCAGGACGTTCAGGCATTATTTGAGTACTCATGAACTCATTTTATCTAAAAAATAACAATAAAACAAGAAAATTAAAAAATCAAAAGAATGGTCTTGAATATCTAATGCATTGCGCGTTTCTGATGGTTTGCTTCCTTTGGTCTCGCCTGCGACAAGGCTGTGCACAGGGCGCCTCCATGCGGGCCTTAACATCGATGGGTTTTATCCGACTTGTTCTGGAGACTGTGGATGACCGCTCATGCTGCGTTTTGGCCCAAAAGGCTGCCCTTGTCGATTTCACCTCCGGTGACTTCACTGTGGGTCAATTTGGAAATCAGCGCCAAACGCTACCCGAATAAATTGGCTTTGGTCTTTATGGGGCGGACTTGGACGTATGCCGCGCTGCAGTCTGACGCCGAAAAATTGGCTGGGTATTTGGCTTCTTTGGGGGTGCGTAAGGGGGACCGGGTGGTCCTGAACATGCAAAACTGCCCGCAGCTGGTGATGGCCCACTTTGCCATCCTCAGACTGGATGCGGTGGTCGTTCCGGTCAATCCGATGAACCGGATGGAGGAGCTCAAGCACTACATCACCGACCCGGACGCGCGGGTGGCCATCACCACCGCCGATTTGGCGCCTGAATTGGCCGCCGCCAGTGACACTTTGCCAGCCGAACAGCAATTGCAACACTTGGTGGTGACGCAATTCACCGACGTGTTTGACCCTGTGGCCGCGGGTCCTGAGAATTTGCCCCCCCATTGGCACGATTGGTTGGTGCCGGTGCGGGCATTGCCTGTATTGTCCCAAGGTCATGTCCACGCCTGGGCGCAAGCGCTGGCCCATGACTTGCCGTTGCCTGCCATCACCGCCACGCCGAGCGATTTGGCCATCCTGCCCTACACCAGTGGCACCACAGGCCTGCCCAAAGGCTGCATGCACCCGCACGGCAGCATCATGCACAACGCCATGGCCAGCAGTTTGTGGGGCAATGGCACCCCTGAAAATGTGGCCCTGGCGGTGGTGCCCATGTTCCACATCACCGGCATGGTCAGCGTCATGCACACCTCGATTTTCTTGGGTGCCACCCTGGTGCTGATGCCGCGTTGGGACCGAGACGTGGCGGGGCACCAGATTTCCAAGTGGAAGGTCACGCACTGGACCAATATTCCGACCATGGTGATCGACCTCTTGGGCAGTCCACAGATTGAAAAGTTTGACCTCTCCAGCCTGACCTACATCGGCGGTGGCGGTGCGGCCATGCCCGAAGCGGTGGCGCAGCGGCTGATGGACCAATTCGGTCTGCGCTTTGTCGAAGGCTATGGCCTGACCGAAACCGCCGCACCTTCGCACAGCAACCCGCCCGATGCGCCCAAGAAGCAATGCCTGGGCATTCCGTTCATGAGTGTGGATGCACGCGTGGTTGACCCTGACACCTTGAAAGAATTGCCGCAAGGCGAGTCGGGCGAAATCGTCATGAGCGGGCCACAAATTTTTGACGGTTATTGGAAGCGGCCCGACGCCAGCGCCCAGGCGTTTTTTGAGCGCGATGGCAAACGCTTTTTCCGCTCAGGCGATATGGGCCGGATCGACGAAGACGGTTATTTCTTCATGACCGACCGCTTGAAGCGGATGATCAACGCCAGCGGCTTCAAAGTCTGGCCGGCCGAGGTCGAAGCCTTGATGTTCCGCCACCCGGCCATTCAAGAAGCTTGCATCATCGCCACGCGCGATGCGTACCGCGGCGAGTCGGTCAAAGCGGTGGTGGTGCTGCGCAGCACCCACAAGGGGCAGGTGAGTGCACAAGAGATCATCGACTGGTGCCGCGACAACATGGCGGTGTACAAAGTGCCACGTGTGGTGTCTTTTGTCGACGTCTTGCCCAAAAGCGGCAGCGGCAAAGTCATGTGGCGCGCCTTGCAAGAGGCCGAACAAGCCGCCTCGGCTTGAATGCGGCCGAGACGCGCTATCCTCTCATCATGAACCACTCCTCTTCTCGTTTGCGTTTGTCCGTGCTGGACCAGTCTGTGGCGGTGGCCGGTCGCGGGCAAGATGAGGCCATTCGCCAAACCCTGGCACTGGCACAGCATGCCGAAACCTTAGGTTACGAGCGCTTTTGGGTCAGTGAGCACCACAGCCACCCGAGCATTGTCGGCACCGCGCCCGAGGTGTTGATGGCGGCGATTGCCGCGCGCACCCAGCGCATCCGCATCGGCAGTGCGGGCGTCATGTTGCCGCACTACGCACCGCTGAAAGTGGCGGAGCAGTTCCGCGTGCTGGACGCGCTGGCGCCGGGCCGCATCGATTTGGGCGTCGGCCGTGCGCCGGGCAGCGACGGGCGCACCGCGCAATTGCTCAACCCGGACCGTCATGCCAGTGACAACTTTCCGCAACAGGTGATGGAGTTGCAAGCCTGGGTCACCGGCCAGCCCTTGCCCGCAGGCCATCCCGGACACAATGTGTTTGCCTACCCGGCCAGCGCAAGCGCACCGGATGTTTGGATGCTGGGCAGCTCGGACTACGGCGCCCAACTGGCGGCGCATTTGGGCTTGCCTTATGCCTTTGCCTGGTTCATCACCGACGGGCAGGGGGCGGCGCACGCGCTGCGCCTGTACCGCGAAACCTTTCGTCCCAGCGCGCGCCTGTCCCAGCCCCAAGCCACGGTCTGCGTCTGGGCCCTGGCGGCCGACACCGAGGAAGAGGCTTGGCACTTGTTTGAAAGCCGAGCGCGCTGGCGCATGGACCGCAATCTGGGCCGCATTGGCCCCATGCTGCCCCCCGAATTGGCACTGCGCGATTATTCGGCCAGCGAACAGTTGGCACTGGCGCAGTTGAAAGCCAATGCCCTGGTCGGCACCGCCGATGGGGTGGCTGAAAAACTCAGCCATCTGGCGCAGCAGCTGCATGTGCAGGAGCTGGCCGTCATCACCTGGACGCACGACCCACAGGCGCAGCGCCGCTCGTATGAGTTGTTGGCGCAAGCTTTTGCATTGTCACCTGCACCCGCCACTGCACATTGAATTTTGATTCTGGATATTTTTGGAGAAACCCATGTTCACCACCGCTATCGCCGGCAGCCTGCCCAAACCCGAATGGTTGGCCGAAACGCAAAAACTCTGGCCTGAATGGAAGTTTGCAGGCGACAGCCTGCTGCGCGCCAAAGCCGACGCCACGCTGCTGTGGATCAAGGCGCAAGAAGATGCGGGCATGGATGTGATTGGCGACGGCGAGCAGGCGCGCCAGCACTTTGTGCACGGCTTTGTGGAACAGGTGGAAGGCATCGACTTTGTCAACAAAGTCACCATGGGCATCCGTAACAACCGCTACGACGCGCAGGTGCCCCAAGTGATTGCACCGCTGCGCCTGAAAGGCCGTGTCCACGCCTTTGAAGCGCAACTGGCCCGCGCCCACACAAAGAAAAAACTCAAATTCACCTTGCCTGGCCCGATGACGATTGTCGACACCGTGGCCGACCGTTTTTACGGCGACAAGGTGAAGATGGCCATGGCCTTTGCCGAGTTGCTGAACCAAGAAGCGCTGGCGCTGCAAGCCGACGGGGTGGACATCATCCAGTTCGACGAACCGGCCTTCAACGTCTACATGGACGAGGCCGCAGACTGGGGCGTTGCAGCTTTGGAGCGGGCGGCGCAAGGTCTGACCTGCACCACGGCGGTCCACATTTGCTATGGCTACGGCATTGAGGCCAACAACAACTGGAAAAAGACGCTGGGCCACGAGTGGCGTCAGTATGAAAAAGTGTTTCCAGCCTTGGCCAAAAGCAGCATCCAGCAAGTGAGTTTGGAATGCTTCCACTCCCAAGTGCCGATGGATTTGATGGCCTTGTTGAAAGACAAGGATGTGATGGTCGGCGTGATCGACGTGGCCAGCGAAACCATCGAAACCCCTGAAGAAGTGGCCGACACGATTGGCCGCGCCATGCAGTTCGTGCCCAAGGCGCGCATCATTGCCTGCACCAACTGCGGCTTGGCCCCCATGAGCCGCGAGGTGGCCGAGGCCAAACTCAAAGCCTTGGTGGATGGCGCCAAGTTGGCTTCACAGCGTTACGCTTCAAACTGAGCTGCGTGGGGCCAACGCCAGCCGTGAGCGGGTTATGCTTGCGGCCTTGTCTGTTGTGTTGGATTTTCCATGTCCTTACCTCTGTTGCCACCGCCCCTGACCGCCCCTGACCGTCTGGGAGCCACTTTGTCGAGCCAAGGTTTTGCGGTGTTGAGCGCAACCAGTGTGTGCGCTTTGGCCGGGGTCTCGCTGGCGGGCTTGCAGGCCTTGCAGCCCAGTTGGGATGACTTGCCGCCCGACCACTACCTCAAGGACGGTGGCCGTTACCGGCGCCGGCGCCATACCAGCGCCCAGGTCATGGCCGATCAGGTGCTGACCATGGCGCACCGGGCCCACTGGCAGCCTTTGTCTTACAACGCCTTGCATGGCGGCATGCAACGCTGGTTTGATCCGGTGGCGCCGGAGGTCTTGGCGCAAACTGCTTGGCAGGCTCTGCTGCGTTGGCTGGGCACGGTGGCGTCTGCGGCGCAGGGCCCGCAAACCTGGTTCACCGAAGCACACCAATTTCGCATCGACACCACCGACGGCATCGGTCGACCCACGCCCGAAGGCGCGCACCGCGACGGCGTGAACTGGGTGGCGGTATTTTTGGTCGCGCGCCAAGGTGTCAAAGGCGGTGAGACGCGGGTGTTCGATGTGGACAGCCCGCGCGGGCAGCGCTTCACATTGACCGAACCCTGGTCGCTGTTGCTGCTGGACGACACCCGGGTGATCCACGAAACCACGCCGATTCAACCTGCTCAAGCAGGCGGCTGGCGCGACACGCTGGTGATCACCCTGCGCTCCGGTGGCTTTCTCGACGCGCCCGTCGGACCTGCGTAAAAAAGGGAACCCATCGGCTCCCTGGGTTGCGGTGCGCGCTGCGCGCCAGGCGGCCGTTCACATGCGCTCAAAAATCGCCGCAATGCCTTGGCCGCCACCAATGCACATGGTCACCAGTGCATAGCGACCGTTCACACGTTGCAGCTCGTACAGGGCTTTGACGGTGATCAAAGTGCCGGTGGCGCCGATGGGGTGGCCCAGCGAAATGCCCGAGCCATTGGGGTTGACCTTGGCCGGGTCCAGGCCCAGTTCACGGGTCACTGCGCACGCCTGGGCAGCGAAAGCTTCGTTGGCCTCGATCACGTCCAGATCGTTGACACGCAAGCCGGTTTTCTTTAACACGGCTTGTGTGGCTGAAATCGGGCCCACACCCATGATCTTGGGGTCCAAGCCGGTGTGGGCATAACCCACCAAACGGGCCATCGGCTTAGCACCACGGGCCTTGGCTGTGCCGGCTTCCATCAACACCACTGCGGCTGCGGCATCGTTGATGCCCGAGGCATTGCCCGCCGTCACGGTGCCGTTTTCTTTGACAAAGACGGGCTTGAGTTTGGCCAGGTCTTCAATTTTGCAACCGGCGCGAAAGTGCTCGTCGGTGGTGTAGGCCACTTCACCTTTTTTGCTTTTCAGCATGATCGGCATGATCTGGTCTTTGAAGTAACCGGCCGCTGTGGCGCGTTCGGCGCGGTTGTGACTTTCCACCGCCAGCGCGTCTTGCATCTCGCGGGTGATGCCGTATTTGGCGGCCACATTTTCGGCGGTCACGCCCATGTGGATGGTCTGGAAAGGATCGTGCAGCGCACCCAGCACCATGTCGACCAACTTGGTGTCACCCATGCGGGCACCCCAGCGAGCGCTCAGGGAGGCGTAAGGGCCTCGGCTCATGTTTTCTGCGCCGCCGCCAATGGCGATGTCGCAGTCACCCAGCAAAATGGATTGGCTGGCACTGACGATGGCTTGCAAACCGGAGCCGCACAGGCGGTTGACGTTGTAGGCAGGAGTGCCTTCGGCGCAGCCACCGTGGAGGGCCGCGACACGCGACAAATACATGTCTTTGGGCTCGGTGTTGAGCACATGGCCGAACACCACATGGCCGACGTCTTTGCCATCAACGCCCGCACGGGCCAATGATTCGCGCACCACCTGTGCGGCCAACTCGGTGGGGGCAATGTCTTTCAGGCTGCCACCATAGGTGCCAATGGCGGTGCGCACACCGCTGACGACCACAACTTCACGGCTCATATTCAGTCTCCAAAATGTGAAAAAAATTCAAGCCGAAGTATCGGCTGCAAAGGCTACAGCGCGCTGACAATGCAGCCCGAGGGCTGTGCCAAGTCGCTTGGCGCAGGGGTTCAATCGCGGATATCGGCCACCGGGTTGGCACCAAAATCGGGCCGCGCCAAAAACGCCAGGATCCGCGTCGCGGCATCCGATGCAGAGGCCAGTTGGCCCCCCGCTTTGAGTTGAATGAAATTGGCTTGGTCCGGAAAGGCGCTGGCCTCGGCCCCGCGCAGTTGCACTTGCATGTCGGTGTCGATCACACCCGGGGCCAAGGAGCAGACTTTGGCACCATGGTCTTTCAGGGCTTCTTCCAGTGCCAAACAGCGGGTGAAATGGTCCATACCCGCCTTGGCGGCGCAGTAACCGGCTTGCGAAGCCATGGCGCGGCGGCCCAGGCCGGAGGAAATATTGAGCACCTTGCGCGTTGCGCCCCAGTTTTCGGTGGCCGCCAAAAATGCGGCGGTCAATTGCATGGGCGCTTCCAGTCCGACGCGCAGGGCGTGGCCCAAATCCGCCGCATCGGCTTGGCTCATCGGCCCGATGCGCGGGATCACACCGGCGTTGTTGATCAAGGTGACGCTGCGCCAAGCGCTGGGGCTTTGGCTGCGCAGCCAGGTGCCCAGGCGTTCGCTGGCCGCCACGCCTTGGGCCAGGTCTTGGGACCATTGGGTCAAGCTCGCTCCTGTGCGGGAGGCCAAGGTGTCCAATTCGGCATGGGTTTGGCGCGAGATGCACAGCAGGGCATGGCCCGCTTGCAGCAGTTGCTGCGCCATGGCCAAGCCCATGCCCCGAGAGGCACCGGTGAGGATGTAAAGGTGTTGGGTCATGGCCTGATGGTAGGTCAGGGCGAGCGATTTTTGCTGTCACCTGCGTACCCACGCGCCAGGGTCTGTCCCTGCTTCAAGAACCCTGGCTGGCTCGAATGCGGTTGACCTCCAAGGGGGTGACTTGCGCTGCGCGGTTGCCCCATTGGCTGCGCACATGGGTCAGCACGGCAGCAATGTCTTGGTCGTCCAAGGTCAAAATAAAAGGCGGCATGCCATAGGGCCTGGGGTTGCCTGCGGTGGCTGGCGGGTAGCCGCCGTACAACACGTTTTGCACCAGGTTGGTGGTGTCGGTTTGCAGGACGCCGCGGTGCCCGACCAATGCGGGGTAAGCGCCAGGTTCGCCCTGACCCTGGTCACCATGGCATTGGGCGCATTGTTTGTCGTAAATCTGTGCGCCCCGGGTGGCGGTGTCGCTTTGCACAGCGCGCTGCGCCGCGATGGGGACCGCAGCCGGACTGGGCCTGACCTGGGACTTCAAATACACCGCCATGGCCCGCAGATCGGCGGCACTCAGGTACTGGGTGCTGAACCGCACCACCTCGGCCATAGGACCGCTGGTGTGGTGCGAGCCGGCTTGCCCGGTTCTCAACAAAGTTTGAATCTCTTCGAGAGAGGCTTGGCCCAAGCCCGTTTGGGCGTTGTCAACCAGTGAAGGTGCGGTCCAATTGACCACCGCCATCTTGCCCCCCGACAGGTCGTCCACCGCACCCGATGCGCCGAGTGCATTGCGGGCGCTGTGGCAGGCAGCGCAGTGGCCCAGGCCTTGCACCAGGTAAGCGCCGCGGTTCCATTCATCGCTTTGTTTTTTTTGGCTTTCATAAAGGCCGGCTTTGAAATACAAAGAGCGCCACACCGCCAAGGCCGGCTGGGTGCCCAAAGGCCATTGCAGGGTGTGGCGCGGTGTGGGATGGACCACGGCGGGCAGGCTGTGCAGCCAGGCGAACATGGCGTCAGCATCGTCTCGGCTGATCAGGGTGGTGTGGTTAAAGGGGAATGCCGGCGCGAGCAAGCGCCCATCGCGCGAACGGCCATGGTGCAGCGCACGCCAAAAATGCGCTGCATTCCATTGGCCGATGCCGGTTGCAGGGTCGGGTGTGAGGTTGCTGCTGTACACCGTGCCAAACGGGGTTTCAATGCCGCGCCCACCGCTCAGGGGCGAACCGCCTCGCGCCGTGTGGCAAGCGATGCAGTTGCCGGCCTGCACCAGGTACTGGCCCCGGGCCCGAAGGGCCGAGGCGATGTCCGAGGAGGCGAGGGCGTTCAAGCCTTGTGCCGTGACTGGGGCGGACGGGCTCACGTCCACCCCATCGGCGAAGTTGTCCCAGACCAGGGCCGCGCACAGCAGCAGGGCCACCGCCATCCCACGCCATGCCGTGCGTTTCCAGTTCATGGCGTCCCCTTGAGTTCAGGCGCACTGCCGCAGCGCGGCAAGGGCACAGCAAAACTGCCCTGCGCGGGCGATGACGCCGGATGGCTGTCGCTGGGCAGTTTTTGCATCGACAGCCAAGTGGCCACAGCGATCACATCACGGCTGTCCATGCGTTCCACCACCAGGGCCATGCAATCGGGCGCCAGGGCTTGGCGCTGGTGGGTTTGCCATGCGCCCAGTTGGGCGTTCAGGTAGTCCAGCGGCAGACCCAGCAAACCTGGCACATGCGCTTGCACCCCGGTCAGGCGCTCGCCGTGGCATTGGATGCAGGCGGGCACTTGGCGTGCAGCATCGCCCTGCAAAGCCAATTGCTGGCCCCGCGTCAACAGCGCGGGCGCCATGCGCGAGGCGGTTTGCGCCGGGGCAGGGTAGGGCAGTTGCAGGGCCGCGAAATACTGCGCGATCTCACGCAAGTAGTCGTCTGACAGTGGGTCAACCAAACGCGTCATCAAGCCGTAGTGTCTGCGGCCTTCGGCAAAGTTTTTCAGTTGGTTGTACAGATAACCCGCAGGTTTGCCGGCCAAACGCGGGTAGTAACCGTCGGGGCCGGCGCGGCCTTGGTCGCCATGGCAGGCGGTGCAAGCGCGGGTGCGCTCGGCCATGGCGTCTTCAAAGCCTTTGCCACTGGCCGCTGCGCAAAAAAGTTGAAGGGTCAGCAGCAACAGACCCCATAGCGAATGTCGAACCATGTAAAACATGGGCCAAAGATAACCGACAATCAGGGGCAAGACGCTTACAGTGCTGAGCCTCTTGGAAAACGCTTTGAACGTCCCCATGATGGCTGCTTGCCACGCCCTTATCTTTTTTTGTTTTGTCTATGTCCAATATCCAAGTTCGTTTCGCCACCCAAAAAGACGCTGCCGATGTGGCGCAGCTGCATTTGATTGCTGCCATGACTTTGTATGAAGGTCAGGTGCCTCTTGAACATTGGGCCGCCACCCCCATGCCCAAGCGGGTGTCGTACTGGAAGGAGGCGATTGAATTTGGCGAGCCGCAGGTCTTGGTGGCGGTCGAGGATGAGGTGATCGTCGGCCTGGTGGGCTACGACCGCTCACGCGACCCCAAGACCCCCAACACCACGGGCGAAATCTGGGCGATTTATGTCGACCCTGACCGCCTGGGACAGGGCATTGGTTTGGCGCTGTGGGACGCGGCGCGCGAAGGCTTGGTGGACGAAGGCTGCACCAGTGTCACGGTGTGGTTGCCGCTGCGCAACGAGCGCACTTTGCGCTTTCACGACCTGGCCGGTTTCAAGCGCGAAATGAACACCGCACGCACCGTGCCCATGGGCGAGGCGCGGGTCGAAGAAGTGCGCCTAAAGCGCGCCCTGGACTGAGCTTGCAACTGATTTTGGCCCCGATGGAGGGCCTGCTCGACCATTCTTTGCGCGATGCGCTCACCCGGGTGGGTGGCGTGGACCGCTGCGTCTCCGAATTCATCCGCGTGACGGGCACCTTGCTGCCGTGCCGCGCTTTTGAGCGGGTGGTGCCCGAGTTGCGCAATGGCAGCCGCACGGCTGCTGGGGTGCCGGTGCGCGCCCAACTCCTCGGTTCGGATGCGGTCTGTCTGGCCGAGAACGCAGCCCGCTTGGCCGAAATGGGTTCGGCCGGGATTGACTTGAATTTTGGCTGCCCCGCCAAAACGGTGAACCAGCACCGCGGCGGCGCTGTGCTGCTCGACGAGCCCGAAACCGTGGCGCAAATTGTGTCGGCGGTGCGCCGCGCCGTGCCCGCCCATGTGCCGGTCTCAGCCAAGATGCGTTTGGGCTTCAACGACGACAGCCGGGCTGAAGAATGTGCCTTGGCGATCGAAGGCGCAGGCGCTACCGAGTTGGTGGTGCATGCCCGCACCAAGGCGCACGGCTATCGCCCCCCGGCGTATTGGGAACGGATTGCCGATTTGCGCGCCCTGGTTCAATTGCCTTTGATCGCCAATGGCGAGATCTGGACGGTGGCCGATGCCCTGAGGTGCCGCGAGCTCAGCGGTTGCGTGGATTTGATGATCGGGCGTGGCATGGTCTCAGACCCCGGTTTGGGCTTGGCGATTCAGGCCCACGATGCGGGTCAGCGTGAGGCGGGGTTACCCAGGACGGCCCCCTGGGGCACCTTGTTGCCGCTGTTGCTGCAGTTTTGGCATCGGGTGGGCTTGCATGTGGCCGCACGTCACCGCGCCGGACGTTTGAAGCAGTGGCTCAATTATTTACGGCGCAGCTACCCGCAGGCGCAGCAGGCATTTGACGATGTCAGGCTGATGCACGACCCAGCCCAAGTCGAGCAATGGTTGCAGCAAGCCCTGCAAACTGAGGCCAAGGTTCAATCCAAAGATTGTTGATGGGCGGCCAGATGCGAGGCCACTTCTGTGCGCAATTGTTCGAGTTGAGGGGCCATCTGGGCAAAAGCCGCGCGAACTTCGGGCGCATCACCGTGCTTGCTCAAGGCCTCCACCTTGACCACATGTTCAACCAATGCATCCACGCAAAAGACAGGGGCAAAGCCTTTGACCTGGTGCAGCAAGCGGTTGGCACCCCCCACATCGTCTTTGCGCAGCAATTCGCTGATCAGCGCAATGTCGGTGGTCAGGGTTTTATGCAGTGTTTTGAGCAGTGACAAAAACCCGGCTTCGTCACCGATGAATTCCATCCCTCGCTCCACAGAGAGGTAGGCAAAAGCGGGCGAAGGGCTCATGGTCATGACAAAGGTGTGCGTTGGGCCGAACTGACAATCGAAATATTTTAACCAAGCAATTCGGCAAGTCCACCGACAGGTTCAAAACGCCTGTTGCGAAAATGCAATCGGGTCGGTCCGGGCAGTGCCCGCGCACGCACCGAGTGCCGTTCGTCGCCGGGGTAACAAATCACCCGCATGCCTTCTTGGTCAAAGGGCTCGGGTTGAATCGTCGGCGGTGTTTGGCTGAGGGCTGCAACCATGGCACTGGCGGCGCTGGGGTAGCGACTCAGGTGAGACAGGCTCATGATTTGGGGCGGGGCCAGCTCGATGTGGCCATCCCAATAGCGGGTCAGGGCCTCGCGCGGTGACAGCCAAACGCTTTCGGTCGTTTCATGGTTGTCATGGGCTGCGGTTTGGTCCAGCGGCGCATGGGCTAAAAAGAAACGTGTGTCAAAGCGCTTATGGGTCACCGAAGGCACGCGCGGCGTGATCCAGCGCGACCAAGGGACCAAGGCCTGGGTGTGCAGCGTCAAATTCAACTGCGCCAGCAATGAGGTAAAAGCCATGCCTTGGCTCAGGTGCTCGCGGGCTGCGGCCAAGGTGTCCAAGTGGGATGGCCCTGCTGCAGTGGCGCCAGATGGGGCGTGCGCCAACAGCACGCTCGACTCTTCAAAGGCTTCGCGCAAGGCGGCCACAAACAAGCTGGCGGCCTTGCCTTCGGGCAGCTCGGGTTCGCCGAGTTGGGCGTGCAAGTCGGCGGCCGGACGGTCTAGGCGCTGCAGCACATCGGGGTGGGCATCGGCTGCATCCAGCTTGCCACCGGGAAACACAAAGGCCCCGCCCAGCACCGAGGAGGCCGCGTGGCGTTTGAGCAGCAGCACTTCCAGGCCCAAAGGCCCATCGCGCAGCATGACCACGGTGGCCGAGTCCAGCGGAGGCGTGGTCACGATTTCGGAGTTGATTTGCATGGGTCGTGTTTCCTGTAAGACTGTCAAGCAGGCTACAGAAAGAGTCTGAGAATGCGCCTATATTGCAGTTATGCCCTCAGGCTATCAGAGTTGTGCCCCATTTCTGCGGGAGCGGTGGCACCTCGGCGTCAGGGCCCCTTTTTTATTGAAAGATCACACCATCATGAGTCTCGATTTCACAGGCCGAGTGGCCATCGTCACGGGCGCCGGCGGCGGTTTGGGCAAACAACATGCCTTGGCTTTGGCCGCACGCGGGGCCAAGGTGGTGGTCAATGACCTGGGGGCCGATGTCCATGGCGACGGCGGCTCGGTGAGCGCGGCCCAAGCTGTGGTCGACGAGATTCGCGCCAGTGGCGGCGAGGCCATGGTCAACGGCGCTTCGGTGACCGACTATGAAGCCGTGAAAGCCATGGTGCAGCAGACCATGGACGCTTGGGGTCGGGTCGATATTTTGGTGAACAACGCTGGCATCTTGCGCGACAAGAGCTTTGCCAAAATGGAGATCGCCGATTTCCGCCTGGTGATGGATGTGCACGTGATGGGCGCGGTGCATTGCACCAAGGCGGTGTGGGCCATCATGCAGGCGCAAAACTACGGCCGCGTGGTCTTGACCACTTCGTCCAGCGGGTTGTACGGTAATTTTGGTCAAGCCAATTACGGCGCCGCCAAAATGGCCTTGGCCGGCTTGATGCAAACCTTGTCAATCGAGGGCGAAAAGCACGGCATCCGCGTCAACTGTTTGGCCCCCACCGCCGCCACCCGCATGACCGAAGGTTTGATGCCACCCGAGGTGCTCAAGGCCTTGCAGCCTCAGGCCGTGGTGCCCGCCATGCTGGTCATGGCCAGCGACGACGCGCCCAACCGCACCATTTTGTGTGCGGGCGCCGGCAGCTTTGAGGCCGCGCACATCACCTTGACCCAAGGCCTGCACCTGGGCGTGCATGACGACACTGCAGAGCAGTTGGCCGCTGCCTTAGCCCAAGTCAAAGACCCGGCAGGTCAAATCGTGCCCTTGAGCGGCTCGGCGCAGGGCGGCCACGAAATCGCCATGGCCCTGGCGGCGCATCAGGCGTAAAAAAACGCCCTTCAGCCAAAGCCGAAGGGCGTGAACAAGTCTCAAAGACTGCTAAGCCAGGCAACTGCGTGCTGTCTGACGGGTACAGTATACTGTATTTATGTACAGTATTTAAATGCGGTCTTTGGGCGGTCTGTTGATGCGGTTTTCAGGGCGCAGTGGGCTCGCTTTGCCACAGCGAAAACTTTGCTCACGGTGTTTCGGGCTGTTGCTGCGCGAGCCGCAATTTGTCTTTCTTATTCGGTCGTTTGCCTTTGATGCCCCCCGTGGGGTCGTTGGCCGTGCCTTGCGGGCGCGGCGTGTGGGTGGACGACGCGGCGTCGGTGGTCAAAGGTTCAAACCCGTCCAGCACTTCGCGTGGCACCGAAATTTGTTGGCGTTTTTCAATCAAACGCCAATGGGCTTCGATGTCGGGGCTGACAAAGCTGATCGCCAGTCCGCTGTGGCCTGCGCGGCCGGTGCGGCCAATGCGGTGGGTGTAGTCCACCGCCGAGCGCGGCAAATCAAAATTCACCACCACTGGCAGTTCCGAAATATCCAAGCCGCGCGAGGCCACATCGGTGGCGATCACCACTTTCACCCTTGAGGCCTTGAAGTCGGCCAAGACTTGGCTGCGTTTGCCTTGGCTCAGCTGGCCATGAAACGGCTCGGCGTTGATGCCCGCTTTGCGCAGCTTGGCGGCGATGATCTGGCAGGCGTGTTGGGTGGCGGCAAACACCAGCACCCGCTTCCAGCCCTGGCTTTGAAACAGATGGCGCAGCAACTGGGTGCGTTGCGTTGCGTCCACCGCGAAGGCCCGCTGCACGATGTCGGGCGCAGTGCCCGCTTGCGGCAGCACATCGATTCGCTGCGGGTGGGTCAGCAAGGCATCGGCCAGGCTTTGCACGGCGGGCGCGAAGGTGGCGGAGAACAGCAGGTTTTGGCGCTGCGGGGGCAAGCATTTCAAAATGGCTTGCAATTCGTCTTGAAAGCCCAGATCCAGCAGTTTGTCGGCTTCGTCCAACACCAAAATCTGCACTTTCGACAGGGTCACAGCGTTCTGATGGAGCAAATCGAGCAAGCGCCCGGGTGTGGCGACGACCACGTCGGCGCCGCCGCGCAAACCCATCATTTGCGGGTTGATCGACACGCCACCAAACACCACCGTGATTTTCAAGTTGAATGGCAGTGAAGCGGCCAAGCCGCGCAAGGTCTCACCCACCTGCACCGCCAGTTCGCGTGTGGGCACCAGCACCAGGCTGTGTACCGGTCTGGGCGTGCTGCGCGGCTGGCGCAGCAGCAACTCCAGCAGGGGCAGGGCGTAGGCGGCGGTTTTGCCCGAACCGGTTTGCGCGCTGGCCTGCACATCGACCCCTTGCAGCACGGCCGGAATCGCCAGCGTCTGAATCGGCGTGGGCGCAGGATAGTCTTTGGGCTTGAGGGCTTGGAGGAGTTCTGGGCGCAGGCCAAGGAGGCTGAAGGGCATAAAGTCGGAACCGAAAGCGAAAACAAGTGGGGGGGCTTGCAGCGGCGACCCGGATGAAGGGGGCGGCGATCAGCTGTGGCCTTGAGCATAGACGCATAATCGAGACAAAGGCCACGACAGCAACACGATTGCGGCTCAAACCCCAGAAAGTTCCATGAAAAAAACATTCCTCTTGCAGGTCGAGGGTAAAAACCCCGACCGCATACTTGAAGCCGTCAAGCACGAAGTGCGCAAATACGCCCGCCGCGAAGGGCGTAAAACCCTGCCCGAAGGCTTTGATTATTGGGATTTCGATTGCCAAGTGGGCACCAGCCCAGAGGCCGCACAGCCGGCGCCTTTTGCCCAGGTGGTGCCATTGATCGATGCTGCCGCCAAGGCCGGCGCAGCAACCTGTTACGTGCAAGTGCTGTCTAAACCCGTCATTCGTTTGCGCAAGCCGGTGGACGATGGCGATGTCAGCCTGCCCGCGCCCGAGTTGGACGCGCCTGCGCATTGACCTTGCATCACGCCCCAAGCCCCTGATGAACACCAAGATCGAAGCCCTGCTGGACACCATCCGCGAGATGGAACATGAAATTGAGTTGGAGTTGCAGCGCCGTCGGGCTGGCCTGAAAGCCGATTTCGAAGCGCAGCGTGTGCGCTTTGAGCAAGAAGTGCTGGCGCAGCATGCGCGCTTCAAAATGGGCTTGCTCAAGTACATGCTCAGCTCGGACATCAAAAGCCTGTTGTCTGCGCCCTTGATTTACGCGGTTTTTTTTCCGATGGTGCTGTTGGACCTGTTTGTTTGGGTCTACCAGTGGGTGTGTTTTCCAATGTACGGTCTGGCACGGGTGCGGCGTGCGCCGTATTTTGTGTTTGACCGGGTGCACCTGGGTTATTTGAACTTTGTCGAGAAGGTCAACTGTGCTTATTGTTCCTATGGCAACGGCTTGATTGCCTATGCCCGCGAGGTGGTGGGGCAAACGGAGCAATACTGGTGCCCCATCAAGCATGCGCGCAAGGTCTTGCACGCCCACCCCTACTACATGGGTTTTGTGGACTTCGGCGATGCCCAGGCCTACCGGGATGAGTTGGAGCCCCTGCGCACGCAACTGGCGCGTTTGAAGGACAAAGTGGCGCAGATGGACAAGCCCGCTCCCTGACGCTGAAGGCCCGTGCCGCCGCCTTGGCGCGCTGTGCGCGCTCGTCAGGGCCCCTGCGTCGACCGTCGACGCAGCCCGGCACCATGCCACAATAGGCGAATGAACCCAAGAAAAGGCATTATTTTGGCGGGGGGGTCGGGCACGCGCCTGTACCCGGTGACGCAGGCCGTGAGCAAGCAACTCATGCCGGTCTA
>CANGEE010000023.1 GCA_947452635.1 Comamonadaceae bacterium | reverse complement strand
GTCATCCACCCGCGCGACCCCATGCCCGCACCCGAGGTGCTGGCCCGCATCCGCGCCATTGTGGGCGGCGGCGAAGCGAAGATTGACAAAGCCTTGATGGACCAGTTGCCTGCGCTGGAAATGATTTCCATCTGCGGCGTCGGTTACGACGGCGTCGACGTGGCGGCGGCCATTGCCCGTGGCGTACCGGTGACGCACACTCCCGAGGTATTGAACGACGACGTCGCCGACTTGGCCATCGCTTTGATGCTGTCCATTGGCCGCCAGTTGCCGCAGTCGGACCAGTTTGTGCGCGCCAACCAATGGGTCAACGGGCCTTTTCCCCTGAGCCGCAAAGTCAGTGGTGCCCAGTTGGGCATTGTGGGCATTGGCCGCATTGGCCAGGCCATTGCCAAACGGGCAGCGGCGTTTGACATGCAGATCAGCTACAACGCACGCAGTGCCAAAGCTGATTTGCCGTACACCTTTGTGGCCGATGTGGTGCAACTGGCGTCCCAGGTGGATTTTCTGATTGTGATCACGCCCGGCGGCGCCGGTACGCGTCACCTGATCAACGCCGACGTGCTCAAAGCTCTGGGCGCCAACGGCTATTTGATCAACGTGGCACGGGGTTCGGTGGTGGATGAGGCCGCGTTGATTGAGGCGCTGCAAAACAAAACCATTGCCGGTGCCGCGCTCGATGTTTATGCCGATGAGCCGCGAGTGCCCGAGGCTTTGCGCCAATTGGCCAATGTGGTGTTGACACCGCACATGGCCAGCGGCACTGCGCAAACGCGCAAAGCCATGTCGGACTTGGCCTTGGCCAATTTGCAGGCCCATCTGGCGGGCCAACCCTTGCGCACGCCGGTGCCCGAGTGCCGCGCCAAGTAAAAAAGCGAGGGTTTTCCTGAGATGCTGCGGCTTTTAATCATCATATGATACGAGCTAATGAAGCCACTTCACTTGATTAAAAATGTGCACGGCACCACGGTCGATTTGCTGGGTCACGCCATCATTTCCGGCCGTTATGCCATTGGTGCCAGCCTGCCGCCGGAGCCGCTCTTGTGCGAAGCGCTGGGCGTCAGCCGCACGGTGGTGCGTGAGGCTGTCAAGTCGCTGGTGGCCAAGGGCTTGATCATCACCGGCCCCAAGCTGGGCACGCGGGTGCTGCCTGAGGACCAGTGGAATTGGTTTGATCCCGATGTCATCACCTGGCAATCGCAAAACGGCTTGACGCCGGAGTTTTTGAAAGATTTGCAAGATTTGCGTCGCGTGGTAGAGCCTGCTGCCGTGCGCATGGCCGCAGAGCGTGCCACGTCCGATGATCTGATCGAAATCGAAACCGCATTTGCGGGCATGAAAAAAGCGGTGGAAGAGGGCGGCGACTATGTCACCTTCGATTTGCGTTTTCACCAGGGCTTGATGCGTGCTTCGCACAACCGCATGCTGATTCAAATGAGCAAAGCCTTGGGGGCTTTGTTGCGCACCAGTTTTGAGATTTCAACCAGTAAAAAAGATGGCCCCAAGTCGTCTTTGCCCATGCACCGCGCGGTGCTCGACGCGGTGGTTGCCAAAGAGCCTGTGCGTGCCGAAAAAGCGATTTTGAAATTGATTGATGGCGCGCGTGACGATATTCAAATGATTTTGGGTTCGCGCAAACGCTTGCCCAAAATCACCCGGCCGGCTTCGCAGCTGAAAGCGGCTTGAGCTTTTGATGCGATTTTTTCCCTGTCCTTTTCATCACCCCTGCTAATTTTTCAACGAGGAGACAAACCATGAAGATGAAGTCTGTACTTTGCGCGGCCATGACGGCTGCGGGTCTGTTGGTCGGAGCGCAAGCTGCCGCCCAAGAGAAACTCACCGTCTGGTGGGTCAAAGGTTTTTACAAAGCCGAAGATGATGCGCTGTTCGCGGCCATCAAAAAATACGAGGCCAAGAACAAGAACGTCAAGATCGAACTGTCTCAGTACCCGATCCAGGACATGATTCCGAAAACCGTGGCGGCCCTGGACTCCGGCAACCCACCTGATGTGGCGTATTCCGACACCTATGACTTCCAGACCACCGCGTCTTGGGCCTATGACGGCAAGTTGGAAGACATCTCCAGCGTGATCGATCCTGCGCGCAAACGTTTTGCGCCCAACACCATCGAAACCACCTTTTTGTTGAATAACAAAGAAGGCAAGCGCGCTTACTACGCTTTCCCAATCAAACAGCAAACCATGCACATCCAGTACTGGGCGGACATGTTGGCGGAAGCGGGTTTCAAAGAGTCTGACATCCCCACCGGTTGGAAAGACTACTGGAGCTTCTGGTGCGACAAGGTGCAACCTGCATCGCGTCAAAAGACCGGTGTGCGCACCTTCGGTATCGGCCAGCCCATGGGCGTGGACGCGACCGACTCGTTCTTCTCGTTCCTGACCTTCATGGACGCCTACAACATCAAGCTGGTCAACGACTCTGGCAAATTGCTGGTCGATGATCCCGATGTGCGCAAAGGTCTGATCCAAGCGGTGACCGATTACACCGCGGTGTACGCCAAGGGCTGCACACCACCGTCGTCCACCAGCTGGAAAGACCCCGACAACAACGTCGCCTTCCACAACCGCACCACCGTCATGACCCACAACGCCACGATCTCGATCGCAGCGAAGTGGCTGGACGACATGAACAACGCGGCTTTGACGGATGCGCAACGCGCCACCGCCAAGAAGAACTACACCGAGTTGATCAAGACCGCAGGCTTTCCCAACAAGCCTGATGGCTCGAAGATGACCTACCGCGCCGCGATCAAGACCGGTGTGATCTTCAAGGAATCGAAGAACAAGGCGCGCGCCAAAGACTTCGTCGCCTTCATGTTGGCCGAAGAAAACATCACGCCTTATGTGGAAGGCTCTTTGGGTCGCTGGTTCCCGGTGACCAAGTCGGGTCAACAAAGCAAGTTCTGGCAGGGCGACGTGCACCGTCAAGCGGTGTACAACCAGTTCATGGCCGGTACCTCGACGTTTGAGTTCACCAAGAACTTCCGCTTCACCCAGCTGAACAACGAAAACGTGTGGGCCAAGGCGATGAACCGGGTCCTGAACGAAAAAGTGCCGGTGGACAAAGCGGTGGATGAAATGATTGCCCGTATCAAAACGGTCGCAAGCAATTGATGATCTAAGTTGCCGCGCCTTCAGACTGCCCAAAGGCAGTCCGAGCGGCGCGGCCTTTTTTTCTGTTTGATGGTTTCCAACATGTCCAATGCAAGCGTCGCTATGCCTGCGGTTTCAGCGCCCGCCCGCAAAAGCTCCAATCAATGGGAGTTTTGGGGTCGCATGCTGGTCGTGCCTTATTTGCTGATCTTCTTTATTTTTGTGCTCTTTCCCGTGGGCTACGGTTTGTGGCTGGCACGGCACCCCGAGAGCTACGTCAAGCTGTTTGACGACCCCATATTTTTTCGCACTGCCATCAATACCGTGATTTTTTTGGTGGTGGGCATCAACATCAAAATGGTCATTGCCATGGTGTTGTCGGGTTTCTTTGTGCAAACCCGCTGGTGGATCAAAATCATTTCGCTGATTTTCATCTTGCCCTGGGCGGTGCCCTCGATTCCGACCATTTTGTCGGTGCGCTTCATGCTCAACCCTGAGTGGGGTGTGATCAATTCTTTGATTTTCCGTTTGACGGGCGCAGACGGCCCCAATTGGTTGAACGATCCGACCTTGGCCTTGTCGTTTTCCATGCTGATGCACATCTGGAAGTCCTTGCCCTTTTGGACCTTGATCTTGGTGGCGGGCCGCATGTCGATTCCGGCTGAACAATATGAAGCGGCCTCGGTGGACGGTGCCACCAATTGGCAAAAATTCAAGTTCATCACCTGGCCTTCGATGCGCACCTTGTATCTGACCTCGACGATTTTGTCGATGATCTGGACGCTGGGCGACTTCAACTCGGTGTACCTGCTGACTGGCGGTGGCCCGGCCGATTTGACGCATGTGCTGGCGACCCTGGGTATTCGCTATTTGCGTCTGGACCAGGTGGATCTGGCCATGGCGTCGATCGTGGTGGCTTTGCCCATGGTTTTGCCACTGGTGTTTTTCATGATGAAACGTCTGTCGAAATAAGGAAACGATCATGAAACGCATCACCCTCAAATCGGTGGCGACCGAAGCGAAATTGCTGTTGATCGGCATTCCCTTGACGATCTGGACCCTGATCCCCATTTACCACATGGTGTTGTTTGCGATCTCGCCCAGAGATTCAGCCACCTCAGGCAAGTTGTGGCCCGATCACCCCACTTTGCAAAACTTTGATTTTGTTTTCAATCAAAAGCATTTCTACCTGGACTATTTTTGGCTGCAAATGGGCAATTCGCTGCTGATCGCCACCGCTGTGGGTTTGCTGACCTTGGTGGTCTCGACCTGTGCAGCCTTTGCCATCAGCCGCCTCAAAGTCCCCGGCGGTCGTACGGTCATGAACCTGGCTTTGTTCACTTACTTCATTCCAGCGGCGTTTTTGGCGGTGCCCATGTACAAAACCATGGGGGTGTATGGCTTGCTCAATACCCAATGGTCTTTGATTTTGGCCATGGTGACCATCGCCTCGCCGTATTGCATTTGGGTGCTCAAGCAAGCGTCTGACAAACTGCCCTTTGAATTGGACGAGGCCGCCCGCATGGACGGCGCTTCGCCCATGCAACTGTTTCGCTTGGTCTACCTGCCCTTGATGGTGCCGTCCCTGGTGGCGGTGGGCACTTATGCCTTGCTGCTGGCTTGGAACGAGTACCTGTACGCCTTCTTGCTGCTGTCCAACGACAAGGATGTGACCCTGTCGGTGGCGCTGGGTAACTTCTTGTCGGCCGACGATTCACCCTGGGAATTGCTGATGACCACGGGTCTGATTTACGCGTTGCCCCCTGCGGCGATTTACTACACCTTCAAACGCTACATGGTGTCGGGCTTGACCGCCGGCGCTGTGAAGAGCTGAACCGTCATTCACCTATTGCAGAGAATTTATGGCCACCGTATCTTTTAAAAATATCCAGAAGTCGTTTGGTAAAACCGACATCATCCACGGCATCAGTTTTGACATCACCGACGGCGAGTTCGTGGTGCTGGTGGGGCCGTCGGGTTGCGGCAAATCCACCTTGCTGCGTATGCTGGCTGGTTTGGAAGAAATCAGCGGCGGCGAGATTTTGATCGATGACAAAGTGGTCAACGATCTCGAGTCCAAGGACCGCGACATCGCCATGGTGTTCCAAAGCTATGCGCTGTACCCGCACATGACGGTGCGCGACAACATGGCCTTCAGCTTGCTGCTGCGCAAGGCCGATGCCGCTAAAACCGACGAGCGTGTGGCCCATGCCGCCAAGATTTTGAACCTGGAGCATTTGCTGCACCGTTTTCCGCGCGAGTTGTCAGGCGGTCAACGCCAGCGTGTGGCCATGGGCCGTGCAATTGTGCGGGACCCCAAAGTGTTTTTGTTTGACGAACCGCTGTCCAACCTGGACGCCAAGCTGCGCGTGGCCATGCGCGCCGAAATCAAGGCGCTGCACCAGCGCCTGAAAACCACCACGGTGTATGTGACCCACGACCAAATTGAAGCCATGACCATGGCCGACCGGATTGTGGTGATGCACGACGGCATCGTCGAGCAAATTGGTACGCCGCTCGAACTGTTCGACCGTCCGGGCAATTTGTTTGTGGCGCAATTCATTGGCTCACCGTCCATGAACGTGCTGCAAGGCGTTTTGCATTTGGCCGATGGCCAAGCCCATGTGGCCGCGCAAGGCGCGTCTTGGCCTGCTTTGGCCTTGGCCGGTGGTCAAGAGGGTCAAGCTGTGTATTTTGGCGTTCGCCCCACCGACATCACTTTGACGCAGGCCGGGCAGGGCATTGCCGCCCAAGTGGTCGTGGTCGAACCCACCGGCGCAGAAACCGAGTTGTTGGTGCAAGTGGGCGAGGTCAATTTGGTGGTCACCCTGCATGGCCGTACCGAGGCGCAGCCCGGCGACACGGTGTACCTGCACATCGATCCGGCCAAGACCCATTTGTTTGACGCCGCATCCGAGCAGCGTTTGGGCTGAACATGGGGCAAGCGCCATTTCGGGTGGTGGTGATGGGCGTGAGCGGTTGTGGCAAAAGCACCGTGGGGCATTTGTTGGCGGGCCGTTTGGCTGTGCCCTTTGTCGAGGGCGACGATGTGCACAGCGCCGCCAATGTGGCCAAGATGGCGGCCGGTCAGCCCTTGACGGACGAGGACCGTGCGGGTTGGCTGCAAGCCTTGTCGCAGCGCCTGCAGCAATCCGTGACCCAAGCGCAGGGCTTGGTGCTGGCCTGCTCGGCCTTGAAAAAAGCCTACCGCGACGTTTTGCGCCAAGGGGCCCCGGATGTGCTTTTCGTGCATTTGCAAGGCAGCCCCGCGGTCTTGGCTCAGCGCTTGCAGCAACGCACTGCCCACTACATGCCGGCCACTTTGTTGCAAAGCCAATTGGCCATTTTGGAGCCGCCTTTGCACAGCGAAGCGGCTTTGACACTGGACATGCTGCTGCCCCCTGAGCAGCAATGCCAACACGTGATGCAATATCTGCAAACTCTGTACCCTGCTGCCGTCGGTGCGGCCTGAACTGATTGACCCCTTCATGATCACAGCTTCCACCTTTCGACTCGATGGCCGTTTGGCCCTGATCACCGGCTCTTCCGCCGGCATTGGCTTGGCCTTGGCGCGTGGTTTAGGTCAAGCCGGTGCGTCGGTGGTGCTCAACGGGCGCAATGCCCAAGCCCTGTCCACCGCCGCGCAGATGCTGCGCGCTGAGGGCCTCACTGTGCACGAGCGCGCTTTTGACGTGACCGATGCTGACCAGGTCAAAGCCCAGGTGGACGCGATAGAAAGCAGCATTGGCCCGCTGGACATCTTGATCAACAACGCCGGCATTCAGCGCCGTGGCCCCTTGCATGAGTTTGCCCACAGCGATTGGCAAGACATCATGCAAACCAATTTGAACAGCGTGTTCTTTGTCGGCCAAACCGTGGCACAGCACATGATCCCGCGCGGGCGTGGCCGCATCATCAACATCTGTTCGGTGCAAAGCGAGTTGGGCCGCCCGGGCATTTCGCCTTATATGGCCACCAAAGGGGCGGTGAAGATGCTGACCAAGGGCATGGCCATTGACTGGGGCCCGCTGGGCCTGAATGTGAACGGCATCGGCCCCGGTTATTTCAAAACCGAATTGAACGAAAAACTGGTGAATGACCCGACCTTCAGCGCTTGGTTGACGAACCGCACACCGAGCCGGCGTTGGGGCGAGGTCGACGAACTGGCGGGGGCGGCGGTCTTCTTGGCCAGCGATGCCGCCAGTTTTGTCAACGGCCATATTTTGTATGTCGACGGCGGCGTCACCGCCCAACTTTAAACACGCTCAAGGACTCTCTATGCGCGCTCTCGTTTGCCACGCCCCCGAAGATCTGCGGATCGACAGCCAATCCACCGAACCCCCCGGGCCTGGTCAATTGCAAGTGCGCGTCGCGTTTGGCGGCATTTGCGGCTCCGACCTGCATTATTTTCAACACGGCGGTTTTGGCACGGTGCGCATCAAAGAACCCATGGCCTTGGGCCACGAGGTCTCGGGCATTGTTTCAAAGGTGGGTGAGGGCGTCACCGCGTTTCGCGTGGGGCAACGCATTGCCATATCGCCGTCACGCCCTTGCTTTGCTTGCGCCTACTGCCAAAAAGGCCAGCACAACCATTGCATGGACATGCGCTTTTACGGCAGCGCCATGCGCTTTCCGCACATCCAAGGGGCGTTTCGCGATAGCCTGATCATCGAAGAGCACCAAGCCCATGCCTTGAATGACCGCTTGAGCCTGTCTGAAGCGGCGTTGGCCGAACCCTTGTCGGTGGGTCTGCACGCCATTCAACGCGCAGGCTCGGTGTTTGGCAAACAAGTGCTGGTCACCGGTTGCGGCCCGATCGGTGCCTTGTTGATTGCCGGTCTTCGCCGTGCAGGCGCGGCCCGCATCGTGGCGGTGGACTTGGCCGACGGCCCCCTGGCTTGCGCCCGCGCCATGGGTGCTGACGAAACGGTGAACCTGATCACCCAGCCCGACGGTTTGGCTGCGTTTGCGGCCCACAAGGGCACGTTCGACGTGATGTTCGAAGCCTCGGGCAGCGACAAGGCTTTGCGCAGCGGCTTGGATGTGGTCACGCCGCGCGGCGTGATCGTCACCATTGGCTTGGGTGGCGACGCCACCTTGCCTTTGAACCAATTGGTCAGCAAAGAACTGGAGTTGCGCGGCACCTTCCGCTTTCATCCCGAGTTTGCGGTGGCGGTGCGCTTTTTGAACGAAGGGCTGATCAACGGCAAGCCGGTGATCTCGCACGTGATCAAGCTGGACCAAGCCGAGTCGGCCTTTCGCTTGGCCGCCGACAAAAGCCAAGCCATGAAGGTGCAAATCGATTTCGGCGCTGAAGCCACAGCTTGATCTTCTGACTCACTTCACATTGAATTGCCCACCATGACCGATTTCAAAAAAACCGTGCTCTTCACCGACACCGATGGCCGCGCCCAATTCCGTGAGGAGTCGGTGGCCTTGCCTGAAGGCACTCCGCAGAGTCAATTGTCGAGCTTGATGGCCTCGGGCGGCTACCAACTGCGCCACAGCCCGGTGGGCTTTCGCAGCCAGTTTCACTGCTCGGGCCACAACCAGTGGGTGTTTATTTTGAACGGCCATATGGAGATCGGTCTGCAAGATGGCACAAGCCGCGTGTTCAGCCGAGGGGACCATTTTTACTCTGCCGACACTTTGCCAGCAGGTGCCACTTTTGATGCCAAAGTCCACGGTCACTGGAGCCGCCAGTTAGGTGATGAACCCCTGGTGACTTTGTTTGTGCGTGGCTGAGTTCTAGGGCTGAAGCCTTCATTCAGCCGATGAAAAAGGCCGCTTGCGCGGCCTTGTTGTTTGTGCGCAAGCACCGTGTTCGATCAGCGACCGAACGAACGTCCGCCACCGCCGCTGCGGTTACCGCCGCCGCCGTAACCACCACCACCACCACCACGACGCTGGCCGCCACGGCCAGCCGCCAGACTGTCGATGCTGGTGCGCGTCGGATCGGGTTGCCCGCCAGCGCCGCCGCTGCTGCGACGCGGTTGGTCGCGGCGCGAGGCAAATTGATTCGTCATCAAAGGGTCGATGTGGCGTGGCAATTCGTCGCCATCGCCACGCGGGCCACGCTCACCGCGGGGTGCGTTTTGGCGCGGCGGGCGGTTGTCGCCCCGGTTGTCGAATCGGCCTTCTGGGCGCGGGCCGTCATTGCGGTTGCCGTCAAAGCGTGGCGCGTCGCCCCGGAATTCGCCGTCGCCCCGGAATTCACCACGGTTTTCGTTGCGACCATCACCCCGCCCGCCGCCCTGGGGGCCGCCGCGGCGTGAAGGTGGTGGGCCACTGCGTGCAGGACGCGGACCGGCAGAACGACCACCACCTCCACCGCCGCCTTCGCCTTGCGGGCCTTTGGAGTCGCGGATGCGTTGCATCATGTCGCCGCGCGCGGCTTTGGCTGCGGCTTGCATCACGTCACGGCTGGGTGGGCGACCTGCGCCGCCCCACAGGGTCTGGCGACCCATGGCAATCGGTTCTGCTTTTTCGCCAGGCTCAGGGCCAAAACCTTCGAGCAGTTCGACCGCAATTTCTTGCTTGGTGAAGCGTTCGATTTCCATCATGAAACCTTCTTCGTCCAAGCACACCAGGCTCACGGCTTCGCCGCTGGCGCCGGCGCGGCCGGTGCGGCCGATGCGGTGCACATAGTCTTCCGAGACATTCGGAATCTCGTAGTTCACCACGTGCGGTAAGTCTTCAATGTCGATGCCGCGTGCGGCAATGTCGGTGGCCACCAAGGCGCGGATCTCACCGCTCTTGAAGCCGGCCAGCGCTTGGGTGCGGGCCGTCTGGCTTTTATTGCCGTGCAGCGCCATGGCTTTGATGCCGTTTTTGGTCAGATAGTCGGCCACATTGTTGGCGCCGAACTTGGTGCGGGTGAACACCAGCACCTGGCTCCAGTTGTGCTTGTTGATGATGTGCACCAGCACTTCTTTTTTCTTGCCGCGACCAACCGGGTGAATCACCTGGGAGATGCGTTGCACCGTGGTGTTGCTGGGCGTGACCTGGATGCTTTGCGGGTCCTTGAGCAAGTTGGCGGCCAACTCGCGGATTTCGTCCGAAAACGTGGCCGAGAACAAGAGGCTTTGCTTGTCTTTGGGCACCATGGCCAAGACTTTTTTCACGTCATGGATGAAACCCATGTCGAGCATGCGGTCGGCTTCGTCGAGCACCAAAATTTCAATCTGCGACAAATCCAAAAAGCCTTGGCCGGCCAAGTCGAGCAAGCGACCGGGCGTGGCCACCAAAATATCCACGCCGCGCTTGATGCGGTCGATCTGGGGTTTCATGCCCACGCCGCCAAAAATCACGGTGGAGTTGAGTTGGGTGTATTTGCCGTAGTCGCGCACCGATTCTTCGACCTGCGCGGCCAGTTCGCGGGTGGGCGTGAGCACCAGGGCGCGAATGGCTTTGCCACCAAATTTGTTTTTACCAGGCTCGCTCAGGGTGAGCTTGTGCAGCATGGGCAGGGTGAAGGCTGCGGTTTTACCGGTGCCGGTTTGCGCCCCGGCCAACAGGTCTTGGCCTGCCAAGACGGCCGGAATGGCTTGGGCTTGGATCGGCGTTGGGGTTTCGTAGCCTTGCTCTTGCACGGCTTGCAGGATGGCCGGAGCCAAATTCAAATCAATAAAGTTCATTTAAGGCGCGCTGATTCCAGCGCAGGGCATCGGTTTGTCAGGCTGTGGGTGACAGCCGCCAGTCAAAGACCGATGGGATTCACAGGTGGGCATGGAAACCACAAACAGAGTGTTCGGGTCAAACCCCAGCAGAAGTGCTGATGTTGCGGCAACTGGAGGCGGCAACGGACGCATTGTCGCACGAAATGGCCCAGCTGGGGCTCAGCCTGTGCGCCCGGCCTTGGGTACACTCAAAAACAATGCGCGAATCCTCTCCTGCTTCATCTTCTTTTTTGCTTCAGCCGGGCTTCATGGTGGTGCATGGCAACCGCTTGGAAGACCTGCGCGATCTGGTGGTGGACTTTGTCAAACACCGGCCTTTGCCGCCGCTGCAACCCGAAGTCTTTTTGGTGCAAAGCAACGGCATGAAGCATTGGCTGGAGCTGGCGCTGGCCGAAGAATCTGCTTTGGGCATTTGCGCCGCCACCCGCATGGAGCTGCCTTCTGCCTTTTTATGGCAGATTTACCGCAGCGTGCTGGGCGTGCAAGCGGTGCCCGTTCACATGCCGTTTGACAAGACGGCCTTGGTGTGGCGGCTGCTGCGGCTGTTGCCGCACGTGGCTGCGCAGGACCCCGTGTACCAACCCTTGGCGCATTACCTGGCCAGCGACAGCGATGGCCGCAAGCTGTACCAACTGGCGCAGCAAGTGGCCGATGTGCTGGACGGCTACCAAAGTTACCGCGCCGATTGGCTCAGCGATTGGGCACAAGGCCGCGATGTGTTGCAAGCCCCTGCCGGGCTCGCCCAGCCCTTGCCTGGCGACCAAGTCTGGCAAGCGCATTTGTGGCGGGCTTTGCAAACCGATGTGGGTGTGGCCCAGGCCCAAGCTTCCCGCGCGGCGGTTCATGCCCAGTTCATGCAGGCGCTCAAGGCCTTGGCCCCTTCGGCACGCCCAGCAGGCTTGCCGCACCGCGTGGTGGTGTTTGGCATGTCGGCCTTGCCCATGCAGGCGGTCGAGGCCTTGGCGGCGCTGGGCCAATTCAGTCAGGTCTTGATGGTGGTGCAAAACCCCTGTCGCCACTATTGGGGCCATGTGGTCGATGGGCGCGCCAGCTTGCACGCACGCACGCGGCAGACAAGCAAATCCGGCGTGCCGGTGTCCTCGCTGCCCAGCGATCCGGCCGAGCTGCATGCCCAGGCCCATCCCTTGCTGGCGTCGTGGGGCAAGCAGGGGCGAGACTATTTGCACTTGCTCGACGGCTACGACCAGCCCGAAAGCTATGCCCAGGTGCTGCAAAAAATCGAGGTGTTTGAAGCGCCCCAAGCCCCGATCGGCCAGCGCCTGAGTCAGTTGCAGCAGTTGCATGCGGATATTTTGGAATTGGAGCCCTTGCCCGAGCGCCCGCAGCCCGAGCCGCCTGCCGACGGCTCGATCACCCTGGTGACCACGCATGGCGCGCAGCGTGAAGTGGAGGTTTTGCACGATCAGATATTGGCCTGGCTGGACGCGGACCCTGCTTTAGAGCCGCGCGATGTGATGGTGATGGTGCCGGACATGACGCCTTTTGCGCCCCATATTCAGGCGGTGTTTGGTCGCTTCGCGGCGGGCACGGCCAGGCACATACCGTTTTCGGTGGCCGACACCTCCTCGCGTGAGATGCCCATCGTCCAAGCCCTGGAGCGTTTATTGGGTCTGCCCACCTCGCGCATCAGCTTGGCCGACTGGCTGAGTCTGTTGGAAGTGGCGGCGGTGCAAAAGCGCTTTGGCTTGCAAGCCGCCGATGTGCGTGTGCTGCAAAACTGGCTGACCCGCGCTGGTGTGCGCTGGGGTTTGGATGCGGCGCATCGTCAAACCTGGGGCGTGCCCGAGATGAGTGGCAGCGACCAAAACACCTGGGCCTTTGGCCTGCGCCGCTTGCTGATGGGCTATGCCACGGGCCCAGGCGCGGCTTGGCAGGGGGTACAGCCTTTGCCCGAGGTCGGGGGCCTGAGCGCGCAACTGCTGGGCAGTTTGGCCCAGTGGGTGCAGGCGATGGACCGCAACCTACAGGCTGTGTCGCAAGCACAGACCGCCGCGCAATGGGTGAACACCTTGCAAGCGCTGCTGGCCGATTTTTTTGCAGCCAGCGACGAGGCCGAAGAACGCCTGCTGGCCCAGTTGCAACAGCACTTGCAGCGCTGGCTGCAGTCCTGTGAACAGGCGGCATTGACCACGCCCTTGCCCTTGGTGGTGGTGCGCGAGCACTGGCTGGCGCAGATCGAGTCACCGGGTTTGCACCAGCGTTTTTTGGGCGGCGGCGTGCAATTTGCCACCTTGATGCCGATGCGCGCCATCCCCTTCAAAGTCGTGTGCCTGCTGGGCATGAACGACAAAGACTACCCACGGCAAACGCTGCCGCGTGACTTCGACCTCATGGCCACGCAGTGGCGCGCGGGTGACCGTTCGCGCCGTGAAGACGATCGGTATTTGTTTCTAGAAGCCCTGCTGTCGGCGCGCGACAAGCTCTACATCAGCTGGCAAAGCCACCGTGCCACCGACAATGCCGAGCAACCCACCTCGGTCTTGGTGGCGCAGTTGATGGACGTTTTGCGTGCCCGATTTGTGCATGCACCTGAGCCGGTGCTGCAGCCGCTGCAGGCTTTTTCTGCGCGTTATTTTGAAGCGGGCAGTGGCTTTCGCACTTACGCCAGCGACTGGCAACAGGCCATGGCAGCGGCCACTCCGCCAGAACTGGCTTGGGATGACCTGGACGGGAAGCCGCAAGATGCTGCACCCAGCGGGCCTGAGCCGCACTTGGATGTGGCCGCTTTGCAGGCTTTTGTGCGGCAACCGGTGCAGGTGTATTGGCGTCAGCGATTGGCGGTGCACATCGCCCAGCCTGAAGCGGCTGCGCCCGAGGACGAGCCTTTCGAGTTGGACGCTTTGACGCAATACCAGTTGGGGCAAACTTTGTTGCAAGCCCCAGATGATGAAAGCGCCGAAGACGCCTTGCAGGCTTTGCACAACCAAGGCGAATTGCCCATGGCCGCGTTCGGGCGCAAGCTCGGTCATGACCTGCTGCACAAAGCCCAGGCGGTGCGCGAGCGCGCAGCGCCCTGGCTGGCGCAATACCCCGTGTCCTTGCCGCCCCAATCGCTGGATTTAGCGGTGGACGGCTGGTCGGTGACGGGCGCTTTGCGCGATCTGCGCCAAGGTCCCGCGGGTTGGGTGCAAGTGAGTATGCAGCCGGGCGCTGTGACGCAGGGCCATGGCCATGTATGGCCGCGCGGGGACAAGTGGGTGAACCTGTGGGTGGTGCATGTGTTGGCCTGCGCCAGTGCCCGCCCTTTGCGCAGTGTGCTCTTGGGGATTGACGGTGAAACCACCCTGCCACCGTTGTCACCCGCGCAGGCCATGGCCCAATTGCGCGACTGGCTACAAGCCTACCAGCAAGCCTGGCAAAAGCCGTTGCCGGTGGCGCTGCGCACCGGTTTGGCCTATCTCCAAGCCCTGCAAGAGGCCGTCGCCCATGCCGACCCCCATAAATCGGGGTCAGACCCCAATAAATCAAAAGCCGAGACCATACAAGCCTTGGACGAAGGCGACGAATCCGCCCAGGAGGTCGCTCTGCGCCAAGCCCAGGCGGCTTTTGAGGGCAGTTTTGCGCAGCCAGGGGAGTGGGATCGGTCGCCTTATTTGCAACGCTCTTTCGAATCCTTTGAGGCGATCGCGCCGACCCTGCCGCACTGGGCGCAGACCCTGTATGGCGGCTTGCTGGGGCAGGTGCAGGTCACTCCCGCGCCTGCGTCCGGAGAGGATGCATGAGCATGCAGCCCCTCAACCCCATCACCTTGCCTTTGCAAGGCTTGCAGGTGATCGAGGCCAGTGCGGGCACGGGCAAGACCTACACCTTGGCCGCTTTGTACGTGCGTTTGGTGCTGGGTCATGGCCGTGCGCAAGGCCCTTTGAGCCCGCCTGAGATTTTGGTGATGACTTTCACCGAAGCGGCCACAGCCGAATTGCGCGACCGCATTCGTTTGCGCTTGACCCAAGCGGCGCAGGACTTTCGCTTGGCGGGGGCGCCCGACGATGCGTTTTTGCGGGATCTGAAAAACAGCATCGATGCGGCCCAATGGCCCCGCTGCGCCGCCCGTCTGGATGCGGCGGCTCAGTGGATGGACGAGGCGGCCATTTTCACCATCCATGGCTGGAGCTCGCGCATGCTGCGCCAGCACGCTTTTGATTCCTCGAGTTTGTTTGAGCAAAGCACGGTGCAAGACAGCGAAGCTTTGCGCTTGCAGTCCGCCGCCGATTACTGGCGTGAGTGGTACTACGCTTTGGACGAGGCCCAGCTCAGCGCTTTGCTGCCCATCGCCAAAACGCCGCAAGCCTTGGTCCAAAAGCTGCAAGCGCTGTGGCGCGCGCAAGACAGAACCCCGCCCGCAGAGACTGCGACAGAGGATCCGCTTGCGCTGCAAACACCCACTCAAATCATGCAAGCCTGGTCGCAAGCCCAACACCAAGTCAGCCTGTGCGAAGCCCAAGCGCGTGTGCTGTGGGCCGCCCATGCCGATGCGCTGCTGGCGCAGTTGGCCCAAGCCATGGACCAAGATCTCAATGGCGTCAGCTTCAAGGCAGCCCACAGAGCCGTTTACCTTGAGCAGCTGCGGGCCTGGACCCAGGGCGCGGACTTGGACAAGAAGCTGGTCGCCAAATTTGGCTTGCAAGCCCTGATCGGTAAAACCAAGGCCAACAGACCCCAGCCCATGGACCGCACGGGGGCGCTGGCCGCGATGCAAGCCTGGAGCGATGCGCTGGCCCAAGCCCCATCTGCGCAAGAGGGTTTGTTGGCCCATGCGGCGCAAGCCATTGCGCACAGCTACGCGCGCAGCAAACAGCAGCGTGGTCAGTTTGATTTTGCAGACTTGCTGACCCGCTTGCATGCGGCTTTGCACCGGCCCGACTCGCGCTTACCCCAGGCCATTCGCCAACAGTACCCGGTCGCCTTGGTTGACGAGTTTCAAGACACCGACCCTTGGCAATGGGGCGCGTTGTCCGCCATCTACCCCGACCCGCAGGCCAGTGATGTGGCTTTGCTCTTGATCGGCGACCCCAAGCAAGCGATTTACAGTTTTCGCGGCGCTGACTTGCCCACCTATTTGGCGGCGCGCGCGCGCGCCCAAGCGGTGCACACCTTGCTGTTCAACTACCGCTCCACCCCGGGGGTGATCGCGGCGGTGAACCAGGTCTTCAGCCACGCCACCGAGCCCTTTGGCCCGATTGCGTTTTTGCCCGCCCACCCGCCGCAAGGCGCTGAGCCGATGGTGGCGGCGGTGACCGATGCAGCGGCCATGACGGTCTGGCATCTGCACACCGACCAGCCCTTGAGTGCGCCGCATTATCTGCAGCGCATGTCGGCGATTTGCGCCAGCCACATGGTGCGCTTGCTGCACAGCGGCGCGGCGCAACCGGCGCAGCTGGCGGTGCTGGTGCGCGACGGCAAAGAAGCGCGCGCCATTCGCCAGGCGCTGCAAGCGCGCGGCGTGCGCAGCGTGTATTTGTCGGACCGCGACAGTGTGTTTGCAACCCGCGAAGCGCTGGACTTGTGGCACATCTTGCAAGCCATTGCCCAGCCGCAGTCGGTGCCGCACCTGCGCTCGGCTTTGAGTTGCCGCACCTTGGGGCTGGCCCCCCAGGAAATCGAACACCTGTTGCAAAACGAGGACGCTTGGGACGCACAGGTCGAGCACTTTGGCCGCTGGCAACAGACCTGGCAACGCCAAGGCTTTTTGCCCATGCTCTACCAATGGCTGCATGAGCAGCAGATCGCGCAGCGCTTGCGCGCCAGCACCGCCGACCCTGAGCGGCGCTTGACCAATCTGCTGCACCTGGGTGACTTGTTACAACAAGCCAGTTTGAATCTGCAAGGGCAGGGCGCGCTCTTGCGTTACCTGGCCGACCAATGGCACAACCCGCACGCCAGTGGGGACGCGGCGCAAATGCGGCTGGAAACCGATGCCGATCTGGTGCAGGTCATCACCATGCACAAGGCCAAGGGCTTGGAGTTCCCTTGGGTCTATCTGCCGTTTGCCGCCAACTTCAAAAAAGAAAAGAAAGACACCTTGCGCAGCGATGCCGAGCGCTTGGCCGAAGACAAGCGTTTGTTGTATGTGGCCCTGACCCGCGCGCAGCGCGCGCTGTTTGTGGGGGTGGCCAATCGCAGCCAAGACTTCACCGCCAAAAGTCCAAAACCCGCCAGTGCGCTGAGCGATTTGCTGGGCCGCACCGGCCCGGATGATTTGCAAGCCAAGCTGCAAGCTTGGTCGGCTTGCCCGGCGATTCACGTGGTGACCGCGCCAGAGCCCAGCGACGCGCTGTACCGGCCAGTCGCGGCCCCCGTCCTGCCCCAGACTGTTTTGATCCCGCAGCGTCAGCACCGCAATGCCTGGTGGATGGCCAGTTTCAGTGCGCTGACGCGCCACGCCGACGCCACGCCATGGCGCTTGCCCAGTGAAAACGATGAACGCTGGCACGACGCCCAAACCGACAGTCAAGCGACTGTGTGGGAGGATGGGACAACCCTAGCCGAGCGCGCGCCGTCACTGCCATTCAACGACTTCAAGGCCGGCAGCGCCTACGGTACTTTGCTGCACGACCTGTTGGAGTGGCAACTGAAAGAAGGCTGGCCCATTGCCCGCGATACGGGGGCAGACTTTGATACGGCCACGGCCACGGCTGCAGAAACAGATCAGCGCTGGCGGCAAGTGTTCAGCAGCCAAACAGCGGCCTTGCAACTGGATGACACCCAATGCGCTTTGCTGCTGCTGTGGCTCAAGCAGGTGGCGCTGACCCCTTTGCCTTTGGCGCAGGCTGGACTTGCGCCGTCCACGACGCCGCCATCCACAGCCAGGCCACCGCCGCTGATCTTGTCCCATCTCACAACGGCCTGCGCCTGGGCGGAAATGAATTTCACCCTGCGCACCCACGGTGTGCAGGCGCAGGCGCTGGACGCCATCATCTGCGCCCATGTGCTGCCGGGTCAGCCGCGTGAGCCCTTGCAAGCGCGCAGCCTGCAAGGGCTGCTCACCGGCTTCATGGATCTGGTGTTTGAGCATGCGGGGCGTTATTACGTGCTGGACTACAAGTCGAACAAGCTGGCAGGCTATGCGCCCAAAGACTTGGCGCAGGGTCTGCTGGCGCACCGCTACGACGTGCAGTTCAGCCTGTACCTGTTGGCGCTGCACCGTTTGCTGCAAGCGCGCTTGCCCGGGTATGACTACGAGACGCACATGGGCGGCGCGGTCTACCTGTTTGCCCGGGGCATTGACCAAGCCGGTGCCGGGGTGTTCGCCCACCGCCCTGCGCTGGCCATGGTCGAAGCGCTGGACGCGGCTTTCAAGGAGCGCGCATGACGAGCACCTTACCCCGGCCACAAGTTCAGCCGCAGATCAAGCCGATGGGTGTAGACGCTTGTACCGCCTTGGACCGGGCTTTTGCTGATTTTTTGCAGGCGCAAATGCCCTCGCCCGATCCGCGTCACCACCTGCTGGCAGCGCTGACCAGTTACCAAATGGGGCGCGGTCACAGCTGCTTGGATTTGCAGGCCTTGCAAGACCAGCCTGCGGCGTTGTTGGGCTGGACGGCGGCCCAGGTGCAGGCCTTGCCAGCGCATGTGCGTGCCGCAGCGGCGAGCCTGCCTTGGTGTGTGGGCCATGACGCGCCTTTGGTGTTGGCGGGCGATGCGGCGTCACCACGCTTGTATTTGCGCCGGGCCTATCGGGCCGAACAAGATGTGATGCAGGCCTTGCGCGCGCGCATGGCCCAGCCCCTGCGGGAGAGCGCGGACACGGTGGCGCATGTGAACGCCTTGTTCCCGCCGCAGGCGGCCTCGGCAGACCAGATTGACTGGCAAAAAGTGGCTTGCGCCTTAGCCGCGCGTTCCTCGCTGACTTTGATCACCGGCGGACCGGGAACGGGCAAAACCACCACGGTGGTGCGTTTGTTGGCCTTGTTGGCGGCGCAGGCCCGTGATCAGAAAAACGCGCTGCGCATCCGCCTGGCTGCACCCACGGGCAAGGCGGCGAGCCGTTTGGGCGAGGCGATTCAATCGGCCATCGTTCAATTGCCGCCTGACTTGCGCATCGAGCCTGCGGCCGCGCCCGAGACCCTGCACCGCTTGCTGCAATTCACACCCGACGCGCCCTTGCGTCCGGTGCCCGAGTTGGCCTGCGATGTGGTCGTGGTCGACGAGGCCTCCATGATCGATTTGGAAATGATGGCCCGTTTGTTGGCCGCTGTGCCGCTGTCGGCGCGTTTGATTTTGCTGGGCGACAAAGACCAGTTGGCCTCGGTCGAGGCTGGCGCGGTCATGGCCCAGCTGTGTGAGGGGGCTGCCCAAGGTGGCTACAGCGCCGCCACCGCCGATTGGATTCACACCCACACCGCTCAGGATGTGCGCGCCTATGTGACGCCCTCAGGCCCCGGTGCGGCGCTGGCGCAGCACACCGTGATGCTGCGCCACTCGCGCCGCTTCGCACAAGACAGCGGCATCGGCCAATGGGCGCAAGCGGTGAACGCGGGCGATGTGCACGCTGTCAAAACCTTGCTGGCGCAAGCCCCCAGTGCCGCAGCGACACAGGACGCCTTGTTCCCGCCCGATGTGGACCTGCTCAGTGTGCCGCGTCTGCCGCACCCGGCGCTGGCGCAGGCCGTGCGGCAGGGGTGGTCGCACTGGTCGGTGCTGCTAGAGCCTTTGCGCAGCCTGCAGGCGGTGTGCAGCGACGCGCAAGCGCGGCAATTGATCGAGCGCTTTGCTGACTTTCAAGTGCTGTGCGCTTTGCGCAGCGGACCTTGGGGCGTGGCGCACCTGAATCTGTGCATCAGCCGCTGGATGGGTGCCGGTAGCGAAGACTGGTACAGCGGCCGCCCGGTCATGCTGACGCGCAACGATGCGAACCTGAAACTCATGAACGGCGATGTCGGTCTGTGCCTGCCCACGGCCAACGGTCTGCGGGTGGCGTTTGTGCAAGGCGGGCAGATCCGCTGGGTCCTGCCTTCGCGCCTGGATGCGGTCGAAACCGTGTGGGCCATGACGGTGCACAAATCACAGGGCTCCGAGTTCGCGCAGGTGCTGCTGGTGCTGCCTGACAGTCCGTCCCCGGTGCTGACGCGCGAGTTGATTTACACCGGCATCACCCGCGCCAAACAGCGACTGACCCTGCTGCTTGCGTCACAATCGGTGTTGTTGCAAGCGACCGCAACGCGTGTGCTGCGCAGTGGCGGATTGTCGGAACTGACCCAAGAGAATTGAATGAGCCAACTCAGCTTTGGATTTGAAGTGCCGCCAGGCCATGTGGTGCCCGATGCGCCTCGCACGCGGCCAAAATCCCGAAAAAAAATCACCGCTTCGGCCGCGCCATCGGGGGCGGTTTCGGCCCCGCCTGCGCCCCCCGCTGAGCTGCTGGACGCGGCATCTGCGCCTGCCTTGGATGAGGCCGCGCGCATGGCGCAAGCTTTGCAACAGCACCCGGACTACAAAGTGTTGCGCCGACTGGTGCCCTGCCTGGACTATGGTGTGGCCCCACCGGGCGCGGTGACGCGGCGGGTGTTGATTTTGGACACCGAAACCACCGGCCTGGATGCGCGCCATGAAAAAATCATCGAGCTGGCGATGCTGGCCGTGGAGGTCGATACTGCGACCGGACTGCCCGTGGGCCGTGTTGAAATTTACGAAGACTTTGAGGACCCGGGTAAACCGATCCCGCCTGCCATTGTGGACATCACCGGCATTGACAGCGCCATGGTGCAAGGTCATCGCTTGAACGATGCGCGGGTCAACGAGATGGTGGCGCGCGCCGACCTGATCGTGGCGCACAACGCCGGATTTGACCGCCCCTTTGTCGAGGCGCGTTTGCCGGTTTTTGTGGGCAAGTCATGGGCCTGCTCGTTCGCTGGCATTGACTGGAAAGCGCAGGGCAGCGGCTCGGCGAAACTGGAGTTTTTGGCGCATGAATGCGGTTGGTTTTACGACGCGCACCGCGCCCAAGTCGACTGTCATGCCTTGCTGCAGGTGCTGGCCCGGCCTTTGCCCAAGGAAGCACAAACCGGTTTGGCCCGCTTGATGGCGGCGGCGCAAACCACCCGCTACAAACTGCGCGCGGTAGGGGCACCCTTTGACAGCAAAGACCTGCTCAAGGCCCGGGGCTATCGCTGGGACGCCGAGGGTCGGGTCTGGACCACCACGTTGCCCAGTCACGAGGCATTGCAGGCTGAAGGTGAATGGCTCAAAGCCCAAGTCTATGGCGCCCGATCGGCCCGCGTGGTGATGGAGGCGCTGGACAGTCTGGTGCAGTTCTCAGCCCGTCCGGGCCTGATCTCAGAGATGCAGCTCTGAGCACCTGTTCAGCTCAGGCTTTCACGTCGATGCGTTGGCCCTTGGCGGGGGCAGCGGTTTTTTCTTTGGCGTTGCTGTAAGTCGGTTGCATGTCTGAGGTGGCTTGCTGTGCTTCGACTTTGGGCTTGGGCGGGGCTTCTTTGACCGCTGCTTTGACCGGTTCGCGCTCAGGCTGACGCTGAACCGGGGTGGGCATGGGGCGGTTGGAAACGGCAGAAACGCTCATCGCAGTCCTTGACTCATTGGGGCTGGACAGAGTTTAACGGGATTTTCTGCGCCTGGCTGCTTTCTCTAGAATGGGCCAGCTTGATCCGGGAGCTTGCATGGTTTTCTCACTTTTTCGTCGTTTAGGGGTGGTCCTGAGTTTGTTCTGTGCCGTATGGGCGCAGGCGCAGACGACGGCGCCAACCGCCAGCCCAGTCCGGTCAGCGTCATCATCACCTGCCGCGACCCCTGCAGCCGCCAAGCCGGCAGGCCCTGTGGCGCCGGGGGCCTTGAAACCGATGCAAGAGGTGTTGCAAGACGCCAAAACCATCCCGGGTCTGCTCACCCTGTATCAAAAAGAAGAGAAGGTGTGGATCGCGCTTCGGCCCGAGCAGTTCAATCAGCTGATGTTTTTTGCTTACAACGTGCCGCGCTCGGTCGGTGAGCGCGGTTTGTACGGCGGCCAAATGGGCGGTGCCCAAGCGGTGGTCTGGCGCAAGGTCGGTAACCAAGTGCAGTTGATCGCCAAAAACACCGCGTTCTTTGCCCAAGCCGGCACACCCCAGGCGCAGTTTGTCGCTGAGTCGTTCTCTGACAGCTTGCTGGCCAGCGCACCGGTGGTGGCGGCACCAGACCCCGCAACCCAAGCGGTGCTGATCGAGGCGCAAGCCTTGCTGATGACCGATGTACCAGGGTACTTGACACGGTTGGAAGCGGCTTACCGCATGCCTTTTGCCCTGGACAGCCGCAACAGCAGCTTTGTCGCCCTGCGCAATTCTGCACAGCTCACGGGCTTGGAGGTGCAGGCGCATTTTTCGGTGCCCAAGTTGTCGGCCCCGCCTTTGACGCCGTCGCCCATCCCCACACCGCCGCCACCGCAGGCCACGCCCGATCCGCGCAGCCTGTTCGTGCATTTTGATTACAGCTTTGCGCTGCTGCCCGAGCCCATGGCTGCGCGCGTGGCCGATGAGCGTGTCGGTTACTTCACCGTGGGCCGGGTGGATTACACCGACGACACCACCGTCAAACCGCGTCGCCATGTGATCAAGCGCTGGCGCCTGGAAAAACAAGATCCCACCGCAGCCAACTCCCCCGTGAAAACACCGGTGGTGTTCTGGCTGGACAAAAACATACCCGAGAAATACCGTCAAGCGGTGCGCGAGGGTGTTTTGGCTTGGAACTTGGCGTTTGAAAAAATCGGTTTGCAAGGCGCGCTGCAAGTGCAGCAGCAAACCCTGGGTGACGAGCCCACCGCCATGGGCGCTCGGCATGCGATGGTCCACTGGTTCAGCGGTGCCGATGTGGGCTTTGCCATTGGCCCTTCGCAGGCGGACCCGCGCACAGGCGAGATCTTGCGCGCCGACATTGGCATGTCGGACGTGTTCGCGCGCAGCGCCAGGCGTACCTTGGTGGAAGACTGGGAGACTCCTGCGCAGCGCCCGCAGGCACATGACGGCTTGGCCGCGCAGCAGGAGCCGTTTTGTCACTATGCCCATGCGGGCGCCCACGAGCTGCACTTTGCCAACGACTGGATGGACAGCCTGGGCCTGCCGCTCGACAGCCCGGAAGCCGAGAAGCTGGCGCAGCAATACGTCAAAGCCGTGATCATGCACGAAGTGGGTCACACGCTGGGCTTGCGCCACAACTTTCGCGCATCGACCGCCTACAGCCTGACGCAGTTGCAAGACCCGCGCTTCACGCGCGAGCATGGTCTGTCCAGTTCGGTCATGGACTACCTGCCCTTCAATATTTCAGCGGCCAACGACAACCAGGGTGACTACGTCATGGGCAGCTTGGGGGTGTATGACTTGTGGGCCATCGCCTATGGCTACAGCCCTTTCGACGCCCAGCAGGAGGCGGCGGGATTGGCGCAGCTCACCGCGCAGTCCACCCGACCTGAATTGGCTTATGCCACCGACGAAGATGCGGGCTATGGCATGGCCGAGGGCATTGACCCGCAGGTCAATCGCTTTGATTTGGGTGCGGATCCGCTGGCCTATTACAAGCGCCGCATGACCTTGTCGCGCCAGTTGTGGGACCGCTTGCCCCGCTTGAAGCTGGCCAATGGCGACAGTTATGAGCGCTTGACCCGCAGCTTCAACAGCGGGTTTCGCGGCTTGTCGCAGGTTGCGCCCCTGGTGGCCAAGTTCGTGGGCGGCGAGTTGACGCGGCGTGACCGCGCCGGCACGGGGCGGCCTTTGTATGAAGCCGTGCCCGCCGCACGCCAGCGCGAGGCGTTGGCGCTGATCACGCAAGATTTTTTCCGCGCCGAGAGCTTTCGCTTTGAGCCGCAGTTGCTCAGCCGCTTAGCGGCCGACCCCTTTGAACGCAAAAGCGGGCCCGAGGTCTCGGTGGTGAGCAGCGTCTTGGCGCTGCAGCGTTCGATTTTGGACCCCTTGTTTTCGCCTGCCGTGGCGGCGCGCTTGCTGGAAGCCCCCCTCAAAGCCGCGCCAGGCGTCGTGCCATTGAGCTTGGCGCAGCTGCACGACAGCTTGCAAAACGCCATTTGGTCTGAAGCCCTGCAAGGGCAAGACGCCAGCTTGCTGCGCCGCAATGTGCAGCGTGAACACCTGCGCCGCATGACCGATGTGCTGCTCAAACCGCCCGCCACATTGCCGCCCGATGCCCGCAGCTTGATGCGCCTGAATGCACAAACCCTGGTCACGCAGCTGCGCAAAGCCCTGCGCCGGGGGCGTTTGAACCCCGAAACCCAGGCCCATTTCGCCGAAAGTTTGAACACCTTGCAGACAGCGCTGCAGGCGCCAGTGCAACGCGCTGGGCTGTAAAGCGGTGGTTTTTTGTGTTGGGGCGCGGTGTTGCTGGGATAATGGCGTCTGAACGGCTTCGCCTGAAGCGCCACCCTGGCGCTGGCGGGCCGGTTGTACACCTCTCTAAAGCACCATGGCTCAATACGTATTTTCGATGAACCGGGTTGGCAAAATCGTGCCACCCAAGCGTCATATCCTCAAAGACATTTCGCTGTCCTTCTTCCCCGGCGCCAAGATCGGCGTGCTGGGCACCAACGGTTCGGGCAAATCCACCTTGCTCAAAATCATGGCGGGTATCGACAAAGAAATCGAAGGCGAGGCCATCCCGATGGCCGGTCTGAAGATCGGCTATCTGCCGCAGGAACCCATCATGGACCCTGAGCAGACCGTGCGCGAAGCCGTGGAAAGTGCCATGGGCGAAGTCAAGGCGGCACAAACCCGCTTGGAAGAGGTGTATGCGGCCTACGCCGAAGAAGACGCCGACTTTGACGCCTTGGCCGCCGAACAGGCCCAACTCGAAGCGATCATTTCCACTGCTGGTGACGCGTCCGAGCACCAACTTGAAATCGCCGCCGATGCGCTGCGCTTGCCCGCTTGGGATGCTGTCATTGGCAAGCTGTCCGGCGGTGAAAAGCGCCGTGTCGCCCTGTGCCGCTTGCTGCTGTCGCGCCCCGACATGCTGTTGCTGGACGAGCCCACCAACCACTTGGACGCCGAATCGGTGGACTGGTTGGAGCTGTTCTTGCAACGCTTCTCGGGCACCGTGGTGGCGATCACCCACGACCGCTACTTCTTGGACAACGCGGCCGAATGGATTTTGGAATTGGACCGGGGTTCGGGCATTCCCTACAAAGGCAACTACTCCTCTTGGCTGGAGCAAAAAGACGCCCGTTTGGCCACCGAGCAGCGCACCGAAGACGCCCGCTCCAAGGCCATGAAGAAAGAATTGGAATGGGC
>CANGEE010000022.1 GCA_947452635.1 Comamonadaceae bacterium | reverse complement strand
CCAGGTGGACGAGACATTGAAGTCGCCAATGTGGTGCGCCATGAAGCTGGCGCGCGGGCTGAAGATGGTGATGTCCGAGCCGCGCTCTTTCATCAAACGCAGTTGATTGCTCTCGATCGTTTCGCGCAGATCGTCGTCACTGATTTTCAAATCTGAGACTTTGGGCATGCTCGCCGGGTCCGCGATACCGGCGATTTGCTGGTTACGCCAGTTCTCCAGCGCTTTGGGGGCCGTGGTGTAGTGGCCGTGGCAGTCGATGATCAAAGGGTTTTTCATGGCGCGTCTCATTAGAAAAGAACTGCCTGGATTGTCGTACCCCAGCCCCCCAGTTCCCAAGCCCCCTCACGGTCTAGCAGATAGATCAAAACCGCATAACCAATCAAAAGGTATGTAAAATTTAACCATGGATCTCAAACAGCTTGAATATTTTGTGCGCGTCGCCGAAATGGGCAGCTTCACCCGCGCCGCCGTGGCGTTGAGCGTGGCGCAACCCGCGCTGAGCCGTCAGGTGCGTTTACTCGAGGTCGAGTTGCGGCAAAACCTGCTGGTGCGTAACGGGCGCGGTGCCACGCCCACCGAAGCCGGGCAGGTGCTGCTGGAGCTTGGCCGGGGCATCTTGCACCAGGTCGAGCGCGCCCGCGAAGAGCTGGGCCGCGTGCGCAGCGGACTCACCGGTCGCGTGGCGTTGGGCATGCCACCCAGCGTGGCACGGGTGCTCACGGTGCCTTTGATGCGCGCCTTCAGATTGGCCCTGCCCGAAGCACACCTGTCCATCAGCGAGGGCCTGACCACCGCCATGCAAGAAGGCTTGCTGAGTGGCCGCCTGGACATTGCCATGCTGTACAACGCCAACGCCAGCAACGGCCTGGAGCTGACCCCCCTGGTGCGCGAAGAACTGCTGCTGGTGCAAGCGCGTCCACCCGGCCTGCAAGAGGACCCACCCCCGCCGCCGATTGCCTTGAAAGATGTGGCGACCCTGCCCTTGGTCATCCCCAGCCGACCCAATGCGATCCGCATGCACGTGGAGTCGGAATTGGCCAGGGTCGGCGGCCAGCCGCACATCGCGTTTGAGATCGACGGCGTACCCGCCATCTTGGCGCTGGTGGCCGACGGCGCAGGCGCGGCGATTTTGTCGCGCAACGCGGTGGCCAGCTCCATCCAACCCTCGGCCTTCAGCGTGCGCAGCATCAAAGCCCCGACGCTGACGATTGCCCTGAGCACCGCCATCAGCTCACTGCGGCCCAGCACCTTGACGCAGCAGGCGACCTTGAAGTTGATTCGGCAAACGGCTCAACAACTGTTGACAGCGGCAGAGTGATCCGCGGGCGAAAACGCCCAGCGAATGGATGGCGTGAGGACTCAGCGCTGCCCGTCGTGCACCGACACTTTGTCTTTGGTCAGTCCACCCAAGCGGGAGTGAACACGCGCGCCCGTCCCCATCACCAAAGCGAACAAGATCTCGTTGGGCCGCGGCGCATCTTGAATCCCCACTTCCATGCTGTTGAAATGGCTGCGCACATAACTGGCATGGATGTAATGCACCGGCACCATCAGTCTGTAACCCGCATTGGCCACGGCTTTGCTGGCGGGCACCATCGCCTTGGGATCGCCCAACACGGTGCGCATCGCCCAGCCCCCCGCTTCGTGCCAAACCGCACCATGTTCCATTTCACCATTGACGCCGACAATGGCGGCTTTGCTGTAAACCTCGATATTGTCTTTGCCCAGTGTGTCCACCAACTCCTCGGCCAACAAGGTGCCCAGCTGGCGTAATTCCGCCATGAAGGGCATCAGATCGGGCTCGTACATTCCGGCATAGGGGTTTTTGATCACGGCGCAGGCCGCAGCCAGTTTGAGCGGCTTGTCGGTCACCGGTCCGCCCTCGTGGTACGTGGTTTCAATTGTCAAACTGCGTTTGCGAATTTCAATGCGTGACATGGCGTGTCCTGGGTTCAAGTTGATTTATTGTTTAGGGATTTTGGCGTCAGTGACCACTTGGATCCACTTTTGGGTTTGGCTGGCGACCATGGTTTTCATTTCTTCCGGCGTGCTGCCGCGCACTTCGCCGCCCATGTCCTCCAAGCGCGCTTTCACAGCGGAAACCGGCAGGGCTTTTTGCACTTCGGCATTCAAGCGCTCAATCACAGCGCGGGGGGTGCCCGCAGGCGCCATCAGCCCGGCCCAGGAGCGAACGTCATAGCCCGTCACGCCTTGGTCGGCGACCGTCGGTACATCCGGCAAGCCGGGCCAGCGCTGCGGCCCGGTGGTGGCCAGCGCCCGCAGTTTGCCTGCTTTGATGTTGGCCATGACGGCGGTGGGCGGGGCAATGATCATGGGAATATCGCCTGCCAGCAAAGCGGTCAAGGACGCCGAGTCGCCTTTGTAGGGCACATGCAGGAGTTGCGACTTGGACATGCTGGCCAACAATTCACCCGCCAGGTGATGGGTGGAGCCAATGCCTGCAGTGCCGTAACTGATTTGCTCGGGGTTGGCTTTGGCCGTGGCCAACAACACTGACAGGTTTGCAAACTTGCTGTTCGCGGGCACCACCACCAAGAAAGGAAAATAGGTGATGGTGCTGACCATCTCAAAATCCTGCACCGTGCGGTACGCGAGATTGTTGTAAAGCGCGCCGGCCACGGCGTGCCCGCCGGTCGCCAGCAGCAAGGTGTAGCCATCGGGCTTGGCCCGGGCCACCGAGGTGGCGGCAATGGTGCCGCCCGCGCCGGCCTGCGCTTCGACCACCAGGTTTTGGCCTAGCCCTTTGCCCATTTCCAAGCCCACGGCACGGGCAATGGCGTCGGCGTTGCCCCCCGGCGCGAATCCTTGCAAGATTTTGATGGGCCGTTCCGGGTAAGTTTGTGCATTCACTTGAAAAGGCAAGGCCAGCACGGCTGAAGCCATGGTCATGAGTACGTTTCGACGAAGCATTTTTGTCTCCTGGTTTTCAATTCACGGGCACCCTTGCGGCTGGCCAACGGGTCCACTTCAAGGGTGCATCACGATCTTGCCGCTGGCCAGACCCAGATCCAGCAATTCGTGGGTGCGGCGCACATCGCTGAGTTGGAAAATCTGATGCACAGGCGCTTTGACGATACCTTGCGCCATCAGATCGATCGCGGACAGCATCAAGGCGCGCCTGGCCAGTGGGTCTTGATCCAAGGTGTGCATGGAAAAACAGCGCACGGCCAAACTTTTTCCCAGCCATTTGCGAAGCAAGCCGAACACATCTTGTGTCGGCATGCCTTGCACAATGTTGTAAGACACCAGGGTGCCCAAGGGGGCCAGGCTGTGCAAACCATCAACCAGGCTTTGCCCACCCAAGTGGTCGAACACCAGGTCCACCCCTTTGCCCTGGGTGATGGCCAAGACACGCTCATTCATGGAGGTAGGTCCAGGGCCGATCACATGGTCAAAGCCCTGTGCCAAGGCGTCACGGCTTTTCGCCTCGGTCCGGCTGGTGCCCAGCGTTGTAAATCCCCGGCTCTTGGCCACTTGGCACAGCATGCCGGCCACGCCACCTGAAGCGCCGGTGATCAGCACAGAGGGCAAATCACCCTGCGGTTGTCCGGCGACACGCATCAAAGCCAAGGCCAGTTGCAAGTTGGGCAGGCTGACCGCGTCTTCAAAAGAAACGGCCAAGGGCAGCCGATACGGCGCTTCTTGGTTCACCACCATGGCCTGTACATAACAACCACCGCGTTGTTCAAGCTCTCGGGCACTGACCAGGACCCGGTCCCCCAACTGCCACTGATCAACCCCTGCACCCACAGCGTCTATGACACCCGCCAACTCCGCGCCAGGAATGGCGGGCAAGGGGGGCATCCATTTGTAGGTGCCATTTCGGATCAAGACATCCGGACGCCCCACACCAATCGCTTTGGCCTTGATCCTCACCTGCCCCGGGCCAGGCTGCGGTTGGGGCAGGTCCACCAGCATCAACTGCTCGGGTCCACCGGGCACATGAACTTGAACAGCTTGCATGCTCAGGCTTGGGCCGCGATCGGGTTCACCAAAGTGCCAATGCCTTCGATTTCAACTTCACACACATCACCCGGCTTCATGAACCATTGAGGCTTGCGGCTCCAGCCCACACCTGCAGGTGTGCCGGTGGCGATCACGTCGCCAGGCACCAGGGTGAAGATGGTGGAGGCGTAACTGATCAGCTTGGCGATCGGAAAGATCATCTGCCCCGTGTGGCTGGACTGCACGACTTCGCCGTTCAGACGCGTGACCAATTTAAGTTGCTGGTTCGGTGCGATTTCATCGGCGGTGACCATCCACGGACCGAAACCACCGGTGGACTCGAAGTTTTTACCCGAAGCAATTTGCTTGGCGTGAAATTGCCATTCGCGGATGCTGCCGTCGTTGTAGCAGGCGTAGCCTGCCACGTGGTCAAAAGCATCGGCTTCAGAAATGTTGCGCCCCTCTTTGCCAATGATGACGGCCAACTCGCCCTCCCAATCGAGTGAGCCCGAGACCTTGGGGCAGATGATGGGTTGTCCATGCGCCACTTGCGAGCGCCAGACTCGCAAAAAGATGGGCGGTTCCTCCGACAATTCGCGGTGCATGCCCGCCGCCAGAACTTCTTGATGGTGGTCCATGTAGTTGCGCACCGCGCAGACAATTTTTTCAGGCTTGGGAATCACCGGCAAAAAGGTGATATCGGCCAGTTTCACATCCGCCGTTCTGTGGGCCACATCTTGGCTGGCCTTGAGGTAAGCGCCCGAGGCGATGTAATCCACCAGGGTGGTGTATTGCGGCAGAGCTTTGCCCAGATCGACGATGGCGTCGGGGCCGACCAGGGCGCCCCAGGTTTCACGGCCTTGGTGAATGAACGAGAGTAATTTCATGGTGAGTCCTTGAAGGGTGAGATGGATCAGTGGGCATTGGCAAATTGCGCTTGCCATTGCGCAATCGGCATGAAGCTGGGGTCGCTGCGGCAAATGGCTTCGGTTTCGCGCAAGATGGTTTCATCGTCTTGGCTCAGGTCCAAGGGGTCGCCATGGGGCTGCGAGATGTAGAAAGGCATGTCCAGGTAAATTTCAACGGTATTGCCTTCGGGGTCGGCAAAGTAAACAGACAAGGCATTGCCGTGGTTCAGCGGCAGCAACTTGCTGGCACCCAGGGCCATGGCTTTGTCTCGCAGGTCGCGCAGGGACTGGATCGATGGCACGGCGAAAGACAGTTGCATGACGGTGCTGAAGGTGGCCTCTGCTGGTCGCCCGCCGGCGATCACCAATTGATGGTGCTGATCGGGACTGGCGCTCAAGAAAACCAAGGGCGCTTTGAAGGTTTTGCCTACGCCCCGGTCGGTCTGGACCAAACCAAAGACGGTGGTGTAGAAGTGCACCATTTTTTCGACATCGGTCACATAAATGCCGAAATGGGAAGGTGTGGGTTGACTGACTTTCAACATGCTGTTCTCCTGCAATGGGTGATGAATGCGCGCATGCGCCTTATTTTTTTTGCAGCGCAAATGCAGCCAATACATTGGTCTGCGTGCTGGCAATGTGCTCCTGCAGCAACACCACCGCCGTGTCGACATCGCGCCGAAGGACCGCCTTCATCAAGGCGCGGTGCTCTTCGTCTTTCTTTTTGGACACGGTTCTGTGCCGCGCGGCAAAGTGGCGGTAGCGCTCGGCTTGGTCAAACAGGCTCACGCTCCAAGACAGTTGACGCTCTGAGGGGCAAGCGGCGATCAAGGCCATGTGAAAAGCGCGGTGACATTGACTCCACTCCACATTCAGCACCACCGGGCCCTGCGGCAGGCGAGACTCGATTTTTTCCAAGCAGTGAAAGGTGGCCACGATTTGCGCCTCCCATGGGTCATCGCCATTCCGCAGGGACTCCCGCAAGGCGGAAATGTCGAGCATCAAACGCATCTTGGTGATGTCGGCCAGATCGTCTGGTGACATCGCCGCGACGCGAAAACCGCGACGTTCGTCGGACTGAACCAAGCCCTCTTGCACCAAACGGTTGAGGGCCTCGCGCAGAGGACTGCTGGAGAAGCCGTATTGCGATTGCAGCGCATCGACTTTGAGTTTGCTTTGAGGCGAATGCAAACCTGACAACACATCTTGCCGAAGGGCTTGAAAGGCTTGTTCTGATAGGGTGGCCTGACTGGCTACTTTTTGCATGATTCAGATATTGTGCACAAAATAAATATTGTGCACACTCACGCAAACCCTAGGCTGCCGCGGCGTGGTGCGGCTACCCCCGCACCCTCACCTGCCCACCCCGCGCAATCACATGGCACAGCAGCGCCACGCCGACGGCGGCGACTAAAAAAGTTTCGCCCAACCAGCCCGCGTCCAGACTGCGCGCCACCACGGCCACCCCCAGGGTTTGGCCAAAGAACAAGGTGCAAGCAAACAAAGTCACGGCCATGCTGCGCGCTTGTGGCGCCATTTGCGTGCCCTGGGTTTGCAAGGTGTTGTGCATCATGTAAAAGCCCAGACCCGACAAACCGCAGGCGAGCACGCCCCAAGGCGCGGCGTCGGCCAAGGCCAGTGTGCACAAGCCCAGCACAATCAAGGCCCCACCACACCTGGCCAGACCTTTTTCGCCCAACAACGCCAGGCTCTGGCGCGCCAGTTGGCTGTAGAGCAAACCCGATGCACCGTACAGCACCATGGCCCCACCGGCTTGCGACACGCTCAAACCAAAATGACCGACCAAGCGGCTGGGCATGAAGGCCAAGGTGCCCATGACCAAAGCGCCTTCGGCCAAGGCCGCGCCCAAGACCCAGCGCACACGCGCCTCGGTGAGCAAACGCGCCATGTGTTGCCAGTACTGCAGCATGGGCAATGGGTGGGCCGGCGGCACAAAGCGGGGTTGGTTTTTCAAATACAGCGCCATGCGCCACAGGGCCACGGCAAAGATCGCACTCACCGCCACAAAGGCATAACGCCAGCCCCAGTGCTGGGTGGCAAAGCCGCCAAACCATTGGCCCATCATCATGCCGGTGATGGAGGCCCCCATGAGCCGGGCCAAAGCCTCTTGGCGCTGTTCATAGGCCACTTGATCGCCCACCCAGGCAATCGCCAACGGGATGATGCCCGCCGCTGCAGCGCCCATGGCGGCGCGCGCCAGCACCAACACGTTCAAGCTGGGGGCCAAGGCGGTGAGCAAGCTGATCAGCAGACACACCAACGACGAGGCGCCAATCACCCGCAGTTTGCCTAAGCGCTCGCCCAAGGGGCCATAGACAATTTGCAAAACACCATACGAGATGGCATAAGCGGCAATCACCGCCGAAGCCTCACCGGTGGTCACGCCAAACTCTTGACCCAGCCCTCCCAGCATCGGGTCGCACAGGCGCATGGAGGCTGTGCTGGCAAACGCCGACAGCGCCACCACCCGCACTGGGGATGCCGCGATCACAGCGTCACGTGCTGCAGCACCCACAGCAGGCCACTCAGGGTAAAAAATGAGCACACCGTGGTGACCAAGAGCGCGGCCGCACTGGTGGCCTCATGACCATGGCGTTGCGACAAAATGGTGTAGATGCCCAGCATGGGCAGCGCGGCCGTGATCAGCGCCGCCATGCGCAGGGCCGGGTCCTGCACCGGCACCACCCACCACAGGGTGAGCAACATCACCAGCGGATGCACGATCAATTTGCCCAGCGCAATCTGCGTCACCGCGCCTTTGAGGCCCTGCACTTGCAAGCCCACCAAAGAGCCACCGATCACGAACAAGGACAAAGCCCCACTGGCTTGCGCAAACAAGGTGACAGTGCGCGACACCGGCGTCGGGACGTGCACGCCGGACCATGAACACACAAAACCCGCCACGATGCCGATGATCATGGGGTTCTTGAGCAGATCGGTCAGGGTTTGTTGCAAAGCTTTGCGCCATTGCCCGGGTGCGCCGCCATCGCTGTCGGCCACGGCCAGCAAGATGGGAATCAACAACAGGTTTTCCACCACCATGTTCAGCGCCAGCGCCACACCGGCCACCGGGCCCAAAGTCAGCAAAATGACCGGAAAGCCGACAAACCCGCTGTTCGGGCAGGTCATGCCCATCACCATCATGCTGCTGTAGCTCAGGCTGTGGCGCTGCACTTTGCGCACCCACACCAGCGCAACGCCCATCAGCGAGAGGGTGCTCAAGGCATAGGCCAGCAGGTACTGGGCGTTCAAAATTTCGGCCACACTGCGCTGCGACAAGGCGTTGAACAGCAGCGCAGGCAAGGCCAGGTTCAGCGTGAACTTGCCAAAGACCCGCATATCGGCGCGCTCAAAGACGCCCCAACGGGTGGCCGCATAGCCCAGCGCGATCGCCAAATAAATCGGGCCCGTGATGGCCAGGATGTCGAGCATGGCTTGCAACTTGAGGAACTCTCTATGGCGCTGTCACAGGTCCAACACCAACTTGGCGCTGCGGGCCCGCGAACAACAGGGCATGAACTGCGTGTGAGTGGCTTGCTCCTCGGGCGTGAGGTAATGGTCGCGGTGATCCACCTCGCCGCTTTGGACGCCAGTCACGCACGTGCCGCACACGCCCTCTTCACAGGCGAATGGGATGTCGAAGCCTTCAAACATCAGGGTGTGCAACACCGACTGCCCTGCCGGGATCGGGAACACCTGGCCGGTGCTGGCGATTTCGACTTCAAAATCGGTGTCAGGGCTGGCGGGGCTGTTCATGCTGGGTCCTTGGTTGGCAAGGGGCTTTGCGCTTGCGCCAAGTGGCGCTCGATGATGCGGCGTGATTGCACGCCACCCGCATCGATATTGAGCATCAGCAGTTTACGTTCAGGGTGGCGCAGGATGTTGGCTTGCTGCAGTTGCAGCATCTCCATGTCTTCGCCAAAAATACCGCCCTGACCTTGGCGAATGCTGTCGGTCAGTGCCGCATCATGGGGTTTGAAGTTGCGCGCCATGCCCCAGTGGTACCAGTGCGAGGTAGCGGTCTCGGGGGTGATGAAATCCACCACCACGCTGTAGGCTTTTTTGTCGGCGGGTGCGTCAAAGCCGCCGTGGCCCGCCAGTGCCACGCCCACGTCGATCATGATGTGACTGGGCGGCGTGAAGCGGCAAATCTGCCAACGGTCCACCGGGGCTTTGGGGTCCAGGCCATTGGCGCTCATGGCCATCTGCCAGAACGGCGGTGCCTGGATGCCGTCCATGAAACGCTGGGTGATGACCTTGTCACCGTCCACTTTCGTTTCGCAAGGCGTCTCGTCGATCTCGGGCTGGCCAATGCTGCTGGCGTGGACATAGGTCTCGTGCGTCAGGTCCATCAGGTTGTCAATCATCAAGCGGTAGTCGGCTTGGACATGGTACAAGCCGCCGCCATACGCCCAGGCCGGGTCGTCAAAGAAAGCAAACACGGGCATCTGCGCCACATCGGCCTGCGTTTGATCGCCGGGCCAGACCCAAATGAAGCCATAGCGTTCCAGCACGGCATAGGCTTTCACCGCCGGGAAACCACGCACGCGCTGGCCTGGCATGTGCACGGTTTTGCCGTCCACGCCCATCTCCAAACCGTGGTAGCCACAGCGCAACCCATTTTTGCAAACCTGGCCCAGCGACATCGGCGCGCCACGGTGCGGACAAAAGTCTTCGACCGCTGCGACCCGGCCATCCTCCCCCCGGAAGAAGACCATCTTTTCGTTGCAGATGGTGCGCCCCAGGGGCTTGTCGCCCAAGGCCTCGAGTTCAGCCGCAGTACAGGCCACATACCAGGTGTTTGTCATGAACATGATCGGCTTCCTCAGGTTTCAATGGCGGGACACGCCAAGCAAGCGGTCCAGCAGTTCAGGTTGTTGTTGCAAAGTCTCAGCCTCGCTGGTGTGCACCACGCTGCCATGGTCCAGCACCACGGCGCGGTGGCTGATCGCCAAAATTGCTTGCGGATGCTGCTCGACGATGATGGCCGACAGGCCTTCCTCGCGGGTGATGCGGGCAATGGCGCGCAGCAGTTCTTCGACAATGATGGGCGCCAGGCCCTCCAACGGTTCGTCCAACAGCAGCAGCTTGGGGTTGAGCACCAGAGCCCGGGCCACCGCCAGCATTTGCTGCTCGCCGCCCGACAGCTGGGTGCCCAGATTGCCTTTGCGTTCGGCCAGCCGCGGAAACATCTCGTAAGCGCGCTGCGGCGTCCAGGCACCGGGCCGCGCCACGGCGGTGAGGTTTTCGTGCACTGTCAGCGACTTGAAGATGTTGCGCTCTTGCGGCACCCAGCCAATGCCGGCCGCGGCACGGGCATGCGCGGGCAAGTTGCTCAGGGTTTGACCGGCCAAGGTGATCCGCCCGCCGTGCTGTCGCGTCGCACCCGCCAGCGTGTCCATGAAGGTGGTTTTGCCGACGCCATTGCGCCCGAGCAGCGCCAAGGTTTGACCCTCGCCCAGGCTCAGGCTGACATCGTGAAGCACCACCGCATCGCCATAACCGGCGCTCAGTTGCTCGACTTGCAAAAGTTCACTCATGCAGCGACTCCCGTCGAGCCGTCTCAAGGGAGGCGCGCGCCCCCCCGGGGGGCAGCAAATACACACAGTGATTTGCGTGGGGGCTCATATATTCTCCTCGCCGTGGCCCAAATAGACCGCCTTGACTTGGGGGTCGTTGGCAATCGCTTCAGGCGTGCCCTCGGTCAGCACCGCGCCATTGACCAGCACGGTGATGCGGTCGGCAAATTCAAACACCAGGTCCATGTCATGCTCAATCAGCAGCACCGACACATCGGCCGGCAGCGCCGCCACCGTGTGCAGCAGCTCCTCGCGCTCACCGGCAGGCACGCCGGCCACCGGTTCGTCGAGCAGCAGCACACGGGGCTCACAAGCCAGCGCGATCGCCATCTCCAATAGGCGACGCTTGCCGTACGGCAGCGCAGCGGTGTTTTGGTGCATGACTTCGGTCAGGCGAAACAGCGCCAGCAGTTCTTCGCAACGCGCAACGACCGTGGCGTCTTGTCCCAGACGTTGCCACCAGCGTCCACCTTGTGCACGCCGCTGCGACACCACCATCGCCAGGGTTTGCAGCGGCGTCATGCTGGCAAACAACTGGTTGATTTGAAAGGTCCGCACCAGCCCACGCGCCACGCGCAAATGACTGGGCAATGGGCTGATGTCTTCGCCCAGCAACTCAATGCGACCTTCGGTCGGCGTCAGTACGCCGGTGAGCAAATTGATCAGCGTGGTCTTGCCCGCACCGTTGGGCCCAATCAGTGCATGGCGTGCGCCCAATTGCAGTGACAGATTCACATGGTCGGTGGCGGTGATGCCGCCAAAGCGTTTGACCAAGCCATGCGCTTGCAATACCACGGCGCTCATGCCTGACCCCTTGAACTTTTGGGAAACCAACGCATGGGACTCAAGCGCTCACGCCCCACCAGCATCAGCACCACCAAAAACAAGCCCATCCAAAACGTCCAGTACTGCGGCGTGATGCCCGAGATGATGTCGTGCAAGAGCTTGAACACCACCGCGCCCAAGATCCCCCCATACAACCACCCCACGCCGCCGATGACCAGCATCAGCACCGCATCGGCCGAGCGCTCCAGAGCAAACACATCCAGAGAGGCAAAACCGGTGGTTTGCGCCATCAGGGCACCGGCCGCACCGGCCAAGGCCGCCGCCAAGGTGTAGACCACCGCCAAGCGTTGCGGCACCGAAATGCCAATCGCCGCAGCGCGCAGCGGGTTGTCACGCACCGCCATCAAGGTCGCCCCCCAGGGCGACTGCACCCAGCGCCGCGCCAGACTCCACAACACCAGCAAGACGGTGATGGAATACCAGGCCGAGGTCTGGCCATACAGGTCAAATTCGAAACGGCCCCACAGTGGCCCCATGACCACGCCTTGCAGCCCGTCGGAGCCACCGGTCAGGTCGCCCAACTTGTTGGCCAGCTCCAGCAGCAGCAAGGCCACACCCAGCGTGACCATGAGGCGCGTCAGGTCCGAGCCGCGCAAGATGGTGAGTGAACACACAGCGCCCAAGACCGTGGCCGCCGCCATGCCCACGGCCAAGCCCAGCAGCGGGTCAGGATGGATGTGTTTGGCAAACAGCGCGGCGCTGTAAGCGCCAAAGCCCAAAAACGCCGCATGGCCCAGGGTGACGATGCCGGCATAGCCCAGCACCAAATCCAGCGACAAGGCAAACAAGGCGACGATGGCGATCTCGTTGACGATGAGCGCATGACCGGGCCACAGGGCAGGCACGGCCAAGGCCGCCAGCCACAGCAGCGGTTCGTACCAGCGCCAGCGGCCTTGTGACAAAAGTTGTGAACGTGCGTCCATAGGGTGCTCCATCATGTGGCGCCCTTGCGCACAAACAGCCCTTGCGGACGCCAAATCAAGATCGCAATCATCAGCGCGTACACAATGAAAGCGCCCAGCTTGGGCACGTAATATTTACCCGCCACATCGGCCACGCCCAGCAGCAGTGCCGCCAGCAAAGGCCCAGTGATGGACGAGGTGCCGCCCACCGCCACCACAATCAAAAAATAAACCATGAACTTGAGCGGAAAGGTCGGGTCCAGACCCAGTACCTCAGCGCCCAAAGCACCGCCCAAGCCCGCCAAACCCGAGCCCACCGCAAAAGTGGCGGCAAACACCCAGTTCACGTTGATGCCCAAACCGGCCGCGACCCGCGCATCGTCCACACTGGCGCGCAAACGGCTGCCAAAACGGGTTTTGGCCAAGACGAACTGCAGGCCCACGGTGAGCGCCGCGCACACCGCGATGATGAACAAACGGTAATGCCCCATGCCCAAGGCGTAAGACTCGCCATCAAACAGTTCGGTGCGCCCGCGCAGCCAATCGGGCAGTTGCATGATTTGCTGTTGCGAGCCCATCAGGTAGTCGGTCGAAGCCACCGCCATGAAAGCCAGGCCGATAGAAAACAACACCTGGTCCAAGTGCGGTTTTTTGTACATCGGCCGGTACAGCGTGCGCTCCAGCAACGCACCGAGCAAACCGGCACCCGCAAAAGCAATGGGCAAACACCACAAGAACGGCACGCCATAGTGCTGCGTCAGCACCACCGTGAGGTAGCCGCCGACCATGGCAAAAGCCCCGTGCGCGAGGTTGATGAAATTCATCAAGCCCATCGTCACCGACAGGCCCACCGCCAAAATGAACAGCAGCATGCCGTAGGCGATGCCGTCAAACAAAAGCGTCAGCATGGATTACCTGGCTTTGCCCGGATCTTTCACGTCCTTGAGGGTCGAGAACTCTTGGTTATACAGCTGGCCATTGACCTTCTCCACCTTGCGGATGTAGATGTTGTGCACCACGTCGCGGGTTTGCGCGTCAATGAACATCGGGCCGCGCGGGCTTTCAAACACTTGGCCTTTCATGGCGTCCAGCAGGGCCTGGCCGCCCGCGCCTTTGCTGGCTTTGGCGGCTTCGTAAATCACGCGCATGCCGTCATAACCGCCCACCGCCATGAAGTTGGGGCGCAGGCCGTTGTTGGCTTTTTCAAACGCCGCCACAAACTTTTTGTTCAGGGCCGAATTGTGCGAAGCCGAGTAATGGTGCGAGGTCACCACACCATTGGCCACATCGCCCATGCTGTTCAAGATATCGTCATCGGTGATGTCGCCGGTGCCGATCAACTTGATACCGGCCTTGTCCATGCCGCGTTCGGCAAACTGTTTCATCAGCGCCGCGCCTGCGCCTGACGGCACAAACACATAGACCGCATCAGGCTTCAAGTCCCGCACTTTTTGCAAGAACGGGGCGAAATCGGGGTTGCGCATCGGCACGCGCAAGGTGTCGAGCACCTGGCCACCGTTGAACGTCAGGCGGTCTTTGAAATACTTTTCAGCATCGATGCCCGGGCCGTAATCGGACACCAGTGTCACCACTTTTTTGATGCCGTTGTTCGGTGCCCAGTCGGCAATCGCCACGGCCGCTTGCGGCAAGGTGAAGCTGGTGCGCACGATGAAAGGCGACGCCTCAGTGATGCTCGAGGTGGCTGCCGCCATGACCACCAAGGGGGTCTTGGACTGGGTGGCAATCGGCGCGGTGGCCAAGGCCAGCGGGGTCAAGCCAAAACCGGCCAGCACGCTGACCTTGTCGTTGACCACCAACTCTTGCGCGATGCGCTTGGTCACATCAGGGGCGCTGGTGTCGTCTTTGACGATCAGCTCGACTTTTTTGCCGGCCACGGTGTCGCCGTTTTGCGCCATGTAAAGGCGCGCAGCGGCTTCGATCTGTTTGCCGGTAGAGGCAAAGGGCCCGGTCATGGGCAAGATCAAACCAATTTTGAATTTGTCTTGGGCCATGGCGCTGGTGGCACCGGTCAACACCACGGCAGCCGCCACGGCGCGGAGAAAGAATCGTTTTTGCATGCTGAGAGTCTCCAAAAAAATCAAAGGTTTGAGGTGAATAAAAGGGGCATCAGCCCGACTTGCGAATCAGTTGCACGCCCGGCACAGTCACGCCTTGCGGGCTGCGGATGGCGGCTTTCAAATTGGTTTGCGCCAAGCGCGAGTGCTCCCGCATCAGCGATTCTGCACGCGCACCTTCGCACAAAGCAATGGCGGTCAGCACCTCGCGGTGCTGGTGTTGGGCGACGATCAGCATGTCGCGCGACTGCGGGCTGTTGAATTGCACACCGACAAAGCCAGAGGGCGAAGCAAATGGTTGACTGGCCACGCGCTCGATCTCGCGCACCAAGACCCTGCTGCCCGACATGCCGCCCAGCAGGGTGTGGAATTGGTGGTTCAACTGCACATAGGCCGAGAAGGTTTGGTCCGACAAAGCGGCATCTTGCAGCACCGCATCGATCTCGTCCAAGCAGCTTTGGGCCTGCTGCATGACCTGTGGCGGCACGCCCCGCTCGGCCGCCAAACGCGCCGCCAGCCCTTCGACCGTGCCACGCAGCTCTATGGCGTCAGCTACTTCGCCTTCAGAAAAAGTGCGCACTGCATAACCACCGTGCGGCAACGCCTCCAGCAAGCCCTCTTGTTCCAAGCGGATCAAGGCTGCTCGGATGGGGGTGCGCGACATGCCCAACAGGTCCACCAAGGTCAGCTCGGCAATGCGGGCACCAGCGGACAAGCCTCCGGCCAGGATCAGTTCGCGCAACTGCAACTGCGCTTTGACTGCTTGCGAACTGCTTTCTTCCAGAGTGATGACCATCAGACAAGTTTCAGCGCCAAAGCGCGGTGTACAGGGGTGTTTCAACGGGGGCTATTGTATACAGCGAACACCCTCAAGAGCTTGGATCCACCTGAAAAACCTCTTAAATCATCAAAATCGAGAATTGCTGTATCCCAAAACGCGCCATCAACCCCTGCGACAATCAGCGCATGAACGCGCCCCATCCCCCTGAGCCGGTGACTTTGCGCCAAGCCTTTTGGTTTTGGTTGAAGATTGGATTTTTAAGTTTTGGTGGTCCTGCCGGGCAAATCTCGCTGATGCACCAGGAACTGGTGGAGCGCCAGCGCTGGATCTCGGAGCGCCGATTTCTGCATGCCTTGAATTACTGCATGGTCTTGCCCGGGCCTGAGGCGCAGCAACTGGCGACCTACATCGGCTGGCTGATGCACCGCAGTTGGGGCGGGGTGATGGCCGGGGTCTTGTTTGTCCTGCCTTCGCTCTTCATTTTGATCGGCTTGTCCTGGGTCTATGTCAGTTTTGGCCAGGTCGGGTGGGTGGCGGGTTTGTTTTACGGCATCCAACCCGCTGTGGCGGCCATCGTGCTGCAAGCCGCGCACCGCATGGGCACGCGTGCCCTGCAGCACCCGGTTTTGTGGGCGCTGGCGGTGGCCTCGTTGGTCGCGCAATGGGTGTTCCATCTGCCGTTTCCGGCCATCATCTTGGCGGCGGCACTGTGCGGCTGGGCCATAAGCCGGGTGCAGCCCGGCGTGTTCAGCGCTGCGCAAGGCCATGGCAGCCAACACGCCTCGCATGGCCCCGCGCTGATTGACGACGATACGCCGCGCCCAGCCCACACCCATTTCGCCCTGCAGCGACTGGTGCAAATCTTGGCGATAGGCGCTGTGCTGTGGTCCTTGCCCATGGCTGGCTTGGTCTGGGTTTGGGGCTGGGAGCACACCCTGGCGCAAATGGCTTGGTTTTTCAGCAAGGCCGCCCTGCTCACTTTTGGCGGCGCTTACGCGGTCTTGCCTTATGTGTACCAAGGCGCGGTCGAGCAGTTTGCCTGGGTCACGGCCCCGCAAATGATGGACGGCTTGGCCTTGGGCGAAACCACGCCTGGCCCGCTGATCATGATCGTGGCCTTTGTGGGCTACTTGGGCGGCCACGCGGGCGCGTTGCTGGGGCCTGAGCACTTGTGGGCGGCTGGGGCCTTGGCAGCGTGTGTGGCCACTTGGTTCACCTTTTTGCCATCGTTCATCTTCATTTTGGCCGGAGGGCCCTTGGTCGAGTCCACCCACAACCAGTTGCAACTGACCGCGCCGCTGACCGCCATCACTGCCGCCGTCGTCGGGGTGGTGCTGAACCTGACGCTGTTTTTGAGCTACCACGTGTTTTGGCCCCAGGGTCATCGCGCGCAGGGCTGGCTGGGCGGGGTAGATGGCATCGCACTGGCCATGGCCGGCGCCGCTGCATGGGCCCTGCTGCGTTACAAACGCAGCGTGATGCAGGTGATTGCGGTCTCTGCCATGCTGGGCTGCATGGTCCAAATGGTGCCGGTGTGGCTGGGGTCGGAACCAGAACGGACAAGCGATTTGCAGGCGCCCCGCGGGTTACACCGCCTTGTCAATCCATTGGCCAGCCTGGTGCAGGCCAGGGGTGCCGCCGCCTGAAATCCCTTTGAGCGCGATCTTGCGCAGCACATCGCCAGAGCCAGAATCGGTCATGGCCAGCAACCATGCATGTGTGAAAGCATTGAATTCAAAGCGCATGTCCACCGTGCTGGGCAAGGTCACCCCATGTTGAAGCGGGTCTGGTGAAGGCAACTCAGCCGGCTTCGCTGCGTAGGAGCGGCTGAGCGTTTCCTCTCGCTTGACGGTTCCTGAATCAGGCAGCGGCACACGGCCGGGTGCAGCCACGGCCTGCGCGTGGAGAGAAAAATTGAAAAGTGAAACTGAAGACATGGCAGATTCCAGCAATGAACTTGGATACCCACAGTATCGACAGCCACTGGGCTGAAATGAGTGTTTCAGGGCCTGTTGAGGGACTTATGACGGAAATGTAATGGGACGGTGCTCGCGAGACGGCTATCATGGTATCTAGAAAAAATAATGTTTAAGTTCATCCCACTAACGTCATTGAGAGACACGGTGGCCCTGCACCATTCAATGACCTTTGCAGCATTTTTTGAGGCACTCGATGAATACCACCCTGCTCACGCCCTTGCCCAAAATTTTACTGGTCGAGGACGAAATCAAGATCGCTGAATTCGTCAGTTCCGGCTTGGAAAAAGCCCATTACCACATCGATCACATGAGCGATGGCGTCAGCGGCCTGAAAGCCATTTTCAAGAACCATTACGACTTGGTATTGCTCGACATCATGCTGCCCAAGCTCGATGGTTTGGAGCTGTTGCAGCAACTCAGGCAAGACGGCAACACCACGCCTGTCATCATCTTGAGCGCCAAAGTGGATCTGGACGACCGCCTGAAGGGCTTTGAGTTCGGCGCTGACGATTACATGCCCAAACCTTTTTTTGTGCAGGAGCTGATCGCCAAGATGAAGGTCATCTTGGCGCGCCAGCATGCTGCGCCCCCCCCCCCTCAAACGCTCCAGTCCAGTCATCTGACACTGGACTTGCTCAGCCGCAAAGCCCGATGGTTCAATTTGGAAGCCGTGCTCAGTCAGCGCGAATTCACATTGCTGCAGTATTTGATGCAGACGCCAGGACATATTTACTCACGCCAGCAGATACTCAAGAACGTTTGGGACATCAACTTTGATCCTGAGACCAATGTGGTGGATGTCTGCGTGCAAAGGATCAAACGCAAACTCAGCGGCGGAGAGAGCGAACACTATGGCCCGATTGAATCGGTGCGGGGTGTCGGTTACCGGGTCAAAGCCGGTGCGTTGGCATGATGCGTTCTCTCAAAATGCGGCACTTTGCCACGGTCTTGGTGATGACGGTGGTGGTGGTGTTTGGTGCTCGCAGCTATGCCCAGTTCACCACCAGTCGGCTGATGCGCCTGGAGTTGCATGACGAAATGCAATCGACTTTGATGACATGCGCCAACGTCACCGACAGTCCAAACGCACGCGCACAATGCCTCCAAAAGTCCTTCCAACACCACCTCTTCAACCACTTTTCGGGTGCGATCTCGACTTGTCAAAATGCCCAGCCTGTCGGGGCGTGGAGTGACGACGACGCCTGCGCTGCATTGGCCCAAAACCAGGCTTTTTGGTCAAGCCCTGGTGAGGGTACCGAGCCCGGTGTTCAATTGGTCGTCAGCACCTTAGGGGGGCAACTGTGGCACGCCGCCAGGCTCACCGACCACCCTGAGCTTCGCATCGTGATGAGCGACAAAGCGTTGAGTGCGTTCACGCAAAAAATCTTGAATATTCGCGACAACCAATTGCCCGTCTTTGTGCCCATGCTGTTGTTGGTTGTGGCCATCATGGCCCACTTTTTAGTGAAAGTCACATTGGGTCCTTTGGAGAATTTGAAAGTTTCACTCAAAAACTTAAAGCCTGAAAATTTCAACCACACCAGCCAAATCACCACGCCCTACAAAGAGTTCGATGACTTCATCAGCGTTTACCACCAACTGCTCAAACGCCTGGACAACAGCTTCACCAAGGCCAAGCGCTTTTCGTCCGACGCCGCACATGAAGTGCGCACCCCTTTGGCCATCTTGCGCGGCCAGGCGGACAGTTTGATTGCAGATGCCCCGACGGGCTCCACGTTGCAAGTGCGCTTGCGAAGCATGGCCGATGAGATTGAACGACTGATTGTCATCAGTGAAAAATTACTCCTTTTATCCAAAGCCGATGACCAACTCATCGAGCAGGACCTGACCGATGTCGACATCAGTGAAATGGTCGAAGAACTGGCCGACAGCTTAGCCCAGTGCCACCCGCATTTAGCGATTGAAAAAGACATTCAATCAGGGCTCAGTTGGCGGTGTGATTTGTCTCTGATTCAACAACTGGTTCACAATTTGGCCAGCAATGCCGTCAAATACAACACCCCCAACGGTTGGATCCGATTGTCATTGCATGGTCATGGCGAGGTACTGGAATTGGGGTTTGAAAACACATGTGCAGAGCTTCCTGCTGACTTGAAAGCAAAAGCCTTTCATCGGTTTTACCGCGGTGACGCCGCGCGCAATCGCAAGGTGGATGGCGCCGGTTTAGGCTTGAGCATTTGCAATGAAATTGCCAAGCTGCACCAAGGCACTTTGACACTGGATGTGACGGCCCAATCCACTGTGATGATTCGCTTGCAAGCGCCCTTGCACCCCGCCCTGAAACATGACAATGACGTCATGATCGATGCCTCCATGACGCTGCCGTCATCCAACACCAAGACCGCCATCTTCAGCTGATGGCGATTGAAAATGACATCGTGCTCAGTTGATCGCTTATGACATAAACGTCATCCAATAACGGAGGGCAATTGGTTACCTTGACGGCATGAACACCGCCAACACCAACCTCCAACTGCTTGATCAATTCAAAGGCGAGAACGATCAGGCTGCCCTGATTCAATTCGAGCACATCGATTTATCGCCACCTTTGGTGCTGGCCGCAGCACTGATGTACATGATGGCCTCCGATGGAGAAATCAAAGAGGCCGAAAGCAGCCAACTGCAATCGGTGCTCGGCGGCAACGATGAGTTGTTGGCCTGCGCAGCCAGTTATGTGCAGTCGGTGCCACTGGACACGTTTTTACTGGAAGCTGCGGACAGTCTGAGCAGCTTGGACAAGCTGTGCATTTTGACGAACGTGTGCGACTCCTTCTTGGCGGATGGCCAAGCCGACCCTGCGGAGCTGGCCCTTTTTTCACGCATGTGCCAGGCCTTTGGTTTTGACGAGGCGCGCTTTGAGCCGTACCTCAAGACCATTCAATTCAAAAACGACAAATCACCTTTGGGTCGCTACAACCTGGCGGCCGCGATCGGCCCGCACGGTTCGGTCAGCAACCACTTGGCTTTGGCGGCCTGCATTGTCTACATGATGGCCTCGGACGGCAACATCGGCACCGAAGAAATTGGTCGCCTGCAGGCGGCCATTGGTGAATTCACAGGCTTGCAATCAGTGGCATTGAAGTATGTGCTCAAGGTTAAAAACGCGCAGTTCCTGAAAGAAGTGGTGCCTGGCCTGAGTGCCGATGTCAAGCTGCTGATTCTCACCAACGTTTGCGACACCCTGCTGTCCGACGGCGTTGTGGAGTCGTCGGAGAAGAAACTGTTTGCCAGTATGTTGACGGCTTTTGGGCACAGCGAAAAATCGTTTCGCAGTTACTACGAAACCTTGCACATCAAAAACGTCAAGTCGTTTAATTTGGACGATTTTGTCGACAGCGCCGCAGCCAAGGTCTTTCGCTCGGCCAAATACCAAGCCAGCCAAGCCGCTTTCAATGCCGCCCATGAAGGAGAGGGTGAGCACATCGGTATCGTGATTCACCGTACCATGGAGGACAACATTGCCAGCGTGTCACACAACTCGGGCAGTCAAGACAACATCCATGTCATGACGAACAACGCCAATAACCGGCAAAACAAGCCCCAAGTCAGTGCTGGTCAGCCTGAGGAAAACATTCAGTTTGTGGACAGCACAGGCCAATTGGCCCCCAACATCCAGTTCGTCGATTCGACGCCAGGCCTTGCCGCCCACAACCAGTCGCGGCATAGCGCATCCGGTTCCCATGCCCTGCCCACAAGCATGCAGTTTGGCGTAGGCGGCCATGAGGAGGAGGACAGCGCTGCCGAGTCCAAGGACGGCATCGACGAGACCTTCGCATCGGGACCGCAGGGTGGCATGGCACTGGAAGAAGTGCGCGGCAAGGGGGGCCTGACGACGATGGCGCAGGGCGAAGTGTCTTACCGCGAACGCGCGATGCGCCATGGCGCTGCACTGACGCATTTCACCTCCAGTGATACCCCCATGGACGCGGCCACGTTGCGCGCGCTTGCAGGATTTGAAACAACGGAACGTGGAAGTCGATGCCAAGTTGCAACAAATATCGAGCCGTCCAGCGGCCTTGATCGACGTTGCCGACACCACCGGACCCAGCGCCAGTGCAACCGCCGCAAGGCCTCAGCCCACCCCGCACAGACAGGTTTCGGTACTGCAGCAACTCAATCATTACGTGGCGCAAAGTTTGGAACGCATCGCCAGCCTGCGCCCCGTGCAAGACGGCTACCCCTCAGCCGTGAAAACCTGAGTGGCCACCTTGTGCGTGCCCCCCAACGCTAAGCTTGGTTTTGCAGTGCATTTGCCAAAAAGTCCATCAAGACCTTGACCCGATGCGGGATGTAGCGGTTGCTGGGCAGCACCGCGTAAATGCCCAATGGCGCGGCGTCAAACGCCGCCAGAACCGGTACCACCTCGCCACGCGCCACAAAGGGTTCGGCAATGAAGTCGGGTTGGCGGGTGATGCCCAGGCCGCGCGCGGCGGCTTGCATCAAGGCCGTGCCGTTGTTGGCCATGATGCGGCTGCGCACCGGCACCCGCTCCTCACGTCCGTTCACCGGATACACCCAGGCGCTGGGACTGAGGTCCACTGAATAGGCCAGGCATTCATGGTGTCGCAACGCGTCCGGGGTGCGTGGCGTACCGTGCAATTTCAGGTAAGCGGGCGCGGCCAGGGTCCATAACCGGCAAGTGCCCAGTTTGCGCAAAATGTCACCCGATGCGAGCTGCGCGGTGATGCGGATCGACAGGTCAATACCTTCTTCGATCAAATTGGTGCGGCGATCCGAGAAATCCATCTCAAATTGGATGTGCGGCTGCTGCAGTGAAAAATCGAGCAGCAGGGGCATCAAACGCTCCAGCCCAAAACTCAGCGGCAACCCCAAACGAATGCGTCCGCGTGGCTCGGCTTTTTCTTGCGCCACTTCAGCTTCTGCCACATCCACCAGATTCAAGATCAGTCGGCACTTTTCCAAGTAAGCCGCACCGGCAGCGGTGAGCGACAGGCTGCGGGTGCTGCGGGTCATCAGCTTGGCGCCCAGCGCAGTTTCGAGGGCTGAAATTTGGCGTGTGACCATCGAGCGGGCGATGCTCAGCTGATCGGCCACGGCGGTGAAACTGCCGGTTTCGGCCACCCGCACAAAGAGTTGCATGGCTTGGAGTTTGTTCATTGTTGCTTATTTTGCAACAAACAATTGGCAATTAGATTATTTATCAATGACAAGCAACGCTCTACAGTTCAAGCCATGACTTCTGCTGTCGCCCCTTCTCTCCTGCGCAATGTCCTGTTTGTGCCCCATGGTTCGCCAATGTTCGCACTCCACCCAGGGGCTGCCGGTGCCGCCATGCGCCAGGTGGCGCAGCAACTGCCCACGCCCCGCGCCATGGTGCTGATCAGCCCACACTGGGAAACGAGCTTGCCCACGGTGGGCATGGCCACGCAACCTGAAACCCTGCATGACTTTTATGGCTTTCCAGCGCCTTTGTACGACCTCCAGTACCCGGCCACCGGTTGCCCCGAGGCGGCCCTCGAAGTGGTCGGCGCCTTGAAAGCCCATGGCTTTGACGTGCAGACGGATGCCCATCGCGGCTTGGACCACGGCGCTTGGATACCGCTGCGTCACATGTTCCCGGATGCCGAGGTGCCGGTGATTCCGCTGTCGGTGCAAAGCCATGCCGACCCTGAACATGCTTACCGCATAGGCCAAGCGCTGGCCACATTAGCGACACAGCACATCTGGATCGTGGGCTCAGGCAATGTGACCCACAACTTGGGGGATCTGCGCATGGCGCGCCTGCAGGGCGAGCGCACCCCGGCCTACGTTCAGGTGTTTGCCGACTGGCTGGCCGATCACTTGGCGCGAGGTGATGTGGACAGCTTGCTCAATTACCGCCAACACAGCCCCGAAGGCGTTCGCGCCCACCCGAGCGAAGAGCATTTGCTGCCGCTGTTCACCGCCCTGGGCGCGGCGGGGCCGGATGCTGTGCCCCACGCTTTTCACCGGGGCATCAGCGACTGCGTGATTGCCATGGACGGTTACGCTTTTCAAGCCAAGGCCTGATCCCCATGCATCAAGCTGCTTACGCTGGCACTTACACCACCGTTGCCAAATCCCTGCACTGGCTGATGGCTGCCCTGCTGTTGGGCCTGCTGGGCCTGGGTTTTTACATGGCCGACCTGCCCCTGTCGCCTGACAAATTGCAGTTGTATGCCTGGCACAAATGGGTCGGTGTGACGGTTTTTGCGTTGCTCTGGCTGCGGCTGGCCTGGCGCATCACGCACCGCCCACCGCCTTATCCGGCCAGCATGTCCCGCGTCCTGCAAAGGGTGGCACACATCGGCCACTGGGCTTTGTATGGCTTGATGCTCGCCATCCCGCTGACTGGCTGGTTGATGAGCTCGGCCAAGGGTTTTCAAACGGTGTGGTGGGGACTTTGGCCGATCCCGGATCTGCTGGGCAAAGACAAAGCACTGGGCCACAGCTTGCAAGAACTGCATGAGGCTTTGAACTGGTTGCTGCTGGTGTTGATCGGTGGCCACGCAGCGGCGGCGTTGAAACACCATTGGATCGACCGCGACGACATTTTGCAACGCATGCTGCCTCAAGGAAAAACACATGACTGAACTGAAAGCCCGCCTGCGCCCACTGGCCCCTCTGGCGCTCTTCACCAGCCTGGCCTGCATCCTGCCTGCAGCCCATGCGGTGGAATACAAAACCGTGGCGCTGGACAAAAGCAAGCTCACGTTCAACTACAAACAAATGGGCGTGGCCCTGGACGGCCAGTTCAAAAAATTCACGCCCCAACTGAGCTTTGACCCGGCCAAAGCGACCACTGGCAAAGCCAGCATCGAAATTGACCTGGCCAGCGTGGATGCGGGCTCGAGCGAGACCGACGACGAAGTGGTGGGCAAGTCTTGGTTCAACGTCAAGAGTTTTCCCAAAGCCACCTTCGTCTCGACCAGCATCAAACCGGCCGGCCCCAACCAATTTGAGGTGACCGGCAAACTCACCCTCAAAGGCCAAACCCGCGATGTGGCCTTTGTCCTCAAGCACACCCCACAGGGCCCCAATGGTGTCCTCAGCGGTGGCTTGGTGATCCACCGCGGCGACTTCAGCATTGGCGAAGGGCCTTGGGCCAAGTTCGATGTGGTGGCCAACGACATCCAAATCAATTTTCAACTCACCGCCCAACCGGGCAAATGATTTTTCAACTGGAGCATTCGCATGAAAAAACACAACCGCATCGCCACCGCTTTGTCATGGGCAACGGTCTTGCTGGCCAGCTTGTTCGCCGCCAGCGCCATGGCCGCGCCCGTCACTTACACCATTGATGGCTCGCATACCTTTCCGCGTTTTTCGTACTCGCATTTTGGCTACTCCACTCAGCTGAGCAGCTTCAGCAAAACCACCGGTAAAGTGGTATTTGATGCCGAAGCCAAAACCGGCTCGGTGGACATCGTGATCGACACCCAATCGGTGAACACCGGTTTTGCCGATTTCAACGAGCACATCCAAGGCGAAGACTTCTTGGACACCGCCAAGTACCCGCAAGCCAGCTTCAAATCCACCCAGGTGATTTTTGACGGCGCCAAGCCCGCCAAAATTGAAGGCCTGCTGACCCTCAAAGGCGTGACCAAACCCGTGACCCTGACCGTGACCGGGTTCCAAGCCGCACCCCACCCCATGGTGAAAAAACCCGCCCTGGGTGCCAACGCTTTCACCGTGATCAAGCGCACCGAGTTCAACGCGGGCAAGTACGCGCCCTATGTGGGCGACGAAGTGCGCATCGACATCGCAGTGGAAGCCATGGCCCAGTAAGCTTTGGGCCATTGAAAAAGGCGCACGGGCGCTTAAACTCAGACCATGAAGACAACCATTTGGGGCATGCTGTGTTTCACTTCGCTCTGGGCGCAAGCCCAAAGCGAAGTGACGGCACCTGAGCCCTGGGCTTTCAAGCTCACCCCCTCGCAGTATGCCACTGAGCGCGAGCACAACGCTGTAGACATCAATCTGCGCGCCAACAACGGCCCCCACGCGGTGTGGATCGGCCAGTACCAGCGCGGCGATGAATTTCAGCAAACCCGCACCGGCTACGAATACACCGCCAATTTCGCTTGGGGGCAAATGGTGCCTTCTTTGCAAGCCGCGAGCGGTGGTTTT
>CANGEE010000021.1 GCA_947452635.1 Comamonadaceae bacterium | reverse complement strand
CAGGCCAGACCATTTTTGCCATTGATGTTCATGGCGTCCGAGCCGCACACGCCTTCACGGCAAGAGCGGCGAAAGGAGATAGAGGGGTCCACGGCTTTGAGTTTCATCAAAGCGTCCAAGAGCATGCGCTCGTGCCCGTCCAATTCGACCTCGATGGTCTGCATGTAAGGCTTGGTGTCGACGTCAGGGTTGTAACGGTAGATTTGGAACGTGCGTTTTGTCATGGTGTGGGCCTGATCAGAAAGTACGGGTCTGGAGCTTGATGCTCTCAACGGTCAGTGGCTTCATTTGCACCGGCTTGTAAGTCAGCGCATTGCCTTCTTTGTGCCACAGGGTGTGTTTGTGCCAATCTTGGTCGTTACGGCCGTTCGGATGCTCGGGCGTATCGCCGTAGTCGTTCACGGTGTGCGCACCGCGGCTTTCTTTGCGAGCGGCGGCTGAAACGATGGTGGCTTGGGCGGCTTCGATCAGGTTTTCCACCTCCAGCGCTTCGATGCGCGCGGTGTTGAACACCTTGGATTTGTCTTTCAGGCCGATCTGGCTGACGCGTTCGCGCAGCTTGGCGATCTCGACCACACCTTCGTCCATCATGGCTTGGGTGCGGAACACGCTGGCGTGTTGCTGCATGGCATCGCGGATGTCGTTGGCCACGTCTTGGGCGTACTCGCCTTCGGTCGCTGTTTCCAGACGGTTCAGGCGCTCCAGTGACAAGTCCGCTGCATTCTCGGGCAGTGGCTTGTGGGTTTTGACTTTGCTGTGGAAGTCCACAATGTGGTTGCCCGCTGCGCGGCCAAACACCAGCAAGTCGAGCAAAGAATTGGTGCCCAGGCGGTTGGCGCCGTGCACCGACACGCAAGAGCATTCGCCCACGGCATAAAGGCCGTTGACCACCACGCTGTGGTTGTTGGCGTCTTGCGTCACCACTTGGCCGTTGATGTTGGTGGGGATGCCGCCCATTTGGTAGTGGATGGTCGGGATCACAGGAATCGGCTCTTTGGTGATGTCGACGTTGGCAAAGTTGTGGCCAATTTCGAACACCGAAGGCAAGCGCTTCATGATGGTTTCTGCACCCAGGTGGGTCATGTCCAGGTTGATGTAGTCCTTGTTTGGACCGCAACCGCGACCTTCTTTGATCTCTTGGTCCATGCAGCGTGACACGTAATCGCGTGGCGCCAAATCTTTGTAGGCGGGGGCGTAACGCTCCATGAAGCGCTCGCCATTGCTGTTGCGCAAAATCGCGCCTTCGCCGCGGCAGCCTTCGGTCAACAACACGCCGGCACCGGCCACGCCCGTGGGGTGGAATTGCCAGAACTCCATGTCTTCCAAGGCCAGGCCGGCGCGCGCCGCCATGCCCAAGCCGTCGCCGGTGTTGATGAAGGCGTTGGTCGAAGCGGCAAAAATACGGCCCGCGCCGCCAGTGGCCAGCATGGTGGTTTTGGCTTCCAGCATGTACAGCTCGCCGGTTTCCATTTCCAGCGCGGTCACGCCGACCACGTCGCCGTCGGCGTCGCGGATCAAGTCCAGGGCCATCCACTCCACAAAGAAGGTGGTCTTGGCGGCCACGTTTTGCTGGTACAAGGTGTGCAGCATGGCGTGACCGGTGCGGTCAGCGGCGGCGCAAGCGCGCTCTACCGCTTTTTCGCCATAGTTGGCGGTATGGCCGCCAAAGGGGCGCTGGTAAATCGTGCCGTCCGGGTTGCGGTCAAACGGCATGCCCATGTGCTCCAGGTCGTACACGACCTTGGGTGCTTCACGGCACATGAATTCAATCGCGTCTTGGTCGCCGAGCCAGTCTGAGCCTTTGACCGTGTCATAAAAATGGTAGTGCCAGTTGTCCTCGTTCATATTGCCCAGCGAGGCGCCGATGCCGCCTTGCGCCGCCACGGTGTGCGAGCGGGTGGGAAACACTTTGGAGAGCACAGCCACATTCAGGCCGGCGCGCGCCAGTTGCAAGGAGGCGCGCATGCCGGAGCCGCCTGCGCCCACGATGACCACGTCAAATTTGCGTTTGGCGATCTTGTCTTTGGAATATGTCATGGTGAATATTGAATTGAAACGGGGACGATGCGCTAGATGCTGCGTTTAAAAGCGCCACAGCACTTGGATGGCCCAGCCGGCACAGCCGACCAGCCAGACGATAGAAGCAACGTGCAAAACCAGACGAACACCGACAGGTTTGATGTAGTCCATCCAGATGTCACGCACACCCACCCACACGTGGTAAAACAGAGCCAAAATGACAACAAAGGTGAGGACTTTCATCCACTGCGCAGCAAAAATGCCCGCCCATTGTTCGTAGCCGATGGGGCCGGAGGTGAAGATCACTTGGGCGATCAAAATGAAAGTGAACAGCGCCATCAGCGCGGCGGTCACGCGCTGGGCCAGCCAGTCGCGAAAGCCATAACCTGCACCGGTGACGATGCGCTTGGAGCCGTAATTGACGGATGACATAGGTCTTTTTCCTTTTTCAGTGATCAGTACAGACCAAACAACTTGGCACCCAACACAACAGTCAAGACCAAGCTCAGGCTCAAGGTCACCTGCGCTGAGGACTTGCCGAACTCTTTGCTGACCGCGTGGTTCACGTCCATGTACAGGTGGCGCAGACCCGCAATCAAGTGGTGCAAATAAGCCCAGATCAGGGCCAAAGCCACCAGCTTCATCATCCAGCCGGGCACAAAACTGCAGCCCACGTTGAACACGGCCGCAAATTTGGCGTAAGAGATTTCAGAAGTGATGGAGTTGTCGAACATCCAGATGATGAAAGGCAAAAAGACAAACATCAAAAGGCCGCTGATCCGGTGCAGGATCGAGACCCAACCCGCAGGGGGCAAGCGGTACGAAGGCAGATCGGTCAGAGCGTTGATATTGCGAAACTCAGGCCGCTTGCGGGCTTGTTCAGTCATATTTTTTCCTGTAAGAGCGAAGCTGTAACCAGCGAGAAACCATCGGATTCTATTGCAACGCAGCAAACTGACGTGAGCATTTCAGTAAAGAGCTCAAATTTAGAAAACTCAACAAAATTCAGCTCAATTTGTTGTGATAGTGGTGCTTGTCCGTGCGGTACAAGCCCCGGCGCAGCTCCATCGGCGTGTCGTTGTAGGTGTAAGCCACGCGTTCTACGCTGAGCAGAGGCGTCCCTGAGGTGACCGCCAGCAGGTGGCACTGGGTGTCGTCCGGCAGCACCGCGCGGATTTTTTCCTCAGCCCGCACCATGCGCACACCAAACTCGGTTTCAAACAGGGCGTACATGGGGCCGTGGTAGTCGGCCAAATGATCGGCGGTCAAGCCCTTGAAGGGGCTGCCGGGGAGCCACAGGTCCTCCAAAATGGTCGGCGTTCCTGCAAACGAAAGTACCCGGCGCACCTGCAGCACGGCATCGCCTGCACGCAGCGCCAGCGCCCGGGCCACCTCGGCACTGGCACGCATGCGCTTGCAATCGACGATTTCACGTTGCGCGGGACCCTCGCTGTGCAGGTCACCCTTGTCGGGTTGCAGTTTCAAAAAGCGGTACTGAACGTGATGTTCTGAGTGGGTGGCTACAAAAGTGCCTTTGCCTTGCCTGCGCACCAACAAATGGTCGCCCGCCAATTCGTCAATCGCTTTGCGCACCGTGCCCTGGCTGACCCGGTAGCGGGCCGCCAATTCGATTTCACTGGGGATCACTTCACCCGGCTTCCACTCGCCGGACTGGAGGCCTTGCAGGATCAGCCCTTTGATTTGTTGGTACAGCGGGCTGAACGCAGGCGTGGGCGCCAATGCCTCTGACGGGCTGGGTGGGGTTTCTGAGGTGGAAGCGGTGGGGTTCATCGTGGGGGCCGAGTAGGCGGCAGGACAGTCGAAGCCAAGAAGGAATCCATGGTGGCACATCATATCTTATATAAGACATAAGACAGATTGACCCCTCAGGGTTTTCGCGGGTACACTCGCAAGCTGTTTGCAGTACGTGTCGGAAATTTTCCGACGCCCTTTGCGCCGGCTTGCCGGACAGCCTCGCCGGCTTTTTGCCGGTCGTGGGGGCTGCGATACCTCTTTCACAACACTTCTGGAGTTCACACCATGAGCAAAAAACCTGTTCGCGTTGCCGTCACCGGCGCTGCTGGCCAAATTGGATATGCATTGTTGTTCCGCATCGCCTCGGGCGAAATGCTGGGCAAAGACCAGCCCGTTATTTTGCAACTGCTGGAAGTGCCTGTCGAAGGTCCGCAAAAAGCGCTCAAAGGCGTGATGATGGAACTGGAAGACTGCGCTTTCCCCTTGCTGGTAGGGATGGAGGCCCATGGCGACCCGATGACCGCCTTCAAAGATGTGGACTACGCCTTGTTGGTCGGTTCACGCCCACGTGGTCCCGGCATGGAGCGTGCTGAGTTGCTCGCCATCAACGGCGCCATCTTCACCGCGCAAGGCAAGGCCCTGAACGCCGTGGCATCTCGCGACGTGAAAGTCTTGGTGGTGGGCAACCCCGCCAACACCAACGCCTACATCGCCATGAAAGCGGCGCCTGACTTGAAGCCAGGCAACTTCACCGCCATGCTGCGTTTGGACCACAACCGCGCCTTGTCGCAAATCGCAGCCAAGACCGGCAAAGCCGTGGCCGACATCGAGAAATTGTGCGTCTGGGGCAACCACTCGCCCACCATGTACGCTGACTACCGTTTTGCCACGATCAAGGGCGAGTCGGTCAAGACCATGATCAACGACCAAGAGTGGAACGCCAACGTGTTCTTGCCCACGGTCGGTAAGCGCGGCGCGGCCATCATTGAAGCGCGTGGTTTGTCTTCGGCGGCGTCAGCAGCGAATGCGGCCATCGACCACATGCGTGACTGGGCCTTGGGCACCCACGGCAAATGGGTCACCATGGGCATTCCTTCGCAAGGCTGGTACGGCATCCCTAAAGACGTGATGTTCGGTTTCCCGGTCACCTGCGAGAACGGCCAATACAAAGTGGTTGAAGGTCTGGAGATCGACGCTTTCAGCCAAGGCTGCATTGACAAGACTTTGAAAGAGTTGACAGACGAGCAAGCGGGCGTGGCTCACTTGGTCTAAAGTCGTTCAGTGCACGACGAATCCAAGATGAACAAAGACCTTCACGCCCTCACCAGCGCTGGAGGCGCTTTGCGCCATCCGCGTGATGTGCTGCTGGGGGCGCAGGCTTCAGGCGTCTCACTGCCGGTCTGCGACCACTACAGCGGCGTTGAAGTGCGGATGCGCAAAAGCTTGCAATTGCAAGCCGAGATGACCCAAGAATTTGGGACTTGCGTTTTTGACGTCAGTTTGGATTGTGAAGATGGTGCGCCTGTGGGCGGCGAAGCCGAACATGCGGCCTTGGTCACCGAGTTGGCTTTGGGTGCAGCTTCGGATGCCCGCGTGGCCGTGCGTGTGCACCCTGTGGACCACCCAAGTTTCCAAGCTGACATGGCGACCATTGCCGGCCAAGCGGGCGCGCGCTTGGCGCACATCATGGTGCCCAAGGTGGAGTCGGTGGCCGATGTGCAGCTGGCCGAGCAAGCCCTGATGCTGGCCGGCGCACATGACCTGCCCTTGCATGTGCTGATCGAATCACCCGCTGCGGTGCACCGCGCTTTTGACATTGCAGCCCATCCCCGCGTGCAGTCCATCAGCTTTGGTTTGATGGACTTTGTCTCTGCCCATGGCGGTGCGATTCCTTCGCACGGCATGGGAGCGCAGGGTCAATTCAGCCACCCCTTGGTGGTGCGTGCCAAATTGGAAATCGCCAGTGCCTGCCATGCCCATGGCAAAGTGCCCGCGCATTGCGTCGTGACCGAATTCAATGATGTGCAAGCCATGCACGCAGCGGCTACGCGTGCGTCGCAGGAGTTTGGCTACACCCGCATGTGGAGCATTCACCCGGCGCAAATTCGGCCCATCTTGGAGGCCATGGCACCCCAAGAAGAAGAAATTGAGCGCGCCTGTGAAATTGTGCTGGCCGCCCAAACCGTGGAATGGGCGCCCATCAGTCACCAGGGCCAATTGCACGACCGCGCCAGTTACCGCTATTTTTGGCACATCATTGAGCGGGCCCACCACACGGGCCGTGTGTTGCCGCTTGAGATCAAAACGTATTTCCAATTGCATTGATGACATTCATCATGGGAGCCCGCATGACCTCATACATCCTCAAACTGCTGATCTTGGCATTGTGGGTGCCTGTCGCCTGGGCCCAATCCAATTCAGCACCCAAGCGGCCGCTCGCCCCCAAAGAAGAAAGCGTATCCCCCGAGTTGCTCGAAATTGCGCAACGCGTGCATGAGGGCAAAATGCCCTGTGAATTAGGTGCTTCTGTGGTGGTGGCCCGCGATGCGACCGCGCCCGGCTACTTCCATGTCAACGGCAAAGGTTTTCGTTACCGCATGAAGATGATGAGCACCACCACCGGTGCGATTCGTTTAGAAGATGCCAAAGCGGGCGCGGTCTGGTTGCAGTTGGCTAATAAATCGATGTTGATGGATCAAAAAAAAGGTCGTCGACTGGCCGACGAATGTGCACACCCCGATCAACTGGCCTTTGCGCAGGACATGGTCAAGAACCCCCCGCCCAGCCTGATCGACACGACAGGCATGGGTCGCTAGCCTTTTGCCCTGCGCACCCGCTCCCTTTTTAATTTCACTTTGACCGACAGGAGAAAAAACATGTTGAAAGCTTACCGAGACCATGTCGCTGAACGCGCTGCCTTGGGCATTCCCCCCTTACCGCTCGATGCCAAGCAAACCGCGCAGCTGATCGAATTGCTCAAAGCACCGCCCGCCGGTGAAGATGCTTTTCTGATGGACTTGCTGACCCACCGCGTGCCACCCGGCGTGGACGATGCGGCCAAAGTGAAAGCCTCTTTCTTGGCCGCTGTGGCGCATGGCGAGTTGCAGGTCGCGTTGATCTCCAAAGCCAAGGCCACCGAATTGCTGGGCACCATGGTGGGTGGCTACAACGTACACCCCTTGATCGAGTTGCTCGACGACGCTGAAGTGGCCGCTGTCGCCGCACAAGCCTTGAAGAAAACGTTGTTGATGTTCGACTTCTTCAACGATGTCGCGGACAAAGCCAAGGCCGGCAATGCCAAAGCCCAAGAAGTGATGCAAAGCTGGGCTGACGCCGAGTGGTTCACCACCCGCCCGGAAGTCGAGAAAAAAATCACCATCACCGTCTTCAAGGTGCCGGGCGAAACCAATACCGACGATCTGTCACCCGCGCCCGATGCTTGGAGCCGTCCGGACATTCCTTTGCACTATTTGGCGATGCTGAAAAACACCCGCGAAGGTGCGCCTTTCAAGCCTGAAGAAGACGGCAAGCGCGGCCCCATGGCGATGATTGAAGAGCTGAAGAAAAAAGGCCATTTGGTGTCTTACGTCGGCGATGTGGTCGGCACGGGTTCTTCACGCAAGTCGGCCACCAACAGCATCATTTGGGGCTTTGGCGAAGACATTCCGTTTGTGCCCAACAAGCGCTTCGGTGGCGTGACTTTGGGCGGCAAAATTGCCCCCATCTTCTTCAATACCCAAGAAGACTCGGGCGCGCTGCCGATCGAAGTGGACGTGACCGCGCTCAACATGGGCGACGTGGTCGATGTCTTGCCTTATGAAGGCAAGATCGTGAAGAACGGTGAAACCCTGACCACCTTCCACCTCAAAAGCGATGTGCTGTTTGACGAAGTGCGCGCCGGTGGCCGTATCAACTTGATCATCGGTCGCAGCCTGACCGCCAAGGCACGCGAATTCTTAGGTCTGCCCGCCTCGAACGTGTTCCGTTTGCCCACGGCCCCCATCACCACGAAAGCCGGCTTCACGCTGGCGCAAAAAATGGTGGGCCGCGCGGTGGGTTTGCCCGAAGGCCAAGGCGTGCGTCCCGGCACTTACTGCGAACCCAAGATGACCACCGTGGGCTCGCAAGACACCACCGGCCCGATGACCCGCGACGAGTTGAAAGACTTGGCCTGCCTGGGCTTCTCGGCCGACATGGTGATGCAGTCGTTCTGCCACACCGCCGCTTATCCAAAGGCTGTGGACGTGAAAACCCACCGCGAATTACCGGCCTTCATCAGCAACCGCGGCGGCGTGGCCTTGCGTCCAGGCGACGGTGTGATTCACTCATGGCTCAACCGTTTGTTGTTGCCTGACACCGTGGGCACCGGTGGCGACTCGCACACCCGTTTCCCGATCGGCATTTCCTTCCCTGCCGGTTCCGGCTTGGTGGCTTTCGGCGCCGCCACCGGCGTGATGCCTTTGGACATGCCCGAATCCATTTTGGTGCGCTTCAAAGGCGAGATGCAACCTGGCGTGACCCTGCGTGATTTGGTGCATGCGATTCCTTTGTACGCGATCAAGCAAGGTTTGTTGACTGTGGCCAAGGCCGGCAAAATCAATGAATTTTCAGGCCGCATCTTGGAAATCGAAGGCCTGCCCAACCTCAAGGTCGAGCAAGCATTTGAGTTGTCCGACGCGTCGGCTGAGCGTTCGGCCGCCGGTTGCACGATCAAGCTCAACAAGGAGCCTGTGCAGGAATACCTCCAGTCCAACGTGGTGCTCATGAAAAACATGATCGCCGACGGCTACGCTGACGCGCGCACCTTGGCCCGCCGTATCGAGAAGGTTGAAGCTTGGTTGGCTGCGCCCACCTTGCTCGAAGCCGACAAAAATGCCGAATACGCCCACGTCATCGAGATCGATTTGGCTGACATCAAAGAGCCCATCGTCTGCTGCCCGAACGACCCGGACGACGCCAAGTTCTTGTCGCAAGTGGCCGGCACCCACATCGACGAAGCCTTCATTGGCTCGTGCATGACCAACATCGGCCACTTCCGCGCAGCGGCCAAGTTGCTTGGCGGTCAACGCGACATTCCGGTCAAATTGTGGGTGGCCCCACCGACCAAGATGGACGAGAGCGAGTTGATCAAAGAAGGCCATTACGCCGCCTTTGGCACTGCCGGTGCGCGCACCGAAATGCCGGGCTGCTCTTTGTGCATGGGCAACCAAGCCCAAGTGCGCGAAGGCGCGACCGTGGTCTCCACCTCGACCCGCAACTTCCCCAACCGTTTGGGCAAGAACACCAATGTGTATCTGGCCTCGGCAGAACTGGCAGCGATCACCTCCAAGATGGGCAAGTTCCCCACCGTGGCCGAGTACCATGCGGCCATGGGTGTGGTCAACCAAGACGGCGAAGCCATCTACAAGTACCTGAACTTCAACCAGATTGAAGAGTATGTGGAAAACGCCAAGGGCGTGGCCGCATAAGCCGCACCAGCGTTTGAATGACGCATGAAAACCCCCAAGGCGCGAGCCAAGGGGGTTTTCTTTTGAGCGCGTCTTGACCGCGCTGAAGCACGGCACAATCAAGCCATGAACAGTTCGATCGTGATGGCAGGCGGCGGCATTGGCGGTTTGGCTGCGGCTTGGCGTTGCGCTGAGGCCGGGGTCAATGTGCGTTTGTTCGAACGTGCGCCTGCATTCACTGAGGTGGGTGCCGGGATTCAGCTCGGCCCGAATGTGACGCGCATGGTGCAAGCCTGGGGCCTGGACGCGGCGCTGCAGGCGGTGGCGGCTTACCCTGCGCTTTTGCAGGTGCGTCAAGCCCTGTCCGGCCAAGTGACAGGCCAGCTGCGTTGGGGTGACGATGCACTGGCGCGCTACGGTGCGCCTTACGTCACCCTGCACCGGGCTGACTTGCATCAATTGCTGCTGGACGCCCTGCATGCGCAAGGCCGGGTCCGCTTGCATTTGAACCAAGGCGTCAAGGGCTACACGCTCGAAACACAGGGGCTGCAGGTGCAGCTGGACGATGGTGCGGCTGTGCACGCCGATGCATTGGTGGGGGCCGATGGCCTGTGGAGTCGGGTGCGCGCTCAGCGCTTGGGGGATGCACCTGCGCGCTTCAGCGGGCACTTGGCTTACCGCGCCATGCTGGTGCAGGCCGATTTGCCCGCCGCGCTGCGCAGCCACCAAGTCACGGTATGGCTGGGGCCGCAATTGCATGTGGTGCAGTACCCGGTGCGGCGCGGCGAGTTGCTCAATGTGGTGGCCATCGTGCATGGTCAAGCACCGCAGGACTTGTCGTCCTGGGACCATTCGGCCAATGCGGCGGATTTGCAGCGTGCCTTGGGCGCGGTGTGCCCCGCGTTGCAGGCCTTGATCGACGCGGTGCCCGCTTGGCGCTTGTGGCCCGTGTGCGACCGCCCGCCTCTGCACAGCGCCGCAGAACTGGCCCAGGGCCGCGTGGCTTTGCTGGGTGATGCGGCGCACCCGATGCGGCCGTATCTGGCGCAGGGCGCAGGCATGGCGCTTGAAGATGCCGACGCCCTAGGTCGATGCTTGGCTTTGCCCGAGGGCGACCTCCCCGCCCAACTGGCGCAGTACGCCCAGATGCGCTGGCAGCGCAATGCACGGGTGCAGCAGCGGGCCATTCGCAATGGGCAAATTTTTCATGCCCAAGGCTTGTTGCGCTGGGGGCGCGACACCGCTACGCGCTTGCTGGGAGAGCGCCTGCTGGACGTGCCTTGGCTCTACAACGGCCCTTGAGGGTCTGGCAAGTCTGGCTTGCGTTCAGGCCTTTAACGGCAAAGCCCGCTGGCGTTGACCGGTCAACACAAACAAGGCATTGGCCACGGCCGGTGCGATCGGTGGCACCGCCGGTTCACCCACACCCCCAGGCGCGCGGGTGCTGGCCATGATGTGGGTCTGCACCACTGGCGCTTGCGCCAAGTTCACCATGGGGTAGTGGGGGAAATTGTTTTGCTGCACCACGCCGCCCACGATGTCGATCTGCCCAAACAAGGCCGCGCTCAGGCCAAAGACCACGCCGCTCTCCATTTGCTGCGCCACGGTGGCGGGGTTGACCACGGTGCCGCAGTCGATCACGCAAACCACCCGGTGCACCCGAATCTGGCCTTGGGACAACGACACTTCGGCCACCTGCGCCACGATGGAACCAAAGGATTCATGCAGCGCCAAACCGAGCGCATGGCCTGCGGGCACAGGCTGGCCCCAGCCTGCCAGGTCGGCCGCTTTTTGCAACACGGCGGCGTAACGCGGTGCCTCTTTGAGCAAGCCTAAGCGAAAAGCCAGCGGGTCTTGCTTTGTCGCGGCCGCCAGTTCGTCCATGAAACTTTCAGAAAAGAACGCGTTGTGCGAATGGCCCACCGAGCGCCAAAAGCCCACCGGCACGCCCGAATGCGTGGCCACATGGCTCATGTGTTGGCTGACAAAGCCATAAGGCAAATCGAACAGGCCTTCGGCCGTGGTTTTGTCGGGCATGTCGATCGGACCTGACAGCATGGGCACGGCGCGCGCCATCCAGCGCGGCGAGATGGCGTCGCCCGCCGACTTGATGCGCAAGCTGGTGACCTCGCCTTGCGCGTCCAGCGAGGCCTGGAACTTGGCCAGGTGCATGGGGCGGTAAAAGTCATGCGTCATGTCTTCTTCACGCGACCAACTCAGTTGCACCGGCACGCCTGGGCAGGCCATGGCCACTTGCACCGCTTGACCCACAAAGTCCACCTCCAAGCGACGGCCAAAACCGCCGCCCAGCAAGGTCACGTGGACCGTGACCTGTTCTTCTTTGACGCCGGCCACTTGGGCGGCCATGGCGCGGGCCATGAGCGGCACCTGGGTCGGCAGCCAAATTTCTACCCGCCCCTCTTGGACTTGCGCGGTGCAGTTCATCGGCTCCATCGTGGCATGGGCCAAGTAGGGTGCTTGGTACAGTGCGTCGATGCGGCGAACCGCGCCTTTCTCGGCCTGCACGGGAGCGCCTTGTTCGTGGAAGGTGAAGCCGTTTTCGGTGTTCAAGCTGTTGAGCAGCGCGGCTTGGATGCGTGAGGTGTCTAGCCCCGCGCCGCTGGGCGCTTGCCACTGCACCTGCACCGCTTGCGCGGCTTGGCGGGCTTGCCAGGTCGTGGTGGCCACCACGGCCAAACCGGCGGTGCCTCCACCCCAATCGTTCAATGAAACGACCTTGCTGACGCCCGGTAATGCCAAAGCGGCTTGGCTGTCCATGGATGCCGCCATGCCCCCCAGCGCTGGGCTCATGCGCACGGCTGCAAACAGCATGCCGGGCAGACGCACGTCCGAACCAAATGGGGCTTGGCCCGTGACTTTGGCTGGGATGTCGGTGCGCGGGGTGCTTTGCCCGATCAGCTTCCAGTCGGCGCGCGATTTGGGCACGATGCCCTGGGGCGTGCGGCCTGCAGCCGACCCGCTCAACGCACCGTAATGCGCCGACTTGCCAGAGGCATGGCGCATCACGCCTTCGGTGACGGTGATTTCACTGGCGGGCACTTGCCATGCGTCGGCGGCGGCTTGCACCAGGCTGGCGCGCGCCGTGGCGGCGGCCATGCGCAAGGGCTGCCACAGGTCCACGATGGTGGACGAACCGCCCGTGGCGTTGAGGCCCAATTCACGCGCCACCTTGCCGACGACCCATTCGGCCATTTTGATTTTGACGCTCTTGTGTTCGGCTTCGCTGTCCAGTGGATGAAAGGGCAGGGTGCCCAGCAGCATCGCCACGTTGCCGTAAATGCGGTCACTGCCAGCTTGCTCCCAGCGCACTCGGCTCAGGGGCATGTCCAACTCTTCGGCCACCAGCATGGCCAACGCGGTGTGCACACCTTGGCCCATTTCGCTGCGCGGCATGGCCATGACCACGCTGCCATCGGCGGCGATTTTGATCCAGCCATTCAGCGCAACATCGCTCTGCGTTTCCAGCATCAACGCGGGCGATCCCAGGCGAGATCGCGCAGGCATCACGCCCCAGCCCACCAGCAAAGCGCCACTGGTGCCCAGGGCGCTGAGTAGCCAAGTGCGGCGCTTCATGCGGCACCGCCTTTCATGGCAGCGGCCGCGCGGTGAATGGCGGCACGCACCCGTTGGTAGGTGCCGCAGCGGCACAGATTGGTCATGGCCGCATCGATGTCAGCGTCACTCGGCTGCGGCTTGTGGGCCAGCAGAGCGGCCGCTGCCATCAACATGCCGCTTTGGCAATAACCGCATTGCGGCACTTGCTCGGCGATCCAGGTCGCTTGCAAGGGGTGCAGTTTGTCGGCCGTACCCAAGGATTCGATGGTGGTGATTTTTTGCCCCGCCACGCTCGATGCAGGGGTCACACAAGAGCGCACGGCTTGGCCGTTGACATGCACGGTGCAGGCGCCGCAAGCGGCCACGCCACAGCCAAATTTGGTCCCGGTCAAATGCATCTCGTCGCGCAAGATCCAGAGCAAGGGTGTGCTGGGGTCGGCGTCAGAGTCACGGCCTTGCCCGTTGATGTTGAGTTGCATGTCTATTTCTCGAAAGGGATTTTGTCAGCCCTCAGACTCAGTTGAGGTCGGTAAAAAATCCGGCAGCGCGAACCCCAGCCGCGCAAATGAGCTCGTCTTCATCCCCAGTGCCACCGCTGGCACCCACGGCGCCCAAGATGTGCCCCTCAGCGTTGTGAATCAAGACAGCGCCGGGCTGCGGCAGAAATTGGCCTTCGGCGGTGGCCGCCAAAGCCACAAAGAAATTTGGATTGTCTTTGGCGCGCTGCGCCAAGACCCGGCTGGAAGCCCCCATGCCGACAGCGCCCCAGGCTTTGCCGCGCGCGATGTCAAAGCGAAACATGCTGGCGCCATCTTCCCGCGCAAACGCGACCAAATGGCCTGAGGCATCGAGCACCACCACGCCCATGGGCTTGTAGTGAGCAGTGCGAGCTGCTTGGCAGGCGGCCTGCAGAATGTGATTGGCCAGTTCAAGTGTCAGTGTGGTCATGGTGAATCCTTGAGAAAATGGGATTGTCGCATTGCCATTGTTGGGCGTTAGGGCGGGGCGTGGGGTATTGCTGTGCGCGCCACTGTCACAGGCCCCGTCGCAAGCTGTGGCCGACCCGCTTCAAGTTTTAACTGGCTTTGGCGGGGATGCCTGCCAATTGCCCCAACACTTCTGCGGTGCAAGCCGTGTCCTGCAGCGCCAAGCCTTGGGCCATTGCGGCGGTGTAAATCGAGGCGCAGGCATGAAACAAGGGGGTCGGGCAGTCCACCGATTTGGCCATCTCGCCAATCACTTGCATGTCTTTTTGCCAGACTTCGATTTTCATGGTGGGCGGGGTGTACTGACGTTCAACCATCATGGCCATGCGCAGGCGCATCACGCCCGTGCCCAGGACCGGGCTGTTGCCAAACAGATCCAGTACCGCCTGCGGGTCCAGCCCCATCTTGCGCGCCAGAGCCACAGACTCCGCATAGGCCACGTTGTAGATGGCGACCAAGTGGTTGGCCGCGAACTTCATTTTCGAGCCACTGCCGTAAGCGCCGACATAGGGGGTGTTGTCGGTGAAGATGCGCAAAATGGGGACGATCTTGCGGTAGGTGCTTTTGGGGCCACTGGCAAACACCGTCCATGCGCGGTCCTTCATGCGCACGGCCGTGCCGCTGATCGGGCAGTCCATGGCGCTGATGCGCACCGCCTTGAGCGCGGCGGCGCAAGCGTCTTTGTCTTGGAGGGGCAGGGTGCTGGTTTCGATGAAAATTTTGGCATGCACGGGGTGTCGCCGGGCGGCTTGAGCGATTTCTTGTGTCACCTGGGCCAGCGCTTGGGCGCTGGCCAGTGAACTGATCAGCACATCCGCCTGGCGCACCACTTCTTCGATGCTGTTGCAAGCCAAGCCACCCGCTCGGGCCAGTCTTTTTTGGGCCTTGGCTGCGATGTCATAGCCACAAACTTCATAGCCAGACAAAAGCAGTGTTTCGGCCATGACGCCGCCCATGATGCCTAAGCCGATGATGCCGATGCGGTGTGGGGTGGGTGGGGTGGGGGGTGATGTGGCGTTCATCGATTCATCTTATCAATGAATGGCACCCGTTGACTATGGCCCAGTGGCCTGCCCGCTAACCCTGCCAGGGGTTTGGCCGCATCGCAGTCTTCAGTCCAAAGCCGGCAGGCCGTGTTGGCGTCGGGCGCGGGCGCAGGCTTCGCTGCCTTCGGCAAACTCTCTGCAGGGGGAGGGACGCCACTCGTAAATGCCGCACAGCGCTTGTTCGCCCGTCTTGCCGTAAAGGGCTGCGCAGCGCGGCGGGCTGTGGTCGGTGCCGCGCATGCGGCAGGTGTGTTCGGTGATCGGTGAAGCAAGTCCAGCAGGCACCGAACCACCCCCCTCTTCGTATTCAAAGACAGAAAAGTCCACCCGAAAACTCACGCAGCAAGCGCCGCAGGTGGTGCAGGCGGACATGGTGTGCGCACCGTGCTTCAGGCGCTGACCCGGCCCAGCAGCAAAAATTCCATGAGTGCCTTTTGCACATGCATCCTGTTTTCAGCCTCGTCCCAGACCACCGATTGTGGGCCGTCGATCACCTCGGCGCTGACTTCTTCGCCGCGGTGCGCGGGCAGGCAGTGCATGAACAATGCATCTGGCTGGGCCACTTGCATCATGTCGGTGTCCACACACCAATCGGCAAAGGCTTTTTTGCGCGCTTCGTTTTCGGCCTCAAAACCCATGCTGGTCCAGACATCGGTGGTCACCAGATCGGCACCCTGGCAGGCATCCTGCGGGTCTTTGAAGACCTTGTAGCTGGCACTGCTGCGCAAACCGGCCACAGCCTGGTCGACCTCGTAGCCGCTGGGCGTGCTCAGATGCACCGTGAAGCCCAGCAACTCGGCCGCTTGCAGCCAGGTGTTGGCCATGTTGTTGCCGTCACCCACCCAGGCCACCACTTTGCCTTGAATCGAGCCTCGGTGTTCGATGTAGGTAAAGATGTCGGCCAGAATTTGGCAGGGGTGGAACTCGTTGGTCAGGCCGTTGATCACCGGCACGCGCGAGTACTGCGCAAATTTTTCAATCTTGTCTTGGCCGTAGGTGCGGATCATGACCAGATCGGTCATGCGGCTGATGACGCGGGCACTGTCTTCAATAGGTTCGGCGCGGCCCAGTTGGCTGTCGCCGGTGGTCAGGTGCACCACCGAGCCGCCGAGTTGGTACATGCCGGCTTCAAAGCTGACGCGGGTGCGGGTGCTGGCCTTTTCAAAAATCATGGCCAGCGTGCGGTCGGCCAAGGGATGGTATTTTTCGTAGGCCTTGAATTTGCGTTTGATCTCGGCGGCGCGCGCAAACAAGTGGGCGTATTCCTCCGCGCTCAGGTCGCTGAACTGCAGGTAGTGCCGCACGGGCACCGTGGTCAAGGGGGCCGTTGGGCTCATGCGGATTCAGCCAAGAAAGCGTGGATCAGCGGCAGCATAATGGCCAGCACCTCGTCGGCTTCCGCCACCGTCATGATCAAGGGGGGCAGCAAACGCACCACGGTGTCGGCGGTGACGTTGATGATCAGTCCAGCGTCCGCAGCGCGCTTGAGCAAGACGCCACAAGGCTTGTCAAACTCCACGCCGATCATCAAGCCCTGGCCACGGATGTCTTTGATCCCCGCATGGCCGGCAAGGGATGCTGTCAGCTGCTGGTGGAAATGCGCACCGAGAGCGGCGGCGTGGCTCAACAATCCGTCCTTTTCCATGATGCGAATGGTTTCCACCCCGGCGCGCATGGCCAAGGGGTTGCCACCAAAGGTGGTGCCGTGGTTGCCTGGCTGGAAAATATGCGCTGCCTTGGGGCCCGCCACCACCGCGCCAATCGGCACGCCCGAACCCAGGCCCTTGGCCAGCGGCATCACATCGGGCACGATGCCGGCCCATTGGTGGGCGAACCATTTGCCGGTACGGCCAATGCCGCATTGCACCTCGTCGATCATCAACAACCAGTCTTGCGCATCGCACAAGGCGCGCACCTCGCGCAGGTACTCGGCGCGCATCGGGTTGATGCCGCCTTCGCCCTGGATGGTTTCAAAAAACACCGCCACCACATCGGGGTCGTTGATTGTGGCTTGTTTCAGCGCGTCGATGTCGTTCAGCGGCACGCGGACAAAGCCTTCGAGCATGGGGCCAAAACCCTGCTGCAGTTTGACGTTGGCGGTGGCGCTCAAGGTGGCGATGCTGCGGCCATGAAAGGCTTTTTCGTAGACCACGATCTTGGGGTGGGTGATGCCTTTGTCATGGCCAAATTTGCGCGCCAACTTGATGGCCGCTTCGTTGGCCTCCAAGCCGGAGTTGCAGAAAAAAACATTCGTCATGCCGGACAGCTCAACCAGCTTGGCCGCCAAACGCTCGGCGTCGGGAACATGGAAGTAGTTGCAGGTGTGGATGATTTTATGCAGCTGGTCTTGCAAGGCCGGCACCAGCTCGGGGTGGTTGTGCCCCAAGGTGTTGACCGCGATACCCGCCAGTGCGTCCAGGTATTCTTTGCCATTGATGTCCCAGACGCGGCAGCCTTGACCGTGCGTCAGCGCAATGGGCAAGCGCCCATAGGTGTTCATGGTGTGGGGCGAGGCGGCTTCAATGAAAGCGGACATGCGAATGGACTCCTCAAAAAAAACAGGCCCCAACGGGGCCGCTGAAGTCAGATTTTAGAGGCAATTGCAGGGTGTTCGTTCATGGTTCCGTCACAAACCCTCGCCACCCTCTGGGGGGCGAAAACTCGCCATGGCGGTCGGGCGCGCAGGCCTCAAGTCTTCTATAAGATACAATCATGGTGCAATGCAGCATTGGGCGATCCCTGGTGTTGCAACCGTTTTGAAAGCCCCTCTACCCGATGGTCCCCATCTCTTCCAAAGAAGTCTTTATTCAGGGCGTGACCCTGGACGGCAAGACCTTTCGCCCCAGCGACTGGGCTGAGAGATTGGCCGGCGTGATGAGTCAGTTTCGTCCCGGTGGCGTGCAACCCGGCAGCCATTTGAGTTATTCCCCCTGGTGCATTCCCACCACCATGGGCGGCGTCAAATGCGTGGTGGTGAATCGCGATGTGCGCGACCATGAGCCCATGGCCTGGGACTTTGTCATGAACTTTGCCAAAGACAACCAACTGCAAGTGGCCGAGGTGTGTTTGCTGCCTGAAGTCCCCGCAACACCAAAGGACTGACGGCCCTTCCTGCTACGCCAAGCCCTGCCAAACCTCTCGCGGCAGGGACAAGCCCGTCATGCTTTGCGCAGGTCCATCAGGGTATGGACAACACGACTTTGCCCACATGGTGATTGCCTTGCATGCTGTCCTTGGCTTGCGCCAATTGGTCAAAGGGAAAGACCTGATCGATGAAGGGCCGCAATTGCCCACGGTCCAAGGCGGGCCAAATAGCTTGCATGAAAGCCGGTATGGCTGCAGCCTTTTGCGCCGCGTTGCGCAATTTGTTGGAGACGCCAAAAAGACGCAAGCGCTTGGCATGCAAGGCTTGTAAATCGATGGGTGAACTCAACTCGCCATCCACATAACCCACCATGGCCAGGCGGCCCTCAAAGCCCAAGCAGCGGAGGTCTTCGGCAAAGACAGAGCCGCCAACGGTGTTGACCACCAGGTGGACGCCTTGATGCTGGGTGGCCTGCATCACCGCCGCATGAAAATCAGCTTGCCGTGTCGGTATGGCCAAAGTCAAACCTTGGCCTTGCAGTTTGGCCAGCTTGTCGACCGAGCCGGAGGTGCCGATCACCTGCGCGCCTAGCGCCTTGGCCATTTGCAAGGCGGCCACGCCCACGCCCGAGGTCACGCCGTTGATCAAGACCCATTCGCCCGCTTTCAATTGCCCTTGCTCATACACGGCGTCATAGGCGGTCAGGTAGGTCAAGGGCACTGCCGCAGCTTCGTGCCAGCTCAGGCATTTGGGCACCGGCATGGCTTCGCGTTGTTCCATCACGGCGAGGAGCGCGAAGGCACCGGGGCAGCGGCCCATGACGCGGTCGCCGATCGCAAAGCCGGTGACTTGGCTTCCGATCTCGATCACGGTGCCTGCGCCCTCCAACCCGACCGGTTGAGGCACATCGGACTTGCCGTGCAAACCATGTCCGACAATGAATTCACCCCGGTTCAAACTGGCCGCGTGCATTTGAATGCGCATTTGTGTCGGGCTCAGCGCAGCTTCGACGCGCTCGACCAGGCTGACAACGACTTGGTCATTCAGGGTTTGGATTGCGTAGGCTTGCATCTCAGTCCACCTTGGCCCCTGAAGCGTCGATCAACTTGCTCCACAAGGGCGCTTCACGCTGGTTTTGCAAACGAAACTCTTGGGGTGAATTGTTGGGCGCAGGGTCCATGCCTTGGGTCGCCAATTTTTCCCGGATGTCTTGGCGCTTGAGTACTTTCAACGCGGCATCAAAAATCTTTTTCACATCTTCGGGTGGCGTTTTCATCGGCGCATACAGCCCGAAAGAAAAGCTGATGTTGTAGTCCGCTAAACCGGCTTCTTTCATGCCCATGATGTTGGGAATTGCCTCAGAGCGCTCTTGGGTGGTGATGGCCAGTGGCCGAATGCGACCGCCGCGCACTTGTGGCAGCACCACCGGCGAGGTGCCGAAAATCACCTGCGTGTCCCCCGCAATCAAGGACTGCACCGCAGGCGCGCCACCTTTGAAGGGAATGTGCAGCATGTCGGTGCCGGCCACGCTGTTGAATAAAATGCCGGCCAAGTGCGGTGCCGAGCCATTGCCACTGGAGCCAAAGTTGAGTTTGTCGGGGTTCTTTTTGGCGTAAGCCACCAGCTCTTTGATGTTGTGCACCGGCAAATTGCTGTTGACCGCGATCACCATAGGGCCATTGCCCAGCAGGGTGATGGGCTGAAAATCCTTTTCAATGTCGTAGGGCAGTTTTTTGTACAGCGCTTTGTTGATGTAAGGATTGCCGCCGACCAGCAGGGTGTAACCATCGGCCGGTGATTTGTTCACGACCTCGCTGGCCAGATTGCCCGCTGCACCGGGCCGGTTGTCGATCACCGCCGATTGACCCAGCTCAGCCGCAATCGCTTCGCCCACGGTGCGGGTGACGAAATCGCCCGAACCCCCCGGGGGGTAACCGACCACAAACTTGATGGGTTTATTCGGATACGGCTGGGCGCAGACCGTGCCGACCAGCAGCAGCCCTAAAGCCAGCCCCCACCCAGAACGTGTACGCATCGTGAGTCTCCTTATCGGCCTTGGAATTGGGGTGTGCGTTTCTCGCTGAAGGCTTTACGGCCTTCTTTGTAATCGTCGCTGGTGAAGCAAGCATCCACCATCGCGTTGACGCCGGGCAGATCGCGTGCATCTGGATTTTTGCGCAGCTCCAGCAAAGAGCGTTTCGCCGCCGCCAGCGTCAGGGGTGCGTTTTCACACACCATTTGCGCGTAAGCGCTGACCACGGCATCGAACTCATCCACGGCCACGACCTGTTTGAGCAAGCCAATGCGCAAGCCTTCATCAGCGCCAAAAATGCGCGCGCTGAAAAACAAATCTGCGGTGTTGGCGGTGCCCACGATTTCGGTGAAGCGCTTGACACCATCAAAGGCATAACCCAAGCCCAGGCGGCCTGCGGGCATGCGGAACTTGCCGTCGGCTGCGGCCATGCGCACATCGCAATTGAGGGCCAAGCCCAAGCCGCCGCCCATGCAAATACCGCGAATTTTGGCCAAAGTGGGTTTGGGGCAATCGAGCACTGCGGCGTAGCCGGCCTTGGTGGCTTCGTTGTAATGGGTGCTGGCGTCGCCGTTGCGATGGGTGTTGAATTGCGAAATATCAGCGCCCGAGACAAAGGCTTTGTCGCCCGCACCTTGCAAAATAATCAAGCGCACTTGCGGGTCTTCGCTCAAGGCCTTCATGGCCACAGGCAAGGCGCACCACATGTCGTAGTTGACGGCATTGAATTTGCCAGGGTTGTTGAAGGTCACATAACCCACATGCCCTTGCACGTGGTGGTCCAGTCGGCCTAAGGGTTGCGCGTTCTCGCTCATGGTCAGATCACTTTCTTCAATTTAAATTGGGCAATGGCGTCGGGGGTGTAACCCAACTCGTTCAGGACAGCGTCATTGTCTTCGCCCAAATCGCGCTGGGTAAAAGTCACGGCACTGGGGGTGCGCGACAGCTTGAAAGGCTGGGACAGGACGCGGATGTCGCCGCGCCGCGGGTGCTTGAGGGGCACAGCGGCATTCAGGTGCTGCACTTGTGGGTCGTCAAAGACTTGTTGCATGTTGTAGATGGGGCCGCAGGGCACGCCCGCGTCGTTCAGCGCTTGCACCCAGTGCGCCGTGGTTTGCGTGGCAAAACCTTTGTTCAGTTCGGCGTTCAAAAAGTCACGGTCCTTGAGGCGTTCTGGATTTTTTTGGTAACGCGGCTCGTCGCGCAAATCCAAGCGGCCTAGAACTTCACACAAGGCGCGGTATTGGTTGGTGCCGGAAGCACCGATGTTGAAATAGCCATCGCTGGCTTTGAAGGTGCCCATGGGCGTGGCAAAAGGATGGTCATTGCCCGCTTGCTCTGGAATCTCGCCGTCGATCAAGTAGCGCGCTGCTTGGAAATCGCACAGACTGATCATGGCGTGCAGCAGATTGGCTTGAACCCATTGGCCACGGCCTGAGCTTTCCCGCTCCAAAAGAGCAATCAAAATCCCAGTCGCCGCAAACACCCCTGCGCCCGAGTCGGCCACAGCGATGCCGGCGCGAACAGGGCCTTGACCCGGCATGCCGGTGACCGACATCATGCCGCCCATGCCTTGGGCAATCTGGTCAAAGCCGGGTCGCTTGCGGTAAGGACCGTCTTCACCAAAACCTGAAATGCTGGCCAAAATGATGCGGGGGTTGATGGCGGCCAGAGTGTCGTAGTCAAGGCCTAAACGGAACTTGACATCGGGGCGGTAGTTTTCCACCACCACATCGGCTTGCGCGACCAATTGGTTAAAAATGGCCTGGGCTTCGGGCTCTTTCAGGTTCAGTGTGATCGAGCGTTTGTTGCGATGCAAATTGAGCATGTCGTACGTTTCGCGCCCGCCCAACGAGCCTTCGTTGGGGTCCAAGCCAGGAGGCGATTCGATGCGAATGACTTCTGCGCCAAAATCGGCCAAGGTACGCACACAGGTCGGGCCTGAGCGGATACGGGTCAAGTCCAAAACTTTGAACCGTTTCAACGCTTCGGAGCCGGAATTGAGAGGTTTCATGGCGGTCTTTTCCTGAAGTCAGAATGGCCTTGCACGGCGCATTTAATTTGTCCGGACAATATAGGGCGCGGCTGTTAATGTCAATCGCGCCAGGCTCACTTAAGGGTAAATCAGCACAGCCGGATGGGGCATCCCTTGGGGGCTTGCCAAGCTTGGCCCCACTTGCTGCAAAAGGGAGATCTGTTAGAGGGATCCACGTTGACTGGCTTTGGAACGCGTTGGCGCTTTGGGCACCATCCAAGCGGTTTTCAGTTTGAAGCGGCTGGCCGCGTACAGGTTGGAGGACACCGCCAGCAATTGACCTTGGGCATCGAGGTAGGCGCGGCGCACATGCAAAGCTGGGCTGTTTTTGGGGACCCCCAACAATTTGGCCGCTTTCAAAGGCATCAGTTGCGCTTCGATGTTTTGTTGCACCTGCGCAATGCGTTGCTGGTGATCTTGCTCCAGCATTTTGAAAATGCTTTTATGACGGCCATGGATTTGCTGCGCAATCGCCGCAAATACAGGTCTGAGGTAAATCTGCGTGAAAGAAATGGCGGTGGCGTTGTCCAGCGTCAGGCGTTGAGTGTGGAGTAACAGCCAAGTGGAGCCGCGCGCGCATCCCAAAGTTTGCGCCATGACGGTATCGGCCGTGATGTATTCAGACTTGTGCAGTGCCAGGCGCGTGGCCTCGGTGTATTTGAAAAATTCATCCACCGTGCCCAAGGCGGCCACATAGGGGGCTGGCGCTTGTTTCGCACACACCACGGTGCCAAAGCCGGCGCGTTTGCTGATCAAGCCGCCTTCAGCCAAGGTCCGGGTGGCTTCGCGCACGGTATGTCGGCTGACTTGGTAGGTTTGGGTCAGCTCCGCTTCGGTCGGGAAAACGCTGCCGACCGGATAAGTGCCTTTGCCGATGTCACGTTCCAACTGTTCGCGCAAAAGCAAATAGCGGGGTTTGGTGTCAGAGGGTTTTGGCATAGCATCGGGTAGCGGCAGGGATGACAGCGCTATTATGTCCGTACATTTCACGCCGGCCAAATGCGCTGCCGGCGTGCAGGCTGGGTGTTTGCACAAAGCCGATCAACGGGGCTTTGTCCATAAAGCCAAGCCCCATGGACCCTCACCCCGCCCAGATCTGTGTTCAGCTTCAGCTTGGGCGCTTCATCTGGCAAGACGTGGGCTGGGCGCTGATGTAGGAGTCCCACACCACTTCCGTGCGGAATCCGTAACCCGTGTTTTCGGCATCGTATTTCACACCCTTGCTGCCTTTTTTGGCCCAAATGCCCAGATACAGCGGTGCTTCAAGTTGATGGTCGGTGCTGCGCATTTTGATTTCGCCGATGGGGCTTTTGTAGGTCATGCCCTCCAGCGCAAAAGCCACTTTCTTGGCGTCTGTGGACTGGGCTTTGCGCATCGCTTCGCGCAGCATGTTCATGCTGTTCAAATGGGCGGCAAAAATGAATTCATCGTTGTATTTTTTCTTGTAATCGACATAGATTTTTTCCAGCTCAGGCGTGGGGGCATTGTGCACCCAGTTCCAAATCACGCCCACCTTGCCTTCACCCCATGAACCCAATTGACCCGGTGTGCCAGGGTTGTTGGCATTCAAGGTGAAGTAATTGATGTTCAAGCCAAAATCACGCGAAGACTTGAAGAACAGTGTCAGATCACTGCCCCAGTTCGAGGTGATCACCGTGTCGGCGCCCGAGGCCGCGATCTTTGCCACATAGGGTGCGAAATCACGCACTTGCGCAATGGGAATGAAGTCATCGCCCACAATCTGGATGTCGGGTCGCTTGCGTGCCAGATACTCTTTGGCCGCTTTGGACACCTGCCGTCCATGCGTGTAGTCTTGGTTCAGCAAATACACTTTGTGAATTTTTTTTTGGCCTTGCATATAGGTCGACAACGCCTCCATCTTCATCTCACTGGAGGGATAGAAGCGAAAGTGCCAGAAACTGCAGCGTTCGTTGGTCAGCAGCGGGTCCATGGCCGAGTAATTGAGAAAGACCGTGGCACGCTCGGGTTCCCGTTCAGCCAGCTTGTTCAAGGCATCGACCAAAGCCAACGCAACGCCAGAGCCGCCGCCTTGGGTGATGTAACGGATACCGCGGTCGGTGGCGGCCTTCAAAACGCTCAAACTTTCTTGGGGCGAACCTTTGTTGTCAAAGTCCACGATTTCAAACTGGGGGTCCTTGGGTCCGGCCTTGGCATTGAGTTGAATCACCACTTCGCGCAGTTGTTTGAGTGAGCTTTGACCGGTGAGTGCAAACGGGCCTGAAAGGACATCAATGAAACCGATCTTGACGGTTTCAGCAGCCTGGCCGCTGCTTGCGCAAACCATGGCCGAAACGCAAAGACACGTCCAAAGCCAAGAGGGGGTTGTTTTGTTTCGCATCATGTTTGTCTCATTGAAGTTTTGAATCCAAAGGACATCATTCAGAACGCTGATCCGCCAGGCAATGGCCATAAGGATCATTTAAATAGGCAAAATAAATGCTGTTTTGACGATGTGCAACACACATGGCTTTGCGCTGACAGCCACGATGTGCGTAATGCGCCTGAAATCAGGCGCATGTCCAGTGGCCGCGTGGGGCTGTTTTTCACCCCGCTTGCGCAAATTCAGGCCCAAAGCGGCCAGAGGCTGGGTGCATGAATCATCAGGGGTGCGATGACGGCTCAAAGGCCGACTTCCACACTTTGAAACTGGAAATAAACCATGCGGCTGATCCAGGCATACATCCAAAAGCAGGTCATGTCCAAGACAAACTGATCCATGTCATAAGGCAGCATGCCGATCGACAAGCGCAAAGTCCCCAAGGCCATTCCCATGCAAACGGCCCCAGCCACGAACGAAATTTGGAATAAGCGGCTGGACAACATGCCAGGTACCAACGCCATTTCTTGCTCGCAGGCACTGCAGCGATTGAATTCACGCCACAAGCCTATTCGGTGGCGTTGGCCACAGTGTGGGCATTCATATCGAAGCAAACGCATGAAGTATTCCCAACTTAGGACTACAACTCAATCTTGGTGCCGATCTCAATCAAGTGGTTGGAATCCACTTTGAAAAAGTCGGAGGAGCGCGCGGCGTTTTGCATCATCCAAACGAACAAGGACTCGCGCCATATCGACATTTGTGGAATCTCTTTGATGACCAACGAATCCCGTGCCATGAAAAAGGAGGTTTCCATCGGTGGGCAATCGATGCCGTGTTCATCCCGCAGTGCCGCCATCAGCAGACCAACATCCGGGGATTCTTT
>CANGEE010000020.1 GCA_947452635.1 Comamonadaceae bacterium | reverse complement strand
GCCGACGGTGGGCGCTCGGGCCTGCGCAGTGCCATGGGTCTGGAGATGGAAGGCGCTTCGTACGAGGGCTTTTTTGTGATTGCGGACATTCAAATTGATTTACCCTACCCCACCGAACGGCTGGCCTTTTTTGACCCCGACTGGAACCCAGGCAACACCATCTTGATGCACCGCGAGCCACACGGTATCTGGCGTGTCGATTACCAATTGCCGCCGGGTGAAACCCCCGAGGATGCGCTGCAACCCGAGTCCATGCAGGCCCGGATTGACGCGCATCTGGCCATGATCGGTCACGCTGGGCTGAAGTGGGAGATGGACTGGTCTTCGGTCTACTCCGCCCGCACGCTGACACTGCCCGACTTTGTGCATGGCAGCGTCATTTTCACCGGTGACGCCGCCCATTTGCTGCCGATTTTTGGCGTGCGGGGTGCCAACACCGCATTCCAAGATGCGCAGTCGCTGGGCTGGCATTTGGCGTTTGTGGTCAAGGACTTGGCAGGCCCGCAACTGCTGGCCAACCACAGCAGCGAGCGGGTGGGCGCGGCGCGCGAGATCATCACCGAGGCGGGCAAAAGCACCCGCTTCATGGCACCGCCCAGCCCTGGCTTTCGGTTGCTGCGCGACGCGGTGCTGTCACTTTCGCTCACCCAGGCCTTCGTGCGTCCGCTCTACCACTGGCGCACCGCACGGCCCCATGCCTACACCCAGTCGATGCTCAACAGCACCGGCGACGACAACGCCCTCTTCACGGCCGGGCCCGCCCATGGCGCGCCGCCGCAAAACGTGCGTTTGGGGGCGAATGATTTCCTGCTGGATCATTTGGGCGGCGGCTTTGAATTGCTGTACTTCAGCGATGCGCCCGCTTTGCCAACGCCACTGCAGCATGTGATTCAGTCGGCGCGCGCGCGCGGCATGCCATTGCGGGTCACGGCAGTGGGGGCCACGCAGCCGGTGCAAGGCGCTGACCAGCATCTGAGAGATGCCGACGGTCACCTGCGCCAACGCTACGGCGTGCCCGCCAACGGCGGCGCGTATTTGCTGCGACCAGACCAGCACATTTGTGCCCGCTGGCTCACCCTGGACGCCACCCGCTTGCAAGCCGCCTTGCAGACCGCCTTACCGCAATGAATCTACGGCCCCACACCATGACCACCACACCCCACGCCCTGACCATCGACGGTCTTGAAACCGTTTACGACGCACTGGCCACAGCCATCGACCAAGCAGGGCCTGACAAAGCCCAGCTGTTCCTGGTGAAACTGGCCTTGCTCAATGCCAATGCCCTGGGCGATGCCGCACGGGTGCAAGCGCAGATCGATACCGCGCTGAAAGATCTGTAAAGCCGCTTACCGGCGTCCAAAAATCGCTGTCCCCACCCGCACCAGGGTGCTGCCCGCGTGCACTGCGGCTTCCAGGTCGGCAGTCATGCCCATGGACAAGGTGTCCAAACTCAGGCCCTGTGATTTCAAATGCAGCCACAGCGCGTGGGCCTGCGCGTGCACGGCGCGGGTGCGTGCCGCATCGTCGTAAGGCTCTGGAATGCTCATGATGCCGCGCAGTTGTAAGTTGGGCAAAACGGCCACCGCTTGTGCCAGCGCCAAGGCTTGGTCGGGCAGCACGCCCGATTTGTTTTCGCCACCATCCATATTGACCTGGATGCAGACCTGCAACGGGGCCAGTGTGGTTGGGCGCTGCGTCGACAAACGCTCGGCCGTTTTCAGCCGATCCACCGAATGCACCCAGTCGAAATGGGCCGCCACCAAACGGGTTTTGTTGCTCTGGATGGGACCGATGCAATGCCACTCCAAATGCAAGTCTTGCAGGGCCTGTATTTTGTCCACGCCTTCTTGGATGTAGTTTTCGCCAAAAGCCATTTGACCGGCCGCATGGGCTTGTCGCACCGCGTCGGCGTCAAAGGTTTTGGACACCGCCAGCAAACGCACACTGGCCAAGTCCCGACCCGCCTCTTGGCAAGCCACTTGGAGGCGCGCTTGCACGCGTTGGAGATTTTCAGCAATGACAGACATAATCTTCACAAGGGTACCAAATCCAAAGCGTCACCCTCAAACAAGCGACAGGGAGGCCCTATGGACATGGCACAAATCATGGAAAACGTGGTGCGCCAAGCACTCAGCATGGGGGCCTCAGACCTGCACCTGTCCGCAGGCCTGGCGCCGATGGCCCGGGTGCATGGCGTGATGCGCACATTAGAGCCGAATGATCCGCCCTGGAGTGACGCCCAAGTACGCCAGGTGTTGCAACCCCTCATGTCGGCACAGCGCTGGGCGGCTTTTCAAACTCAACGGGAAGACGACTTTGCCGTGACACACCCCGAATGGGGTCGCTGGCGGGTGAATGCTTTTCAACAACACCGGGGCACGGCCTTGGCTATGCGCTGGATTCCCACGGTGGTGCCGCGCCTGGCTGAGCTGCATGCGCCGGCCCTGCTGAACGGGTTGGTGCAGCAAGAACATGGATTGATCTTGGTCACCGGGCCCACCGGTTGCGGCAAGTCGACTTTGCTGGCCGCGCTGCTGGACCACGCCAACCGCACGCGGCAAGGGCATTTGTTGACGATCGAAGACCCGATTGAATTTGTGCACACGCCCCACCAATGCGTCGTGCACCAGCGCGAGGTGGGTTTGCACACCCACAGCTTTGAGGCCGCTTTGCGATCTGCGCTGCGTGAAGACCCGGACGTGATTTTGATTGGCGAGTTGCGCGACCTGGCGACCATGCGTTTGGCGTTGACGGCAGCCGAAACAGGACACTTGGTGCTGGCCTCTTTGCACACCGCCAGCGCGCCGCAAGCCATCGATCGAATGGTGGACGTGTTTGCAGCCGAAGAAAAAGACATGGTCCGCACCTTGTTGGCAGACGCTTTGCTGGCGGTGGTGGCGCAAACCCTGTGCCCGCGTCCAGAGGGGACAGGACGCGTGGCGGCGCACGAGGTGATGGTGGCCACGCCGGCTGTGCGCAACCTGATACGCGAAAGCAAAACCGCCCAACTCTATTCAGCCCTGCAGACCGGCGCGCAAGCGGGCATGCAAACATTAGACCAAAGCCTGCAGATGTTGCACCAAAGCGGCCAGATTTCGATCGCCACAGCCCGCAAGTTGGCCCGCTTTCCCGCCAGCGTGTCACCCTAAGCTCTGCCCCGGGGCAGCGCACACCCGCGCCACCTGCTAAATTACAAGCTTCCTGTTTTTCAATCGAACTTCCTGAGGCACGTCCATGAGCAGCTTGAACACCAAACCCTACGAACCCATCCCTGCCCGCCGTGTTGCCTTTTTGGGCCTGGGCGTGATGGGCTTTCCCATGGCCGGGCATTTGGCACGCGCAGGTCACCATGTCACGGTGTACAACCGCACAGCGGCCAAGGCCCAGGCCTGGTGTGCCGAGTTCGCTGATGCCACGGGTGGCGCGCATCATGCAGCCACCCCGCGCGAGGCGGCAGCCGGGGCTGAGATCGTGTTTTGTTGCGTTGGCAATGACGACGATTTGCGCGGCGTGGTGCTCGGCGACGATGGTGCCTTTGCGGGCATGGCCCCGGGCGCTGTGTTTGTTGACCACACCACCGCCTCGGCCAACATCGCCCGCGCGCTGAGCGCCACCGCACAAAGCTTGGGGCTGGCCTTTGTGGACGCGCCAGTCTCAGGCGGCCAGGCCGGTGCGCAAAACGGCATGCTCACCGTGATGTGCGGCGGCGAGGCGGCTCACTTTGACCAAGTCAAATCCGTCGGCATGGCGTTTTCACGTGCCTTCACCTTGCTGGGTGACGCGGGTGCAGGTCAGCTGGCCAAGATGGTGAACCAAATTTGCATCGCTGGTTTGGTGCAGGGTTTGTCAGAGGCGATTGCCTTTGGGCAACATGCCGGCCTGGACATGAACGCGGTGCTGGACGTGATCAGCAAAGGCGCTGCGCAAAGTTGGCAAATGGAAAACCGGGGCAAAACCATGGTGGCTGACAAGTTTGACTTTGGCTTTGCCGTGGACTGGATGCGCAAAGATCTGGGCTTGGTGTTGGACGAAGCCAAACGCAATGGTGCGCGCTTGCCCGTCACCGCTTTGGTGGACCAGTTCTATGCCGATGTACAGGAGCTGGGCGGACGCCGCTGGGACACCTCCAGCCTGATCAAGCGCCTGCGTTAAAGAACAAACTGCACACCCACAAAAAACGCCTGCAGTCAGCAGGCGTTTGACTGGAAAGCGCACGCTGGGCGGCGCAACGGGTCATTTGGCGGTGGTTTGCGCGCTCAATCGCTTGAGCTCTTCTTCTGAGATGATGTCCAGCACCCGCACCACCTTGGTCACGCCGCTGACGCTGCGCGCAATGTCGGTGGCGCGCTGCGCTTCACGGCTGGTGACACGGCCCATCAAATGGACCACACCGCGCTCGGTGACGATTTTGAAAGCGCTGGACTGCAGGTCTTTGGCGTCCACAAACAAGGCTTTGATTTGGCCCGTGATGATGGCGTCTTTGGAACGCTGCGTCAGTGAGCTGACCGCTTGCACCGACAGTTCATTGGCCACGGCTTTGACATTTTCTTGACTTTGCGCCAATTGGTCAGCCTGCTCCTTTTGAGCGGCTGTGGCCACTTCGCCGGTCAACAACACCTGGCGGTTGTAGCTGGTCACATTGACATGATGGCCTTCACCCAAATTTTGCCGCAAGCCTTGAGCCGTGCGCAGCTCAATGCCTTCGTCTTCCAGCTGAATGCCCGAGGTGCGGCGGTCCACCGCGACCATGCCGGTCATCACCGCGCCGCCCACCATCAAAGGGGCGCAAGCAGAGACACTGGACAGCAAAGCCACTGCCGTCAAGGTCGAGGTCATGGCATTTTGAAAAGACTTGTTCATTCACTTAACTCCTGTTCACCTAACAACTGGGCATCCACCCCGTCACACAAACAATGCAACACCAGTTGTTGCACTTCTCGAATTCGCGCCGCACGGTCGTGGGGCACGCACACATGCACGTCCGTCTCACGCAGCAATTTGGCCAAAGCGCCGCCGCCTTTGCCGGTCAAGGCCATCACCGTCATGTCGCGTTCGTGCGCTGCATGCACCGCCTGCTGCAACACCGGCTCGGCGCCCGTGGCGGTCAACACCATCAACACATCGCCCATGTGGCCTAGCGCACGCACTTGACGCGCCAAAACCTGCTCGTCGGCCAGGGCGGCGCCCTCGGCGGTCAAGGCCAGCGCCGCCAACTCGGGGCGCTCACGTTCAAAGCCGCCGACAAACAGGCTGGCGAAATAAGGAGCCGACGCGGCGGTGCCGCCCCAGCCGGCCACCAACACTTTGCCGCCACTGGTGACACAGGCCATCAGCGCCTGCACGCCCGCTTCGACCGGTTTGGCCAAAGGCTCAGCCGCTTGGTACTGCAAGTCGGCGCTGTCAATGAAATGCTGCTGAATGCGGAGGTCTAACATGGCCTTCGATGATAACCCTTTGAGGTGTCTGTCTCATGAAAACCTCAGGCGCCGCCCGCATCAAATGCGGCTTGCAGCCACTGCACGCCTTCGGTTTCGACCAGCACCACGTCAAATCGCGTCGGCGGCAAGCGGCGCCATCGCATCAAATACTGACGCGCTGCAAAAATGAGGCGTCGCTGTTTCACGGCCCCGACACTGGCAGCGGCCCCGCCAAAGCGCTGACTGGCGCGTTGGCGGACCTCCACAAACACCACCGTGCCGTCGGGCAACTGCATGATCAAATCAATTTCACCACCGCCGCGTCCTGGGGTCCGATAATTGCGCTGTATCAAACGCAAACCTTGCGCCTGTAAATACGCCAAAGCGACCTCTTCGGCAGCATCGCCTTTGGATTTGGTCGTTTGTGTTTTTTTGAGGAACTCCATTGACTTTGCCTCCCTTGACACCTTCAGATGAGATCGCTAGCCCCAACCCCTCGCCCACCGCAGGGTCAGGGGCCACGGCTTGGTCGCGGGCCATGGCTGCGGCGCATGCCACCAGCGCGCACCAAAACCATCCGACCCACACACTGTATGTGGTCGCCACCCCGATTGGCAACCTGGCCGACATCACCTTGCGCGCGCTGCATGTGCTCAGTATGTGCGAAGTGATTGCCTGCGAAGACACCCGCCACACCCAGCAACTGCTGCGCGCCTACGGCATGGACCGCAGCAACGCGCAGTTACTGGCCTTGCACCAACACAACGAGCATGAGGCGGCGCAAACCGTGGTGAACCGTTTGGCCCAAGGCCAGCGCATCGCCTATGTGAGCGACGCCGGCACACCGGCGATCAGCGACCCGGGTGCGCGTTTGGTCGCAGCGACCCGGGAAGCCGGCTTTCGGGTGCTGCCGCTGCCGGGGGCCAGCAGTGTGACCACCGCCTTGAGTGCCTCGGGCATGACCGGTGACCAGGGTTTTGTGTTCATGGGCTTCTTGCCGAGCAAAGCCCAAGAGCGTCAACATGCGGTGCACGCACTGGCCAGTGAGTCACGGGCCATGGTGCTGCTGGAAGCGCCGCACCGCATCGAAGCCCTGGCGCTGGCGCTGAGCGTTTTGGATACACGGCGCGTGACGGTGGGCCGCGAACTGACCAAACAGTTTGAAAGCATCGACACCCTGGCCGCCAGCGAACTGCCCGCCTGGTTCGCCGCCAAGCCCGAGCGGCAGCGCGGCGAATTTGCGCTGGTGATCCATGACGCACCGACCGCGGCCGCCATGGGCGATGGCCTGCGTGTGCTGCAATTGCTGCTGCCCGAGTTGCCTTTGAAAACCGCCGTGAAACTGGCGGCCGAAATCAGTGGAGAATCAAAAAATACACTCTACGACCAAGCCCTGCAATTGAAAAACGCCAAGGCTGACTGATCGGACCCATTACCCTGTGCTGCCTTAGCGCTTGCGCAGCCCCAGCCCCATGACCGTGGCGACGACCAACAATGCACCCGCCACCTGAATCGGCGCAATCGCCTGGTCCAGCAGCGCCCAGGCCAGCACCAAGGCAAACACCGGCTCCACATTCATGATGGCCGAGTTGCCCACCACGCCCAAGCGCGGCAACACGGTGAACATGATGCTGAAAGCCGTGCCGTACAAAAACGTCAGCATGCCCAGGCCCCACCAGCCGGACAACGCGTTGGGCCAATGGAACCCTCCTTGCGACAAGGCCACCGAACTGGCCAACACCGCCACCAAGCCCATGGTCGAGAAGGTGCGCAAACGGCCATCCAAGTCGCCCGCCTCGTGCTGCGTCAACACCATGGCCAAACCAAAAGTGGCGGAAGCCGCCAATGCAAAAGCAATGCCCGCCCCAATCTGGCTCCAGTGCGCCGCCGCGCCCAAGCCCGAGGCCGCGCCCAGCACATCCAGCGCCAGCGCCAAACCAAACAACATCAAGGGCATGGCCAACAGCACGGCCCGTTCCGCGCGGTGCCCATACAAAATGCGCGCCCACAACGCGGTGGACAAGGGATAGGTGTTGAAGGCCAGCAAAGCCAAGGCCACGGGCAAGCTGGCCACCGCCGAATACAGGCACACGCTTTGCACTGCAATCAATGCGCCAACCAGCAGCAAAAACTTTTTTTGCCGTGCGGTGGTGGCCCAGGCCACTTTTTGCTGCCACAGCAGCAGGCCGACCACCAAGGCGGTGACGGCGCTGCGGCAAGTCACGGCAGTGACCACATCCACACCGCTGTTGAATGCAAAGCGCGCCGCCACATGGTTGGCCCCCATCATGAAGGCGAGTAACAGCAAGGTGGCAAAGGCGGTGCCACTCAAGGCTTTGCGTTCAGAAGTCATGCATTGAATTGTGCGGGGTACAGGCCGTGCACCCTGGCATGCAAGCGACTCAAACCCAGCAAGATATCGGTGAAGGGCGTGGCCACATGGGTCAGCTGGCCCAGCTCGCGCACGGCGCTGACCAGCGCATCCAGTTCGATGGCTTTGCCCGCTTCCACGTCTTGCAGCATCGAGGTTTTGAAAGCGCCCAGTTTGCGCGTCACCGCATGCCGGTCTTCGGGTTGCTGGTCAATGGGTATGCCCAGCTGTGCGCCAATGGCCTTGGCCTCCAGCATGACGCTGGAGATGAAGCCGCGCACCAATTCGTCATTCAAAATCAGGTCGGTGGTCGCGCCGGTGATGCCGCTGATCGGGTTGACCGTCATATTGCCCCACAGCTTGTACCAAATGTCTTTTTGAATTTGCGGCGACAGCGTGGCCGCGAAACCAGCGCGACTGAGCAAGTCCACCCAATCTTGCGCCCGCTGCGACACCTGGCCTGAAGGCTCGCCCACAATCAGGCCGTGGCCAAAGTGATGGCGAATCACCCCCGGCGCATCCACCGCGCAGCTGGCATGCACCACGCCGCCCAGCACGTGGGCGGCAGGGATGCCTTGCGCAATGGCGCCGGCGGGGTCGATGCTTGGCAAGCGCGTATTCGCCAGCGCACCGCCAAAACCTTGCAAAAACCACCAAGGCACGCCGTTCATGGCGGTAAAGACCACGGTGTGAGGCCCCAGCAAAGGCGCGATCTGCGCCGCCACATCGGCCAACGCCGGGGCTTTGACGGCAACGATCACCACGTCTTGCACGCCCAGGTCGGCAGGTTGATCTGAAGCCTGCAGGGACACGGTGTGCGTGACGCCAGCCTGATGCAGCGTCAAGCCTTGGCTGCGCAAGGCCTGCAAGGTGGCACCGCGCGACACCGCACTGACGCTGCAACCGGCCTTCGACAAATGCACACCGATCCAGCCACCAATCGCGCCCACGCCGTAAATGCAGACTTTCATGTGCTGTAACTTTCATCGACACGGTGAATTTGGCGCACCAAGGCATTGAACACATCACGCCCAGCGCCATGGTTCGGGTTGAACTGCAGCGCGTCCCGGGTGCATTGCGCTGCCACCGCCTCGGACACGGGAATGGCCGCGCCCATGCTGAAGGTGGCGAGCTGGATTTCGCAGGCACGTTGCAGCGTCCACAAAATCGCAAAGGTGTGCGGCAGGTTATGCCCCCAAGCCAAAAGACCGTGGTTGCGCAAAATCACCGCTGGTTTTTGACCCATGCTTTGGAGCAAGCGCGGCGCTTCGTCGGCATGGATGGTGATGCCCTCAAAGTCATGGTAGGCCACCATGTCATGCAACTGCGCCGAGTAAAAATTGGTCTGCTGCAAGCCGCCTTGCAAGCAAGCCACCGCCACACCTGCCGTGGTGTGGGTGTGCATCACACAATGCGCTTCGGGCAGCCCATCGTGGATGGCGGCATGCACCGTGAAACCGGCCGGGTTGACCGGGTAAGGCGAGCCATCCAGCACCTGGCCTTGCAAATTGATTTTGACCAAATTGCTGGCGGTGACTTCGCTGTAGTGCAGGCCAAAGGGGTTGATCAGAAATTGCTTGTCTTGCCCACACACCGAGGCGGGCAAGCGCAGGGTGATGTGGTTGTAGATCATCTCGGTCCAGCCCAGCAGAGCAAACACGCGGTAGCAAGCGGCCAGCTCCACACGTGCGGCCCATTCGTCGGCATGGACTTGGCCCTGCAAGCTGGGCACGGTGGGCAGGGTGGTGTGCAATGGCAGCGCCATCTCAGTAGGCCTTGCCTGTCGACGGCGCAGGCTGCGCCGCACCCTTGAAGCGGGCGGCCAGTGCGGTGGTGTGGCGCATCAACAAATTCGTGTCCAGGCCCACGGCCACAAACACCGCGCCCAAGTCGATGTAGTGCTGCGCCAGTTTTTCGTCAGGCGTCAAAATGCCCGGCGCTTTACCGGCCTTCAGGATGCGGGCAATCGCGTCTTCAATCGCCGCTTGCACCACCGGGTGGCCGGAATTGCCCACATAGCCCATGGACGCCGACAAGTCGGCCGGACCGATGAAGACACCATCCACGCCGGGGGTGCTGGCAATCGCATCCAGGTTGTTCAAGGCGTCTTGCGACTCGGCTTGCACCAGCAAACAGACTTGGGCATTGGCCTCTTTGGCGTAGTTCGGGTAATGGCCCCACCGCGAAGCACGTGCCCCGCCCATGCCGCGCACACCGCCTTGACCGTCGTCTTGCGGGTACCGCATGGCCCTCACCACCGCAGCCGCTTGTTCGGCCGTGTCCACCATGGGCACCAGCAAGGTTTGCACACCCATGTCCAGGTACTGCTTGATGATCACCGTGTTGCCCACCGGCACGCGGGCAATCGCATGGCTGCCCGGATAGGCGGCGATGGTTTGCAAATGGGCCTGAATGCTGGCCAGGTCGTTGGGCGTGTGTTCGCCATCGATCAGCAACCAGTCGAAACCGGCGCAAGCGCAAATTTCGGCACTGTAGGCGCTGGCTAAACCCAGCCATAAGCCGATTTGGGTCTGGCGCGCGGCCAGGGCTTGCTTGAAAGCGTTGACAGGTGTTTTCATGAAGGTCTCCAGTTAAACGAATTGAAATTGCAAACGCCCCAAGGGGCCATAGTCGACATCAAACACATCACCCACTTGGGCGGGCGCGGGCTTGGTGAACGAGCCCGCCAGCACAATCTCGCCAGCCTGCAAATGCTCGCCCCAAGGTGCTAATTTATTGGCCAGCCAGGCGATGCCAATCGCCGGGTGGCCCTGCACACCGGCGGCCAAACCGGTTTCTTCGACCACGCCGTTTTGCCGCAGCACCGCGCCGCACCAAGGCAGGTCGGTGGTCAAAGGATCGACCTGCACCGCGCCCAGCACGATACCGGCATTGGCCGCGTTGTCGCTGATGGTGTCGTAGACCTTGCGCATCACTTTGGTGTGGCGGTCGAACTGCTCGATGCGTGCATCAATGATTTCCACAGCGGGGGTGACGTAATCGGTGGCGTCCAGCACTTGTTCCACCGTCACCTGGGGGCCGCGCAAGTCCTTTTTCAAGATGAACGCCAACTCGACCTCGACACGCGGCGCGATGAAATTCGCAAAGGGGATGTCCAGCACCTGCCCCGGCGTGCAGGTGTAGCGCATGTTGTCGAGCAGGGTGCCGTAATCGGGCTCGTCAATTTGACTGGAGAGCTGCATGGCGCGGCTGGTCAGGCCAATCTTGTGACCGATCACCGTGCGGCCTTCGGCAAACTTGAGCTGCATCCAGGCGCGGTTGATGCGGTAACCGTCTTCGATGGTCATACCGGCAAAGCGTTTAGAGAAGTGCTCAATCTGCACACGCGATTTTTCGGCCTGGTTCAGCTCGTGCGCGAGCTGCTGGATCAATGCGTCGTCAAACATATTACGGGTTCCCTGTGGGAGCGCGCCCCTGCGAGCAAAAGGTGGCCAGAGCATCGGGCTTTCGCGAGCAGGGGCTCGCTCCTACACAAGTCAAGGTCACTTGCATCTCAGGCCTTGTTGAAAAGCGGATGAAGGTTGCTGTGTTTGGCGTCAAACACTTCGGGGCCTTCGTCGATTTGCAGCGTGATGCCGATGTGGCGCTGCGCCATGACGGGTGCGAAAAAGGCTTGCGCCACATCCCTCAGCGTCTGCCCAGCGCGCTGCTGGGTGGCGGGACTGCGGCCCCGCCCCATGCGCACATTCAGGTACACGAAGGCGTAATCGCCCGTGCCCCCTGCGGCTTGGCCCGCCGCGCCGCCATCGGCCACCGCAAAATGCGGTGCGGGGTAGGCCAGTACGCGGGTGCCACCGGTGGGAAAGACCTGTTTGCCGGCTTCGTCTTTGACGGTCAACATGGCGTCGGCCATTTGGCGGCACAGGATCGTCATGTCGACCTCATGGTCGAGCTGGCCGGTGTACAAAATCACAAGATGGGGCATGTGTGGTTCTCCTCAAAGCCGCGTGCTGATGGCGGTGTAACCCGTGGCGGCGCTGGCCACGGCAGCGGGAATTTGCTGACCGTTCTGCGGCGTCACTTCAAAGATCGCATTGAGCTGGCCCGTGCCACTGGCGCCAAAATAGGGCGTCACCATGTCCACGCCGCCGTCGTAAGCGGTCCAGCCCAGCGCCCCCATCAGCATCGCGGTGTCGTGCATAAAACCTTCGCCATGGCCTTTGCTGGCGTATTCGGGCAGCATCTCGCAAAAGGCTTTCCATTCGCGGTTCGCCCACATCTGCAACACTTGTTTATCGAGTTGCGCCAAGAATGGGCTCCAGATCTTGTGGGCAAACTCTGGCGCCAGGCCGTTTTGGGCAAAGCGGTGCGACAGCGAGCCACTGGCCAAAAACGCGACCTTGCCGTCGTAATGCTTTTCCACCGCCTCGCGCATGGCCCAGCCCAGCCGCGCGCTGTCGTTGAGGTAATGCACCATGCACAGGGCCGACACCGAGACCACCTTGAAATGCTGGTCTTCATTCATGTAGCGCAGTGGCACCAGAGTGCCGTACTCGGGATTGAGCGTGGTGTTGTCGTGCGCCAAGGTTTCCACGCCATGTTCGTTGGCCACCTGCGCCAGCAAATGACCCAGCGCGGGGTTGCCCGGTGACTCGAACGCCATGTGGTGAATGAAGTGCGGTAACTCGTTGCTGGTGTACTCGCCCTTGAAGTGCGGTGCGCAGTTGATGTGGTAGTTGGCGTTGACCAGCCAGTGCGTGTCAAACACCACCAAGGTGTCCACGCCCAAGGCGCGACAGCGGCGGCTGATTTCTTTATGACCATCGATCGCGCTTTGGCGCGTGCCAAAACGCGGGCCAGGCTGCTCACTCAGGTACATGCTGGGCACGTGGGTGATTTTGGCGGCGAGGGCGAGTTGTCCCATGGTGTCTCTCTTTCAGCTTTCTGCGGTGATACCGGACTTGCGGATCACTTGCGCATATTTGTCTGTTTCACTGCGGATGAAAGCCGCAAAGCGATCCGGCGTTGCGGCCAACGAGGCAATACCGCCCTCTTGAAAAGCCTGCACCACAGCGGGCGCCAGCAAAGCCTTGTTGATTTCTGAATTGAGCCTTTGCACCACCGCGTCGGGTGTCCCGCTGCGGGTCAGCATGCCATTCCAAGAATTTGACTCAATGGCCACGCCTTGCTCCGCCAGGGTCGGGATCTGCGGGGCCAGCGGCGAGCGTTTGGACATCGCCATGCCCAGGGCCAACAGCTTGCCGCTTTGCACATGCTGGCGAAATTCAGGCCAGTTGCCAAACATCACCGTGACCTGCCCGCCGATCACATCGTTCAGCGCAGGGGCTTGTCCCTTGTAGGGCACATGGATCATTTCGACACCTGCTTGCGCTTCGAGCATGGCACCGGCCAAATGCGCAGAGGTGCCGGCACCGAACGAGGCGTAGCTGAGCTTGCCCGGCTGCTTTTTGGCACCCGCTATCAAATCGGCCAAAGTCTTCAGGCCGCTGCCAGGGTGTGTGACCAACACATGGTCGGACATGCCCATGAGCGCCACAGGTCTGAGATCGCGCAGACCGTCGTAAGGCAGGTTTTTGACCAAGGTCTGATTGACGCAAAAACTGTTGGCCACGGTCACCAGGGTGTAACCATCTGGGGGTGCCTTGGCCGCGAGGTCCACGCCCAGCACCGTACCGGCACCGGGCTTGTTGTCCACCACCATAGACTGCCCCAGGGACCGGGCAAGTTCAACCGCCACCAAACGCGTCACCACATCGGTGGTGCCGCCCGGCGCGAACGGGACTATCCAACGGATAGGTTTGGCTGGCCATGTTGGCGACTGACTTTGTGATGGCCCAGCCCACAACAGCGAAGCTGCAGCGCTCAGCAAGAGCTTGCGGCGTTGCATGTTCAGACGCCCCAGTGGGGTATGTGGTGATTGCCCATCGACACCGCCACGTTTTTGGGCTCGCAAAACACTTCGTAGCTCCAGGTACCGCCTTCGCGGCCAGTGCCGCTGGCTTTGGTGCCGCCAAAAGGTTGGCGCAGATCGCGCACGTTTTGGCTGTTGACAAAACACATGCCCGCCTCAACGGCGGCGGCCACGCGGTGGGCTTTGCCGATGTTCTCGGTCCAGACATAACTCGACAAGCCATATTGAATGTCGTTGGCCAACGCAATCGCGTGCGCCTCGTCTTTGAACGGAATCAAGCAGGCCACGGGGCCAAAGATTTCGTCTTGCGCGATCTTCATGCGGTTGTCCACATCGGCAAACACCGTCGGCCAAACGAAGTTGCCTTTTTGCAAATCACCCGTCAATGCGGGGGCGTAACTGGGCCGGTCCAGGCCGCCGCACAGCAGCGTGGCACCCTCTTTGGGGCCGAGTTCAATGTAACTGAGCACCTTGGCCAAGTGCGCCTGCGAGATCATGGGGCCGACGATGGTTTGCTCGTCCAGCGGATCGCCCACGGTGATGCGTTGGGCGCGCGCGGCGAACTTGGCACAGAAGTCGGCATAAATGCTTTGCTGCACCAAGATGCGGCTGCCGGCGGTGCAGCGCTCACCGTTGTTGGAAAAAATCATGAAGATGGCCGCGTCCAAAGCCCGGTCCAGGTCGGCGTCAGCAAAAATCACGAAGGGCGATTTGCCACCCAGCTCCATGCTGAACTTCTTCAAGCCTGCCGACTTGACGATGCGGTTGCCCGTGGCGGTGGAGCCGGTGAAACTGATGGCGCGCACATCGGGGTGGGCTACCAAGGGCTCGCCAGCTTCTTTGCCGTAGCCGTGCACCAGGTTGAGCACACCGGCAGGCACGCCCGCTTCCAGGGCCAGTTCGCCCAGGCGCGCTGCGCTCAGGGGTGAGAGTTCGCTCATTTTGAGCACAGCGGTGTTGCCAAAGGCCAGACAGGGCGCGACCTTCCAGGTGGCGGTCATGAAGGGCACGTTCCACGGTGAGATCAGTGCACACACGCCGACGGGGTGGAACAAGGTGTAGTTCAGGTGTGTCGGCGTGGGGTAGGTGTGGCCGTCCACGCGGGTGCACATTTCGGCAAAATAATGAAAGTTATCGGCCGCGCGCGGCACCAATTGCTTGCCCGTCTGGCTGATGGTTTGGCCGCAATCTTGGGTTTCGGTGTGGGCAATTTCAGGCACATGCTGGGCGATCAATTCGCCCAGCTTGCGCATCACCTTGGCGCGCTCGGTAGCGGGTGTATTGGCCCATTTGGGGAATGCGGCTTTGGCGGCAGCCACGGCGGCGTTCACCTCGGCTTCGCCGCCAGAGGCGACTTCGGCCAGCACCTGTTGGTTTGCGGGGTTGACGGTTTCAAAATAATCCGAACCAGCGACGGACTGGCCGTTGATCAAATGGTCGATACGCATAGTCATCCTTGAACAATGGTGTTGACCAGAGCGCCCAGGCCCTGGATGTCGGTGACCACGACGTCACCGGGCTGACAGTCCACCACGCCGTCGGGCGTGCCGGTGAGGATCACATCGCCAGGCTGCAGGGTCATGAAACTGCTGAAGTACTCGATCAGCGTAGGCACGTCAAAAATCATGTCTCGGGTGTTGCCGCTTTGGGTCACTTGGCCGTTGACGGTGGTGTGCAGCGCCAGCGCCATCGGCCCGCCTTCAAGCTGGTGCACATCGGCGGCGTCGACCAACCAAGGGCCAATGGGCGTGCAGGTGTCGCGGTTTTTCACACGCAAATTAGGGCGATACCAGTTTTCTAAGTAGTCGCGGATGGCGTAGTCGTTGGCCACGCTGTAGCCGCCGACAAAATCATAGGCATCGGCTTTTTTCACATGCCGTGCAGTGCGTCCGATGACCACCGCCAACTCGCACTCGTAGTGCATGTTCTGCACCTCGGCTGGACGCCGCGTGAAGGCGCGGTGACCGATGAACGCGGCCTCACCTTTCATGAAAGCCAGCGGTTCTTCAGGCGCTTTGAAGGCCAACTCTTTGGCGTGGTCCGCGTAGTTCAACCCCAGTGCGATCACCGTGCGCGCTTGGGGCACAGGGGCCAATGGGGGCAGCCAGACCACCTCGTCAAAGTTGAGCATTCGGCCCGCGTGCGAGCTGCGGGTCAAGCGCAGTTGGCCTTCGCATTCGACCGCCTCGTGCTGCGCGCCCGCCCAAGCAATGCGTGCGTGTTTCATGCGGCACCTCCATGAGTGGCATCGGCCACCACAGTTTGACTGAAAGGCGCAAAGCCAGGGGCTTCGATGCGCACGGTGTCGCCGGCGCGGGCACGCGGGCGTGTGCCGTCGGGCAAGCAGTCGGTGCCCAGCATCAGCACATCCCCCTCTTGCAAAGTCATGAACGCGGCCACCTCGGCCAGCAACTGAGCGAGCGGGCGCTTGAGCTGCGCAAAGTCAACGCTTTGCACGAGCTCGCCATTGCAGCTGACTCTCAATGTCCAAGCCGCCACGTCCAGATCAGCCCAGTCGCGTAACTCGCCCAAGCCAAGGTAGCCGTCACGGCAGCGGAACTTGACCGGCGGGCGGTAGTAACTGCTGTGGGGCACGGCCCAGTCGTTGAGCAACAACGCGGCTTGGGGTTGGCCGTTCGCGCCGAGGACCACGCCCACGGTCGCCCCAATGTCAACTTCAAGAATGCCGTCTTGCAACACCAACTGCGCACGCGGATTGAAGGTGTTAGCGCTTTTCACATACAGCACCGGTGCGTTGGGCGCAGCCTTGTAGGGGTCTTGCGCCATGCGCGGCGACCACAGATCCCACTCGCGGCGAAAGTTGAGCAAAGGACCATAGACCGTGCCCTGGGGTTGCCAGGGCGTCTGCGGTGTTCGAATCAGGGACATGGCTTATTCCTTTTGAATAGCAGGGTCGGTGGGGCTGTCCATCACCGTCGACTCCAGCGCGATCACGCCGTCCAGCAAGTTGTACAAGGCGTTCAAATGTTCCTTGCCCAATTGCTGCTCCATCCAGGCATAGTGCGCCTCGATGGTGTGCGACAAGGCCTGCACTTTGGCCAGGCCGGCTTCGGTGGCCCGCACCACCGTGCGACGCGCATCTTGGGCGCAACGCGCCCGGTGAATCAAGCCGTCTCGCTCCATGCGCGCCAGCACCCCGGTCAAACTGGGGCCCAGCAAGAAGGCCTCGCGTGCGACGCGTCCTGTTTCGATGCCGCCGGTCTCCTCCGCATGCTCACCCAAAACGCGCAACACGCGCCATTGCTGGTCTGACAAACCGTGGTCTCGCAAACGCGGCCGGGTGTGCGCCATGACCGTCTCACGCGCTTGCAAGAGCAGTCGGGGCAAATTGCGATGGACAAATGGGGTGGAGCGGGTCATTTATTTAATATATTAAATGAATGCGGCTGTACGGACGCCTGGGTTTACCCTGGGGCAGCAAAGTCCAATGCGCTTGCACATGGCACTTGAAGATATTAAGAATATTTAATAGTTTATTAATTTCATTTAAAGAATTAAAATAAATGCTTTAATTTTCAAGCGCTGAACGCTCCAGTGTGTGACCGGCACTTCTTCGCGGCTGCCGCTTGCCCTCCATGAAACACCTGAGTATCAAACTTCAACTCTCTTTGAGTGCCATCGCCACCGGGTTTGTGCTGCTGCTGGTCCAGTTGGGACTGCAGTTTTATGTGTTGCGCAGCGACATCGTGGAGCGCATTGAAAAACATGAGTACAGGCAATTGACTGAATTGGCAGAGCACTTGGACGAGCGACTGCAAGACAGCATGGGCATGCTGTCCCGTGTGGGCCGCCATTTTCCAGCCGAGTCCTTGAAGGATTTGGCTGTCTTGGAACATGGGCTGCAACGCGAACACGCGTTGCTGTCGGTGTATGACGATTTGTACGTTTTCGACGCCACCGGCGTTTTGCTGGTGGACTGGCCCATCAAGCCCGGACGACGCGCCTTGGACATGTCTTCGCGCGACTACATTCAGGCTGTGATCCGCACAGGCCAGGCCGTGATTTCCAAGCCCCTTCTTGGCAAGGCCACTCAGCAGCCCATCGTGGTGGTGGCCGCGCCGATTTTCACTCATGAAAAGAAATTGGTAGGCATCTTGGGCGGGGTGCTCAACCTCTATAAACCGAACTTACTCGGCACCATCGCTGACCGCAAGAATGGTGAAAACGGCTATTACTACATGGTCACCCCAGACCGGGTTCGCATTGCCCATCCTGACGCCAGTTTGATTTTGAAAACCATCCCCGCAGGCGGCATCAACATCCCCCTAGAAAAAGCCTTCCAAGGCTTTGAAGGGACGCTGGAAGGCATGAACAACCGCGGCTTGAAGGGCTTGTTCACCTTCAAACGCTTGAAATCCACTGGCTGGATCGTGGCCTCGGTCATCCCCTCCGCCGAAGCATTTGCCCCTATCGGCGATCTGTCGCAACGCATGTTGCTGGTCACCTTGTTTTTGATGCTGACCTTGTTGCCCCTCATTTGGGGCTTTGTCACCCGATTGGTTCAGCCCTTGCAAAAGCTCGCGCAAGCCATGCATGAAACCGCTGAGCACATGCAAGAGGGCAAGGTGATTGCGCCCATTTCAGAGCTCGGTGGCGCAGAAATCAAAACCGTGGTGCAAGCCTTCAATACGTTTGTCGAGGCGCGTGCCAACGCCGAGAGAGATTTGTCTTTGGCGCGCGATGCGGCGCAAGCGGCCAACGCCGCCAAAAGCCATTTTTTGGCGAATATGAGTCACGAAATTCGCACCCCCATGAACGGCATTGTGGGCATGACCGAGTTGTGCCTGCAAACACGCTTGACCTCTGAACAGCGCAGTTACCTGGACATGGTGGCGGCTTCAGCCCATTCGCTGGTCACGGTCATCAATGATATTTTGGATTTTTCAAAAATCGAAGCGCAAAAACTGCAGCTGGATCCGCATGAGTTTTCCATGCACGGCCTGATTCGACAAACGACACGGACTTTGTCATTGCGTGCTTGCGAAAAGAAATTGGAATTGGTCTGTGACATGGCCCCCGATGTCCCCGATCTGGTCGTGGGCGATCCCTTGCGTTTACAGCAAATTTTGACCAATTTGCTGGGCAACGCCATCAAATTCACCGTCCAAGGTGAGGTCGTGCTCAGCGTGGTCTGCATGCACCCGCCGCGCAACGATCAAGGCATTTGGCTGACGTTTCGCATCCAAGATACCGGCATTGGCATCTCGCAAGACAAGCAAGCGCTGATTTTTGAAGTCTTTACCCAAGCCGACTCCAGCACAGCCCGACGTTTTGGCGGCTCAGGCCTGGGGTTGGCGATCAGCCGCAGCCTGGTGCAAAAGATGGGTGGAAACATCCAGGTGCGCAGTCAATTGGGTCTGGGCAGCACTTTCAGCTTTGACGTCCAGTTGCAACGCGCGCGCTCAAGGCCTTTATTGAATCCCCAACGACAGCTGGGGATGACTGGAAAAATGGCCCTGGTCGTGGATGACAATGCACGCAGCCGGATGATTTTGACGCAACAATTGCACGCCGCAGGGCTGCATGCAGTGGCCAGCGACAACGCGGCGCACGCCATGCATATGCCGCAACTGATGCAGGTGCGATTTGCGCTCATCGATGTGGACATGCCCGATACCGATGGCTACGCTTTGGCGGCGCAACTGCGCCAACTGCGCTCGCCGGATGATTTGGTCATCATCATGTTAGGTGCACTCAGTGAACAAATCAGTGAGGAAGAATTGAGTCGCTTGGGCATTCAGGGCTTTTTGATCAAACCGGTGGACCCCTCTGAATTGATCTCCGTGCTGGACAATGAGTGGATTGGCCAAGCCCCCAGTCGCCATGGCGATGACGTTCAGACCGAAGACCACATGGACACACGCAGCGTGCAACGTGTCTTGTTGGTGGAGGACACGCCGATCAACCAAACGCTGGAGACCATTTTGCTCAACCGCATGGGCTACGAAGTCACCCTGGCCAGCAACGGCCTGGAAGCGGTGGAGGCGTTCAACAGCAGTTCTTTTGAACTGATTTTGATGGACATCCAGATGCCTGAAATGGGTGGCATCGAGGCCACGCAAATGATTCGCGCCATTGAAAAAAAAGGCGGTTGCTCGCCCACCCCGATCATTGCGGTGACCGCCAATGCCCTCAAAGGTGACCGCGAGCTGTATCTGGCCTCGGGCATGGATGGCTATGTGTCCAAGCCGATCTCGACTGAAGCCCTCACAACGGAAATCCAACGCCTCAATCCCTGAGCGCCAGCGCGGCTATAGTCAGGTCATGATGGATCTGTGTGCACACTTAGGCCTGCAAGCCCCTTTGATTCAGGCCCCCATGGCGGGGGTCCAAGACCATCGCCTGGCTGTCGCCGTGTGCGAAGCCGGCGGCCTGGGTTCTCTGCCGGCCGCGATGCTCAGCCCCGACGCGTTGGCGAGCGCGTTGAGCGCCATGACCCAGGCCACCTCACGCGCGTTCAATGTCAACTTTTTTTGCCACGCCGCACCCGTGCCTGACGCTGCTGCCGATGCCACTTGGCGCCAACTGCTGGCCCCTTATTACGCCGAGTTGGATTTGGACATCGAGGCTGCGACTCGCGCCCCAGCCAGGGTCCCGTTCGATCACCCCATGGCCGATGTGCTGCAAGCGTTCAAGCCCGCCGTCGTGAGTTTTCACTTTGGCCTGCCCGCGCCGGACTTGCTGGCCCGCGTGAAAAGCTGGGGCAGTCTGGTGCTGTCATCGGCCACCACCGTGGCGGAGGCGCAATGGCTGCAAGCGCACGGTGCCGATGCGGTGATTGCACAAGGCCTGGAAGCAGGCGGCCATCGGGGGATGTTTTTGAGTGACGCGCTGGATCAGCAGCTGGGGCTGTCGCGCCTGCTGCCTGCCGTTCTTGCCGCGGTCAACTTGCCCGTGATTGCCGCTGGTGGCTTGGCCACAGCCCAAGACATGGCCAGGATCCGCGCCATGGGGGCCTGCGGCGCGCAAGTAGGTTCAGCTTTTTTGTGCTGCAACGAGAGCACCACCAGTGATCTGCACCGCACGGCTTTGCTGGCCGCCGATGCGCCAGAGACGGCGCTCACCCGCTTGTTCACCGGCCGGCCCGCGCGGGGCTTGGTCAACCGCTTGATGCGCGAGCTGGGGCCCATGCATCCTGCTGCACCGGCCTTTCCGCTGGCCACCGCCGCCCTCGCACCGCTGCGTGCGGCCGCCGAAAAGCGACAGCGCAACGACTTCTCACCTATGTGGGCAGGACAAAATTTCAAAGCCTGCCGCACAGGCTCAGCAGCAGACTTGACACGCGAATTGTTGAGGGGCTGGCTTTAAATCGACTTGAGCGCCCAGCAGGACAAGCTGTGCGGCGACAATCACCCCCATGCGTGCACAGACCTGCCACCTGCTCTACCTCAGCCACGGGCCTGAGGTCTATGCCATGGAAGCGGCCTACGCGATCCTTTCGGCCCGGGGCAACGGCCAGTTCAAAGGGCCGATTCACGTGGTCACCGACCATGCCCCTCTTTTGCAACAGCTGTTGGGCGCCGCACCGGACATTCACTACTTGCCGCTGTCCGCTGCGCGCAAGCAAGCATTCATCGGTCCGACAGCTTATGTGCACCGGCTCAAGCCCCAGGCCATCGCCTGGGCCACGCGAGAGATCAGCCAGCCGGGTGATCAGGTGGTTTTTTTAGACACCGACACGGCTTTTTTGCATGACCTCCAACTCTGGCTGGACCACATGGCCCAAGGCCGGGTTGTGCTCAATGAATGCGAAGGCCCAGCCAACGCCATTCCCCATGCCACACGCAGTCAACAACGCGCAGGTGAATTCTTTCGGCGCAGCACACTGCAAGTCCAGGGCGTTGGGTGCCCGCTGGACCCGGCCACGCCGCTTTGGAATTCTGGGGTGATTGGCTTTGACGCCGCGCGCGTCGCCTGGTTTGACGAGGCCACCGCCTGGATCGACGCCATGTGGCCCTTGCTGCCGATTCACACGGTGGAGCAATGTGCGTTTTCGGCCGTGTTGCATGCCCACCGCATCCCCTTGGTGGACAGCGGACCCGTCGTCTTTCACTACCACTGGTTCAAAGAATTCCGCACTGATTTGCAAGCGTTCTTTGCGCATCTGGGACCGCAAGCCAGTTATGAGGAGCGTTTGGCACTGTGGCCGGCGATTCGACCGGATGTGCGCGTCGCACCCAAAAAAGCTTTTTTACAAAAACCCAAGTGGCAACGCTCGCTTTTGCGGCGAGTGGGCCGCGACTGGACACCCTTGCCTTATCCCTGGCAAACCTGAACCATGGCCAAAGACAAATCCATTTTCACCTGTACGGAATGCGGCGGCACCAGCGCACGCTGGATGGGCAAATGCCCCCATTGCGAGGCTTGGAACAGCTTGATCGAAGGCGCGGCCGAACCGGCTGCGGGCAAAAACCGCTTTGGTTCTGCGCACGCTTCATTGGCACCCACTTCGCCAGTTTTGCCGCTGTCTGAGATCGAAGCGGCGGACTTTGAGCGCCACCCCACCGGCATAGACGAGTTGGACCGGGTGCTGGGCGGCGGCATGGTGGAAGGCGGCGTGGTGCTGATCGGCGGTGATCCCGGCATCGGCAAATCCACTTTGCTGCTGCAGGCTGTGGATGCGCTGCAGCGCAGCGGCATGCAGACCTTGTATGTGACGGGCGAAGAAAGTGGCGCGCAAGTGGCCCTGCGTTCGCGGCGCTTGGGCTTGATGGCCAGCCAAGTGTCGGTGCTGCCCGAAATCCAACTCGAGAAAATTCTGCACACCTTGCAAGCGCGCCAGCCGGGCATCGCCATCATCGACTCAATTCAAACGGTGTATTCAGACCAACTTACCTCGGCCCCCGGCTCGGTGGCGCAGGTGCGTGAATGCGCCGCGCATTTGACGCGCACCGCCAAAGCCACCGGCACCACCATCGTGCTGGTCGGCCATGTGACCAAAGAAGGGGCTCTGGCCGGGCCCCGGGTGCTGGAGCACATGGTGGACACGGTGCTGTACTTTGAGGGCGACACGCATTCCAACTTTCGGCTGATTCGTGCCATCAAGAACCGCTTTGGCGCGGTCAACGAGATCGGCGTCTTCGCCATGACCGAAAAAGGCCTGAAGGGTGTGAGCAACCCCAGCGCCATCTTTTTGAGCCAACACAGCGAACCCGTGCCCGGCAGTTGCGTGATGGTGACCTTGGAAGGCACGCGCCCGCTGTTGGTGGAGATTCAAGCCTTGGTCGACAGCGGGGGCCCCAGCCCCAGGCGCTTGTCGGTGGGATTGGACCGCGACCGCTTGGCCATGTTGTTGGCGGTGCTGCACCGCCACGCCGGCGTGGCCTGCATGGACCAAGACGTGTTTGTCAACGCCGTAGGCGGCGTGCGCATCAGCGAACCGGCGGCCGACTTGGCGGTGATGCTGGCCATCACCTCCAGTTTGCGCGGCAAGGCCTTGCCCAAAGGCTTTATCGCCTTTGGCGAAGTGGGTCTGGCTGGCGAGGTGCGACCGGCACCGCGCGGGCAAGATCGCCTGAAAGAGGCGGCCAAGCTGGGCTTTCAGGTCGCCATCGTGCCCAAAGCCAATGCCCCCAAGAAAAACGACAAGGCTTTTGAGGGCTTGACCATCCACCCGGTCGAGCGCATCGAAGAGGCTATGAATTTGGTGCGCAGCATGGGCTGAATGCCCCGAAATCGCCACGATTAAGCCCGACAATAGCGCAATGAATTTCAACCGTATTTTGATACCTGTGGCCTGCGTCGCCCTGGCGGTGGGCGCGTGGCGTGCCTACCAGTGGCCCGGCGTGGCGCTGGTGGCGACGGGCTTGGTGATGTGGATGTTGCTGCACTTTACACGCATTCTCACGGTGCTCAAGCGCGCCACCGACCGTCCCGTGGGCAGCGTGGCCAGTGCCGTCATGCTGAACGCCAAACTCAGAAAAGGCGTGAACCTGATGCACGTGATCGCCATGACCCGCTCCCTGGGCCAGTTGCAAAGCGCCAAAGACGCGCAACCCGAAGTGTTCAGGTGGAGTGACGCGGGCCAGTCGCATGTGACCTGCACTTTTGTAGCCGGCAAACTCAGTGAATGGGTGTTGGAACGCCCCGCTTCGGACGACGGCGCATCCGAATAATTCTCGGCGAGTCATCCTGGGCAGCCACAAGCACGGCCACAGACCTTAAAATGGCCTTTTGTTGCATTTGCACAGCAATTCACTATTAAGGACACTTTCATGAGCGTTGTCATCCCCTCCATGTCAGACCGTGACGGCAAAATCTGGATGGACGGCCAGATGGTCGATTGGCGCGACGCCAAAATCCACGTGCTGAGCCACACCCTGCACTACGGCTGTGGCGCTTTTGAAGGCGTGCGCGCTTATAAAACTGAGCAAGGCACCGCCATTTTCCGCCTGCAAGAGCACACCGATCGCCTGTTCAACAGCGCCAAGATCTTGCGCATGGCGATTCCATTCACCAAGGAGCAGGTCAACCAAGCGCAGCGCGACGTGGTGCGTGAAAACCATCTGGAGTCCGGCTACATTCGCCCGCTGACCTGGATTGGTGACAAAAAACTCGGCGTCTCACCCAAGGGCAACACCATCCACCTGATGGTCGCCGCCTGGACCTGGGGCGCTTACCTGGGTGAAGAAGGCATGAAACGCGGTATCCGCGTCAAAACCAGCAGCTACACCCGGCATCACGTCAACATCACCATGACGCAGGCCAAGGCCGTGAGCAACTACACCAACTCGATCTTGGCCAACATGGAAGTCACCGACGAGGGCTACGACGAAGCCTTGTTGCTCGACACCTCGGGCTTTGTGTCGGAAGGCGCGGGCGAAAACATTTTCGTGGTCAAAGATGGCGTGATCTATACGCCTGACTTGTCGGCTGGCGCCTTGAACGGCATCACCCGCAACACCGTTTTCCACATCGCCAAAGACCTGGGCTTGGAGATTGTGCAAAAACGCATCACCCGCGACGAAATCTACATCTCGGACGAAGCCTTCTTCACCGGCACGGCTGCTGAAGTCACGCCGATTCGCGAACTTGACCGCATCGAATTGGGCGCGGGCAGCCGAGGCCCGATCACCGAAAAAATCCAGTCCGCGTTCTTTGACATTGTCAACGGCCGCAACCCCCAATACGCCCACTGGCTGACCCCAGTTTGAGGAGATTCAAATGAGCAACGCCATTGAACTGCTGGCCAAAGACCTGAACGCCCAAGGCGGTGTGTTTTGCCCCAGCCCTCAAGCGGACATGAAAATCTGGAACACCCACCCCAAGGTGTACCTGGATGTGGCCAAGACAGGCTCGGCCAAGTGCCCTTATTGCGGCACGGTGTACCAACTCAAAGCGGGTGAGGTTGTTGCGCACGGCCACTGAGGTGCAATTCGAAACTGATCACTCCGCCCCGGGCTTGAGTGAGGTCACCGTCATCGTGGTGACCTTCAACAGTGCGCACTGTTTACCCGCGCTGCAGACCAGTTTAGAAAAGTTTCAGCACATCATCGTTGTCGACAACGGCAGCGATGATGGCGGGGCGCAGTTGACGGCGCAGTTTCTCCCCCAAGCGCAAGTCCTGGCTCTGCCCAACAACCTGGGGTTCGGTGCGGCCAACAACCGCGCATTGGCGCAGGTCACCACGCCATTTGCGCTGTTGCTCAACCCGGATTGCGACATCACCAACGCGTCTGTTGCAGGTCTGCTCAAAACGGCCAACACCTATCCAGATGCCGCAGTCATCGCGCCACAGTTGTTGCAAACCAACGGCCAAGCCGACATCAATTACCGTTGGCCTCATCTGCTATGGAAGAGCAAAGGCCCAGGGGTTCAACAAGGCCCTGCCTG
>CANGEE010000019.1 GCA_947452635.1 Comamonadaceae bacterium | reverse complement strand
CCCATAGAGTCTGCGATCAAAGCCACGCCTGCGCCGGGCTTGGTACGCACCACCGGCCACGAGCTGGGTTGGCGCACCGAAGTGCGGCCTGGCTGGCACAGCACCCTGGCGCTGTGGCAACTGGAGTCGGCCTCGGAGTTGATCTATGTGGGCGACGCCGGCACCACCGAAGCGGCCAGGCCATCGCGCCGCTATGGGTTGGAGTGGAGCAACCTCTACAAGCTCAGCCGCGCTTGGACACTGGACATGGATGGGGCCTGGTCCCATGCCCGCTTCCAAGGCGATGCACCTGAGGGCAACCTGATCCCGGGTGCGGTCACCCACACCGCCCATCTGGGCCTGGCGTATGAGGCGCAAGGCCCTTGGTCTGCGGCCTTGCGGCTGCGGTATGTGGGCGCTCGTCCTTTGCTTGAAAACGGCAGCGTCCAGTCGCCAGCCACTTGGCTGGGCCATTTTCGCCTGGGCTACCAACTGACTTCGCGCAGCCGCCTGAGCCTGGATGTGTTCAATCTTTGGAACAGCCAAACCAACGACATGGCCTACTGGTATGCCTCCCAACTGCGCGGCGAAGCGCAGCCGCAGCGCGGTCTGCATCTGCACCCGGCCGAGCCGCGCAGCCTGCGCCTGACCTGGACCCACCGCTGGGAATGAGTGGCGCGCGGAGTAGGTTTTGCAAAACGGGCTAACATCCCACGCATGATCACCGTTCACCACCTTGAAACTTCGCGCTCACAGCGCATTGTGTGGCTGCTGGAGGAGTTGGGTTTGCCCTACGAACTCAAGGTCTATCAGCGCGACCCCGTCACGCGCCTGGCCCCACCGGCGCTGAAAAAAATCCACCCGTTGGGCAAATCCCCGGTCATCACCGATGGTGACTTGGTGGTGGCCGAGTCGGGCGCGATCATTGAATACCTGGTCGACACCTATGGCCAAGTCACTGCGACAGACTTGCAACACCTGAACCCCGAACGCGGCAGCCCAGCGCATTTTCAAAATCGCTTTTGGATGCACTACGCCGAAGGCTCACTGATGAACTGGTTGGTGATGAAGTTGGTGTTTGCCGCCATCCCGACACGGCCCATGCCCTTTTTTGTCAAACCCATCGCCCGCGCCATTTGCAGCAATGTGCAAACCCAGCTCATCGACCCGAACCTGGCAACGGCCTTGGCCTTCATGGAAACGCACCTGAGCCAGCACACCTGGTTCACTGGCGAACACCTGGCCATGGCCGATTTCCAAATGAGTTTTGCGGTCGAAGCCGCGCTGCTGCGCGGCGGCGATGTCGCAGCCTATCCGCATGTGCTGGCCTACAAAGAGCGCCTCAACGCCCGCCTTGCATACCAACGCGCCATCGCCCAAGGTGGCCCGGTGCTGATGCGGCCTGCGGCCTGACCTCGCCCATGGCTGCGGCACGGGTGCAAGCAACGCAATTGGGCTTTGGCTACGGCACTGATGCGCCGCTGCTGTCGGGTTTGGATTTTGCTATTCCGCCAGCAGGCGTGAGCCTGGTGCGAGGGGGCGAAAGCCGGGGCAAGTCCACCCTGCTGCGATTGTTGGCCGGGCAGTTGCGGCCCAGCGTCGGCAGTTTGCGCATGCACGACCAAGACCTGCACGACGCGGCCCTGAAAAACCGCATTTATGCGCACATCTTTGCCCGCAGTGATGTGCATGCGCCGCGCGCACCACAGCGCCAAGCGCTGACACCGCGCCAGTACTTTGCCCAGATGGCGCAGCAGTACCCGCACTGGGATGACGCCATGGCTGCAGCCATGTTGGAGCATCTGCAGTTGGCCGCGCATGCTGACAAAGCCATGTACATGCTGTCCACCGGCAGCCAACGCAAAGTGGGTTGGGTGACGGCATTGGCCTGCGGTGCCGACCTGTTGCTGATGGACGAGCCCTTTGCCGCGCTGGACTTGGCCAGCATTCGCAAGCTGCACCAACTGCTGGACGACTGGCCTTTGACGCAGCGCAGCGCCTGGGTTTTGGCCGACTACCAAGCGCCGGGGGCGGTCCGCTTGTCGGCTTTGATTGATTTGGGCGAATGAACGCCCGCCCACCTACACCCTCCACGCCATGACACTTGAATTTTGGGTCCTCCTGTCCATCCTGGCCCTCACGGCTTGGATGCACAAATCCAAGTTGCAACAGCAGCGCAAAGCCCTGTTGGCGCGCCAGCTGCAGCCCTACCAAATCGAAAAGATGATGGCGAACTTGACCGAGGCTTATCTGCGCGCACTGGGTGAAACCGATCTGGCGCGCCAAGCCAGCATCTGGTCCATGCTGGCCAGCACCGAAGAAAATCTGAAACTGCAATTCCAGCATTTTGTGCTGGATTTTTCCCAATTGGACGCCGCAAGCACCCAACTGAGCAACTGGCCTTTGTGCGTGCCCTATGCTGAAAAAATAGCACCGCAATCGATGTTTGACATGCGCAAAGCCTTCAGCATCCATGCCCACGGCATCGGCCGTGCAATCGACAACACCGCACAGCGCAGCCCCAAAGACAAGGCTTTCACCATCACCGCCGAATTGCTGTTGATGCAACACAGCTGCCACTGGTTTTGCAAATCCAAAACCGTGGCCTCGGCGCGCATGCTGGCCCGACATCAAACCAGCTACCCGCAACTGCTGGCCAGCGTCTCAGCCGAAACCCGGCAGGCTTATCTGCAGCTGGTCGAGCCTTGAAGTCCCCATCAGCAAGCGCATTGCCAAAACGCCAAAGCCACCCTAGAGTGGCTTTGGCGTGGGCAGCGTTTCGCTTTCAGTGACCGCCGCTCAAGCCTTGACCGCCTCCGCATTGCGCAAGCGGATATGCAGTTCGCGCAACTGCTTCTCGTCCACCGGGCTGGGGGCTTGGGTCAGCAGGTCTTGTGCGCGCTGGGTTTTGGGGAAGGCGATCACGTCGCGGATGGATTCGGCACCAGTCATCAAGGTGACGACGCGGTCTAGGCCGAAGGCCAGGCCGCCGTGCGGAGGCGCGCCGTACTGCAAGGCGTCGAGCAAAAAGCCGAACTTGAGTTGGGCTTCTTCGGGGGTGATCTTCAAGGCGTCAAACACTTTTTGCTGCACATCGGCGCGGTGGATACGCACCGAGCCGCCGCCCATCTCCCAGCCGTTCAAGACCATGTCGTAGCCTTTGGAGATGCATTTCTCAGGTGCGGTGACCATCCAGTCTTCGTGGCCGTCTTTGGGCGCGGTGAAGGGGTGGTGCACGGCGGTGTAGCGCTGGCTGTCCTCGTCAAACTCGAACATCGGGAAGTCCACCACCCACATCGGGGCCCAACGGTCTTCAAACAAGCCGTGGGCTTTGCCAAACGCGCTGTGACCGATTTTGATGCGCAAGGCGCCGATCGCATCGTTGACGATCTTGGCTTTGTCGGCACCGAAGAAAATCAAGTCGCCGTTTTGCGCGCCTGAGCGCTCCAGCACCGCGTTCAGCGCTTTGTCATGGATGTTCTTGACGATGGGTGACTGCAGTCCGTCGCGGCCCTTGGACAGGTCGTTGACGCGGATGTAGGCCAAGCCTTTGGCGCCGTAGATTTTGACAAACTCGGTGTAGGCGTCGATTTCGCCACGGCTGATGCCGCCGCCTTCCGCCGAGCCGCCCGGCACGCGCAAGGCGACCACGCGCCCGCCCACCATATTGGCCGCGCCGGAGAAGACTTTGAAGTCCACATCGCCCATCACGTCGGTGACTTCGGTGAACTGCAGCTTGACGCGCAGGTCCGGCTTGTCAGAGCCGTACAAATGCATGGCGTCTTGGTAGGTCATGACGGGGAACTCGCCCAAGTCCACCTGGATGGTGTTCTTGAAGACGGTGGTGATCATGCCTTGGAACATGTCGCGAATTTCTTCTTCGCTCATGAACGAGGTTTCGATATCAATCTGCGTGAATTCAGGCTGGCGATCGGCGCGCAAGTCTTCGTCGCGGAAGCACTTGGTGATTTGGTAGTAACGGTCAAAGCCGGCCACCATCAACAATTGCTTGAACAACTGGGGCGACTGCGGCAGCGCAAAAAAGTGGCCTTCGTGCACGCGGCTGGGCACCAGGTAGTCGCGCGCGCCTTCGGGCGTGCTCTTGGTCAGCATCGGGGTTTCGATATCGACAAAACCGTTGGCGTCCAAGAACTTGCGCACTTCCATGGACACGCGGTAACGCAGCATCAGGTTGTTTTGCATGTAGGGGCGGCGCAGGTCGAGCACGCGGTGCGTGAGGCGGGTGGTCTCCGACAAATTGTCTTCGTCGATCTGAAACGGCGGTGTCACCGAGGGGTTGAGCACGATCAGTTCATGGCACAGCACTTCAATCTTGCCACTTTTCAAACTGTCGTTGGTCGTGCCCTGGGGGCGCTCACGCACCACACCTTTGATTTGCACGCAATACTCGTTGCGCACATCTTCGGCCACTTGGAACATCTCGGGACGGTCCGGGTCGCACACCACCTGCACAGAGCCCTCACGGTCACGCAAGTCGATGAAAATCACGCCACCGTGGTCACGGCGACGGTTGACCCAGCCACACAGACTCACAGTTTGGCCTTGGAGGGCTTCGGTCACCAGACCGCAATAATGGCTACGCATGTTGGACATGTTCTCGGCTCTCTTCTTTATTTATTGTGGATTGTCAGTTGTCTTGACGGGCATGGCGTCAGGGCCGCCGGGCACCACCACCCCCATCGAGATGATGTATTTCAAGGCGTCGTCCACGCTCATGTCCAGTTCAACCACACTCTCGCGCGGCATCATCAAAAAGAAACCAGAAGTGGGGTTGGGCGTGGTGGGCACGTACACGCTGACGAACTCTTTTTGAAAGTGACGCGCCACCTCGCCGCCAGGTTGGCCGGTCAAGAAGGCGATGGTCCACGAATTGGCATGCGGGTAGGGCACCAGCAAGGCCTTGGAAAACGCATTGCCGCTGCCTGAAAACAAGGTGTCGGCCACCTGCTTCACGCCGGTGTAAATGGTGCGCACCACCGGAATGCGATCAATCAATTTGCCCCATTGCCGCACCGCCCATTGACCAAACATATTGGCCACAAACACGCCGGTGGACAAGATGACCAAAGCCACCAACATGACGCCCAGGCCGGGCACGTTGCGCAACGACTCGGCCGCCGCATGCATCCCCGGAATGATGGCGTCGAGCGCGCCCAGCACGGTCAGGAAGATGCTGTCGAGCAAACCGACCAGCCAGGTCAAGACCCAGACCGTGATCCCCATGGGCAGCCACACCAGCAAGCCGGTGACAAAGTAGTGGCGCAAGCGCAGGTTCATGAAGTTCAATCTGAAGTTAAAAGGTCCATGCTGGTGCTGTTCAGTGACACGCGCATGAAGCCGCGCAAGCACTGGACGAAGCCGCCGAGGCCGAGCTGCTGTCAGCAGCGGGCGTGACAACAGGCGCAGAAGAAGGTGTGGCCGCAGGCGCAGTCGTGGCGCTGCCCTCGCTGGGCGTGGGCACCGCCGGTGCCGCTGCGCCGCCCGGGCCGCCCTTGAAGTCGGTGGCATACCAGCCACTGCCTTTGAGCTGAAAGCCAGCGGCGGTCAGTTGTTTTTTGAAGCTGGGTTTGCCGCAGACGGGGCAATCAGACAACGGCGCATCGGCCATTTTTTGCAAAACGTCCTTGGCATGGCCACAGGACTCACATTTGTAAGCGTAGATTGGCATGGATAGAAGGCGTCAGGTTGGAAGGTACACAACCCTCCATTATAGGCGGCTGCCCGCCTCAGCCGACGTGCGGTATGGCGTGGTGTGGGGCCTTGTGGTTGCGCAGCACTTGCGGCATGAGCGAGCCGAGCAACATGCCAGCCCCACTGGCCAAGACCCCGGCCAGCTGGGCGGGAAACTCTGCCCCTGCAGGCGACAGCATGAAGGCCAGCCACACCGTCAGTCCCGCTGCAATGGCCATCACCGCCCCCTGGGTGGTGGCACGCGGCCAGTACAGCCCACACACCAAGGGGATGAAGGCGCCGACCAGGGTCACTTGGTAGGCCCCAGAGACCATCTCATAAATGCTGCTGCCCTGCATGGCGATGGCATAGACCAGCACCAAAGCGCTGAACACCAAGACCGTGATGCGCATGGCCTGGAGTTCTTGCCGGTCGCTGCTGTGGGGGTAAAACTGACGCCAAATGTTTTCGGTGAAGGTCACGCTGGGGGCCAGCAAAGTGGCGGATGCGCAGGACTTGATGGCGGACAACAAAGCGCCAAAAAACAAGACCTGCATGGCAAAGGGCATGTGCTCCATGACCAGGGTGGGCAGGACTTTTTGCGGGTCGTCCTGCATCAGCTGCAAGGCTTTGTCCGGCATGATGAGCATGGCGCTGACGACCAAAAACATCGGGACGAAAGCGAAGAAAATATAGAAAACGCCGCCCAGAATCGGACCCCGGGTGGCGGCGTGCTCGCTGTTGGCCGACATGACACGCTGAAACACGTCTTGCTGCGGAATCGAGCCCAGCATCATGGTGATGGCGGCGGCGAAAAAGAAGATCACATCCTTGAAATTCGGCTCCGGCCAGAACTTGAACAAGTCTTGGCTGATCGCCAAGTCCAGCACTTTGTCAGCGCCACCAGCCTGCTGCCCGGCAAACACCGCGATGGTGGCCAAGCCCACCACCAAGATGATCATTTGCATGAAGTCGGTGACCGCCACCGACCACATGCCACCAAACAGGGTGTAGGCCAGAATGGACACCACGCCAATCACCATGCCTTGGCTCAGACTGATGCCGCCCCCCGACAAGAGGTTGAACACCAAGCCCAGCGCCGTGACTTGGGCCGAGACCCAGCCCAAATAACTGACCATGATGATGACCGAGCAAACCACCTCCACCATGCGTCCATAGCGCTCGCGGTAATAGTCGCTGATGGTCAGCAAGTTCATGCGGTACAGCTTGGCCGCAAAAAAGACACCCACCAAAATCAGGCAACTGCCCGCGCCAAACGGGTCTTCGACCACGCCGTTCAAGCCGCTGTTGACGAACTTGGCCGGAATGCCCAACACGGTTTCTGAACCAAACCAGGTGGCGAAGGTGGTGGTGACAATCATGGCCAAGGGCAGATGCCGCCCAGCCACCGCAAAGTCGGCCGAATTTTTCACACGTTTGGCGGCCAGCAAGCCAATCGCGATGGTGATCAACAAATAGGCAATAACCAAGCTCAGCAGCACGTTGCACTCCCACTGCGCACCAAGGCGCCTTGCGTTCGCAAAATTTCAGTTACAACAAGTCCAGATGCATCAACACTTGCAGGGCCACGGAAGCCATGACAAAGCCAATGCCCAGATACAGAATGGTTTGCAGCATGCGGTTGGTGCGGCGCTGCTCGGCAATCAAATTGTCCAGGTGTTGGCGTTCTTGCAAATGGCTTTGCGGCTGTTGCAAATAAGCGTGCAGCAGGCGCGGCAGTTGCGGCAGCAACTTGGCGTATTGCGGCGCTTGGTCGCGCAATTCCATCAGCAATTTTTTCGGACCCAGCTGATCGATCATCCATTTTTCCAAGAAGGGCTTGGCCGTGTTCCACAGGTCCAGCTCAGGGTCGAGTTGGCGGCCCAAGCCCTCGATGTTGAGCAAGGTTTTTTGCAGCAAGACCAGTTGCGGCTGAATCTCCACATGGAAACGCCGCGAGGTTTGGAACAAGCGCATCAACACCATGCCCAAAGAGATCTCTTTCAAGGGCCGGTCAAAGTAAGGCTCGCACACCGCGCGAATGGCCGACTCCAACTCGTCCACCCGAGTCTGTGCAGGCACCCAGCCGGACTCGATGTGCAGCTGCGCCACTCGCTTGTAATCGCGCCGGAAAAAAGCGGTAAAGTTTTGCGCTAAATACTCTTTGTCGTATTCGGTCAAGGTGCCGACAATGCCAAAGTCCAGCGAGATGTATCGGCCAAAGCTGGCAGGGTCCAGGCTGACTTGGATGTTGCCAGGGTGCATGTCGGCATGGAAAAAACCATCGCGAAACACCTGTGTGAAAAACAAAGTCACGCCGTCGCGCGCCAACTGAGGAATGTCCACACCGGCTTCGCGCAAGCGCTCCACCTGGCTGATGGGCACGCCGTTCATGCGCTCCATGACGATCACCTCGGTGTGGCAAAAATCCCAAATCATCTCCGGGATCAAGACCAAATTGAGGCCCTGCATATTGCGGCGCAACTGGGCCGCATTCGAGGCCTCGCGCACCAAGTCCAACTCGTCGTGCAGGTGCTTGTCAAATTCAGCGACCACCTCTTTGGGTTTGAGGCGTTTACCGTCATCGCTCAGGCCCTCGAGCCAGCCGGCCATCATGCGCATCAGCGACAAGTCTTTTTCGATCACCGGCAACATGTTGGGGCGCAAGACCTTGACCGCCACCTCGCGCTCTTGGCCGTTTTTGTCTTTCAAGACCGCAAAATGCACCTGCGCGATCGAGGCGCTGGCCACCGGTTGGCGGTCGAACTGCACAAAGATATCGTCCACCTTGCGGCCAAACGCACGCTCGATACTGGCCACCGCGACCGCCGAAGGGAACGCGGGCACGTTGTCTTGCAACTGGGCCAGTTCGTCGGCGATGTCGGTCGGCAACAAATCGCGGCGGGTGGACAGCACCTGACCAAACTTGACAAAGATGGGGCCCAAACGCTCCAGCGCTTCGCGAATGCGTTGCCCGCGTGGGGCTTTCAGGTCGCGCCCGACCGACAAAATCCGCGCCAACACGCGCAACCAAGGCTTCTGAAAACTGGTCAGCACCAACTCGTCCAGGCCATAGCGCAAGACGATGAAGACGATGAAACCGCCGCGCACAATCCGGCTCATGAAGTGGCCTTGTCTGAAGGGGCGGAAGACGTGCGTCGTTGCGCGGCAAATTTTTGCAGGGCCGCTATGGCGCTGCGCGCCCACTGCGCCAAGGTGTGCGCAGGCGCATCACCGATCAAACGGGCCAAATCTTCTTCTGCGTCCCAACGCACATGGTCAATCAGCCAATTGACTTCGGCCGCCAATTGCACATCGCCCTCGACACGCACCGAGGGTTTGTTGCCGCGCATCAAGGCGCTGGCGATGTCCAGTGGGGATTCGTCGGTCACGGTCAAGCGCAAGTCAAAACCGTCCACCTGCACCCGCTCCAACAAGCCCGCGGGCGTGGGCGAGAGTTGCAGGCTGAACTTTTGCCATTGCAGGGCAATGCGCTGGCCCTTTTGCCGCGCCAAGCGGCGCATGGCTTCGGGCTCTTGCATCAGCACATGGTTCAGGAACAAAACCACGCGGTTCAAGCTTTCGTCCATCACCCACTCGGGGGGCTTGAAGGAGGTGCCAAACTGCTGAAGGGCCTGAGCGGCCAAAGAAAAAGGGGACTGTGTTGCCATAGTCCCCGATTATTCCCGAAAGCGCGGGGTTTCCCACGCCGGGAGCCCGCAAATCCGCAAGCCCTTATTGCAAAGCTTGGACGCCAGCCACCAACCAACCACTGCCACCTTGACGCGGCTTGGTCATGTTCCAGACCTCACGGAAGGGGCTGGGGCTGGCATGGGCTTCTTCTCGGATCATGCCGTTGAACTCGACACTGGCCATGTACACATCAGGCAACTCTTCAATCCCCAACAGCTGGGCTTCCAACATGAGGACTTCGGTTTTATTGGGCAAACCGGAGGCGGTGGCTTCACGTTCGGCCAACTGGGCTTGAATTTCACTGAGCATGGCATCGGTCATCATGGAGCGCAGCATGCTGATGTCGGAGCGGTCCCAAGCATCTTGCAAAGTATTGAAATTGCGCTTGGCGGCTGTCAAAAAGCCTTCGGTGTCAAATCCAGCAGGCACGCCCCAGCTTTGGGGGCCATTCAAAGTCGAGCCGTTCAAAGCTGCGCCGATCATCGAGCCCGTCGCCGCCGGTGCTGAACTGTCAAACGCAGCGCTGTGGGCCTCCCAGGGCCGAGCCGAGGCGTCGTTGCCCACTTTCTCAGGGTTGTAAGGGCGCAGCACTTCAGGCGAAGTGGCCGTGTTGCCGGCACCTTGGTAAGCCAATCCGCCTTGACCGCCCGCTTGGCGTGAACGCATGAACCAGCCGATCAAGGCCATGGCGGCAAAGGCCAACAAACCGAACATCAACATGTTGCCCATGGCCTCGCCCATGCCCAAACTGTGCGCCAACCAAGCCAGCCCCAGTCCTGCGGCCAAACCACCGAGCATCGCGCCCCAAGGGCGTTTGGCGGGTGCGGCAGGCGGCGGCGTGGCCGGTTTGTTCACGCCTGCAGGAGCGACCTGTTGCGTGGGTGCGGCGGGCCGCACAGCCTCTCGCTGCGTCACATTACCGGACTGCTGCCCCAAGGAGCGACCGCCCCCCAAACGTTTGGCCTCGGCGTTCAAGCCGCCCAAAGACAGAACCAAGACCAAGAACAAATTCAAAAATGTTTTCACATTGCCTCCAAGCGATGCAGCCGACATGGCCTCTCAACACGCATCAGCATTTGATGCCGACGTGCAAGGCTACCACCCCTGCGCTCAGGTTGTGAAAATCCACATGGCCAAAACCGCTACTTTTCATAAGGGTTTTGAGCGTTTCTTGATCGGGGTGCATGCGGATCGATTCGGCCAGGTAGCGGTAACTGGTGGCGTCACCGGCCACCAGTTTGCCCAAAGGCGGCAGGATGTTGAAGCTGTACCAGTCGTAGATTTTTTGCAGCGGTTGGGCCACTTTGGAAAATTCGAGCACCAGCAATTTGCCGCCCGGTTTGAGCACGCGGCACATCTCTTTGAGCGCCAGGTCTTTGTGGGTCATATTGCGCAGGCCAAAAGCCACGCTGACCAGATCGAAATGCCCGTCCGGGAAAGGGAGTTGTTCGGCGTCACACACCAGGGTGGGCAAGACCACGCCCAAGTTCAGCAAGCGATCGCGCCCGGTGGACAACATGGCTTCGTTGATGTCGGTGTGCACCACCCGGCCCGAGCTGCCGACTTTTTGGGAGAAGGCCAAGGCCAAATCCCCCGTGCCGCCAGCGATGTCCAGCACTTGGTCACCTTCTTTCAGGTTGGCCACCTGCACGGTGTAGGCCTTCCAGACGCGATGCAAACCGGCCGACATCAGGTCGTTCATCACATCGTATTTGGAGGCCACCGAGTCGAACACGCCGCGCACATGCTGGGCTTTGGCGGTTTCATCCACCGTTTTGAATCCGAAATGGGTCGCGCTCATGGGCAGGCTTTCAAAGCAAATAGTTAATGGGAATGGCCGCAGTGGGCACCTGCGGCAGAGGCCATGGGCGCATCGCGATCCACACCGGCAGCGCTCAAGCGCGCGTGGTACTGCGTCCACAAGGCTTCTTGTTCGGCACCCAGAAAGTACAGGTACGCCCAGGTGAACAAGCCCGAATCGTGACCATCAGAAAACGTGGGCTTGACCGCGTAGTTGCCCACCGGTTCCAGGCTCTCAATACCCACCTGCCGTTTGCCGGTTTGCAGCACCTCTTGGCCGGGGCCATGGCCCTGCACTTCAGCGGACGGCGAATACACGCGCATCAACTCGAAGGGAATGCGAAACTGCGCACCATCCGAAAAGCCCACTTCCAACATGCGCGAGTGGCCATGCACGGTGAGCGACGCGGGTGTGGGGGTGTCTTTGGTCAAACCGGCCATGGGGGCGCTTTCAGCTTAAACCAGCACGCGCTCAATGCCGCCGGCATTGGCAGCGCGCACATACTCGGGCATCCAGCTTTCACCCAGGATGTGTTTGGCCATTTCGACGACGATGTAGTCGGCTTCGAGCAGGCCGGTTTTCATGTCGTCGCCGTAGCGCGACAAACCTTGCAAGCAGCTGGGGCAGCTGGTCAAAATTTTCACATTCGCTTGCGGCGCGAGTGCACCACTGGCGCGCAAAGCGGCTTCGCCCTTGAGCAGCTCTTCTTCTTTGCGAAAGCGCACTTGGGTCGCGATGTCCGGGCGGGTCACACCCAAGGTGCCTGACTCGCCGCAGCAGCGGTCCGACTGAATCACTTGATCACCCAACAAGGCTTTGACCGTCTTCATGGGTTCCTGCAACTTCATCGGGCTGTGGCAGGGGTCGTGGTACAGGTACGCACCTTGCGATGCCAGCTTGATGCCTTTTTCCAACAGGTACTCATGAATGTCCACAATGCGGCAACCCGGAAAAATTTTGTCGAACTGGTAGCCCTGCAACTGGTCATAGCAGGTGCCACAGCTGACCACCACAGTTTTGATGTCCAGGTAGTTCAGCGTGTTGGCGACGCGGTGGAACAGCACCCGGTTGTCGGTGATGATTTGATCGGCCTTGTCAAACTGACCCGAGCCTTTTTGCGGATAGCCGCAGCACAGATAGCCGGGTGGCAAGACGGTTTGTACACCGGCATGCCACAGCATGGCCTGCGTGGCCAAACCGACTTGGCTGAACAAGCGCTCCGAGCCGCAACCGGGGAAGTAAAACACCGCCTCGGTTTCTGACGTGGTGGCTTGCGGGTTGCGGATGATGGGCACGTAATTGTTGTCTTCAATGTCCAGCAGCGCACGCGCGGTTTTCTTGGGCAGGTTGCCCGGCATCTTTTTGTTGATGAAGTGGATCACCTGCTCTTTGATCGGCGCAGTGCCCACCGACGCGGGCGGCGCACTGGTTTGCTTGCGCGCCACGCCCTTGAGCAAGCCGGCCACAAAACGCTGCGCACGCATGCCCACGCCCACCATGGCGGCACGCGCCAGCTTGATGGTTTCCGGGTTGGTGGCGTTGAGCATGAACATGGCCGCGGCATTGCCCGGGCGGAAACTCTTTTGCCCCATCTTGCGCAGCAGGTTGCGCATGTTCATGGACACGTCGCCAAAATCGATCTTGACCGGACACGGCGACAGGCATTTGTGGCACACGGTGCAGTGGTCGGCCACGTCTTCAAATTCTTGCCAATGCTTGATCGACACGCCCCGGCGGGTTTGCTCTTCGTACAAAAACGCTTCCACCAACAGCGAGGTGGCCAAGATTTTGTTGCGTGGGCTGTACAGCAAATTGGCGCGTGGCACATGGGTGGCGCATACCGGTTTGCATTTGCCACAGCGCAGGCAGTCTTTGACGCTGGCGGCAATGTCGCCAATGTCAGACTGCTGCATGATCAGCGACTCATGGCCCATCAGGCCAAAGCTGGGGGTGTAGGCGTTGGTCAAGTCGGCTTGCAAGGTTTCGCCTTGATAGCCTTTGACACCGCGCATCAGTTTGCCTTTGTTGAAACGCCCCTGTGGGTCGATGCGCTGCTTGTAATCGGCAAAGGGCTGCAGCTCGGCATCGCTCAAAAACTCCATCTTGGTGATGCCAATGCCGTGCTCGCCCGAGATCACGCCGTCCAGGCTGCGCGCCAGCGCCATGATGCGGGTCACCGCCTCGTGCGCGGTTTGCAGCATGTCGTAGTTGTCGCTGTTGACCGGGATGTTGGTGTGCACATTGCCGTCACCGGCGTGCATGTGCAGCGCCACCCAGACGCGGCCTTTGAGCACGCTTTGGTGGATGGCGGTGCATTCAATCAGGATGGGCTCGAATGCCGCGCCCGAGAAAATCGCACGCAAGGGTTGGCGGATCTGGGTTTTCCAGCTGGCACGCAAGCTGTGGTCTTGCAATTGATGGAACAAAGCGTCCAGGTCATTCAACCACCCTTGCCACAGGGCGCGCGTTTCGCGCACCACCGCCAGGGCTTGGGCCACACGCTCTTCCAGCAGCTCGGCCGCAGGAATATCGTTGGCGTCTTCTTGTTGGCCCAAAGGCAGGTTGCCGCGTGCCAAGAATTTTTCCAATTCGTTGCACAGCGCCAGCTTGTTGCGCAAGCTCAGGTCGATGTTGATGTACTCGATGCCGTCGGTGTACTCGGCCATGCGCGGCAACGGGATCACCACATCCTCGTTCACCTTGAACGCATTGGTGTGCTTGGAGATGGCGGCCGTGCGTTTGCGATCGGCCCAGAATTTCTTGCGCGCTTCGGGGCTGATGGCGACAAAACCTTCGCCACTGCGGGAGTTGGCCAGGCGCACCACTTCCGACGTCACACGCGCCACGTCATCGGGGTTGTCGCCGGCAATGTCGGCCAAGAGCAGCATTTTGGGGAAATGCCCACGTTTGGACTTGGTGGTGTAACCCACGGCACGCATGTAGCGCTCGTCCAAATGCTCCAAACCGGCCAGCAGCACGCCCGAGCGTTTTTGCTCGGCAAACATGAAGTCTTTGATTTCCACAATGCTGGGCACCGCGTCTTTGGCATTGCCAAAAAACTCCATGCACACGGTGCGGGTGTGCGCGGGCATGCGGTGCAGCACCCAGCGCGCGCTGGTGATCAAGCCGTCGCAGCCTTCTTTTTGCACGCCCGGCAAGCCGGCCAGGAACTTGTCGGTGACGTCTTTGCCCAGGCCTTCTTTGCGGAAGGTTTTGCCGGGAATCACCAAAGTTTCGGTGCGCAGCGGGGTTTTGCCGTCGGCCTTGAAGTAGCGCAGTTCAAAGGTAGCCACCTCGGCATCGTGGATCTTGCCCATGTTGTGGTCCATGCGCACCACGTCCAGCCATTCGGCATCCGGCGTGACCATGCGCCAACTGGCCAGGTTATCGAGCGCTGTGCCCCACAGCACGGCTTTTTTACCGCCCGCGTTCATGGCGACGTTGCCGCCGATGCAGCTGGCCTCGGCCGAGGTCGGGTCGACCGCAAACACAAAGCCAGCGCGCTCAGCGGCGTCGGCCACGCGCTGGGTGACCACACCGGCTTCGGTCCACAAAGTGGGCACCGGACGCCCCACACCGGGCAGGTCCAGCAGTTCCACCTGGCTCATGCCTTCGAGCTTTTCGGTGTTGATCACCACGCTTTGCCAGGTCAGCGGGATGGCCCCGCCGGTGTAACCCGTGCCGCCGCCGCGCGGAATGATGGTCAACTCCAGCTCGATACAGCCTTTGACCAGTTGCGCCATTTCGGCTTCGCTGTCGGGGGTGAGCACCACAAACGGGTATTCCACCCGCCAGTCGGTGGCGTCGGTCACGTGGCTGACGCGTGACAGGGCGTCAAATTTGATGTTGTCTTTGGCGGTCAGGCGGCCGAGCGCCTTTTGCGTTTGGCGGCGCAAGCTGGCCATGGCCGCAATCGCCTGGTCAAAGGCTTTCAGGGCTTGCTGTGCCAAAGTCAAAAGTTCACCCACCAGCGCATCACGCGGTGCGTCAGCGTCGGGGGTGCGGCGTTTTTGCACTTCGCCCAAGCGGTGGTTCAGGGCGTCGACCAGCATTTGACGCCGACCGGGGTTGTCCAGCAGATCGTCTTGCAGGTAGGGGTTGCGCTGCACCACCCAAATATCCCCCAACACCTCGTACAGCATGCGGGCCGAGCGGCCAGTGCGCCGCTCCTGGCGCAGCTGGTTGAGCAAATCCCAGGCGCGGGCACCCAATAAACGGATCACGATCTCTCGGTCAGAGAAACTGGTGTAGTTGTAAGGGATCTCGCGCAAGCGCGGTGCCGACTCGTCGGCTTGCATCAGGTGTTGGAGCGTGGTGGGTGCGTTCATGGTCTAACCAGTTGCAGCCGAAACCAGGCACAAAGGCGTGCCGTGGGCTGAGGTGTGATTTTATCGCAGTGCAACATAACCCTTCGCACAACAGGCAGGCTGGGTGACAGGCCGTCCCAGGTGAGGGCCTGTCAGCGCGCGGCGCGCCACGCGCCTAGAGAAAGCACGAATGGTCGTTATGATTTCAAGGGTCTGTAATGATGTCGACATCCAAGTCCCTTAAGCTTTCGTCATTTGTGAGATCCACCCCTTTGCAGGACCCCTTTGTATGAACTTCAAAATAACCCTGGCCGCTGCCGTGCTGGCAGCAAGCAGCTTCGCTGCGCAAGCTCAAACTGAGATTCAGTGGTGGCACTCCATGACCGCCGTGAACGGCGAATGGGTCAATGACCTGGCCAAAAATTTCAATGCAAGCCAACGAGATTACAAAATCAACCCGGTCTACAAAGGCGCTTATGACGAGTCCATGACCGCCGCTGTGGCCGCCTTTCGCGCCGGCAATGCACCGCACATTTTGCAGGTGTTTGAAGTCGGCACCGCCACCATGATGGCCAGCAAAGGCGTGGTCGTGCCGGTGGGCAAAGTCATGCAAGACGCGGGCTACAAATTCGACCCTTCGGTGTACGTGCCCGCGGTGGCCGGTTACTACACCGCACCCAGTGGCCAGATGCTGTCCTTCCCCTTCAACAGCTCGACCACCGTGTTCTATTTCAATAAAGATGCCTTCAAGGCCGCTGGCATCCCAACCGACAAAGCGCCACAAACTTGGCCAGAAGTCGCGCTGGCCGCCGCCAAACTCAAAGCCAGCGGCCACAAATGCCCGCTGACGCTGGCGTGGCAAGGCTGGACCCAGCTGGAGAGCTTCTCCACCTGGCACAACACCGAACTGGCCACGCAGGGCAATGGCATGCGCGGCTTGAACGCCCGTCTGATCGCCAACTCGCCTTTGCATGTGCGCCACATTGAAAACCTGGGCAATATGGCCAAGCAAGGTTTGTTTGTCTACAAAGGCCGTGCCAACGTGCCGGAGGCCTCTTTTGTCTCTGGCGAGTGCGCCATGATCACCACCTCGTCGGGCTTTTACGGCAACGTGGCGAAAAACGCCAAGTTCGCCTATGGCCTGTCGACCCTGCCCTACTACCCCGATGTGCCGGGCGCACCGCAAAACACCGTGATCGGCGGCGCCAGCCTGTGGGTGATGTCGGGCAAGAAGGCCGAAGAATACAAAGGCGTGGCCGCTTTCTTCAATTACCTGTCGAACGCCGAAGTGCAGTCCGCCAGCCACAAGCGCACTGGCTATCTGCCGATCACCATGGCCGCCTTCAAGCTGACCGAGCAGTCGGGCTTTTACAAGCAAAACCCCGGCACCGACACCGCAGTGAACCAAATGATCCGCAAAACCACAGACAAGTCACGCGGCATCCGCCTGGGCAACTATGTGCAGATTCGCGCCATTGAGGACGAAGAGTTCGAACAGGTTTGGGCGGGCAAAAAGTCCGCCAAAGAAGCGCTGGACAGCATCAACCAACGTGGCAACGAGTTGCTGGAACGCTTTGAAAAAGCCAACAAAGGTTGAGCGCGCGCTGTGTCAGCTGATTACCGCGTTGTCTTTCGCTCCAGATGGCTACCTTGGGTGCTGATCGCGCCCCAGTTGACGATCATCAGCGTCTTTTTTTTCTGGCCTGCGGTTCAGGCGCTGCTGCAATCGCTCCAGCAATCTGACGCCTTTGGCACCTCGGTCTCCTGGGTCGGGCTGGAGAACTTCGTCAACCTGTGGAACGACGCGTCCTACCTGGCATCGTTTGAAACCACCGCCCGCTTCTCGCTGCTGGTGGCGGGCTTGGGTATTTCGATCTCGCTGCTGCTGGCCTACTTTGCCGACCGGGTGGTGCGCGGCACCACTTTCTACCGCACCTTGCTGATTTGGCCTTATGCCGTGGCGCCTGCGGTGGCCGGCGTGGTGTGGCTGTTTCTGTTTGCCCCCAGCATCGGCGTGGTGTCTTACGCGCTGAACCAGTGGGGCTTTGAGTGGAACAGCCTGCTCAACAGCCGCCACGCCATGGCCTTGATCGTCATGGCTGCCGTGTGGAAGCAGTTGTCTTACAACTTTCTGTTTTTCCTGGCCGGTCTGCAAAGCATTCCCAAGTCGCTGATCGAGGCGGCCGCCATGGATGGCGCAGGGCCCTGGCAGCGCTTTTGGACCATTCAATTTCCGCTGCTCTCACCGACGGGTTTTTTCTTGCTGGTGATCAATGTGGTTTACGCCTTTTTTGACACCTTCGGCATCGTCGACGCTGCCACCAAAGGCGGACCGGGCAAAGACACGGCGATTTTGGTCTACAAAGTGTATTTCGACGGTTTCAAGGCCATGGACTTGGGCGGCTCGGCCGCGCAGTCGGTGGTGCTGATGGTGATCGTGATCGCGCTGACGGTGGTGCAATTTCGCTTCGTCGAGAAAAAAGTGACTTACTGAGCATGATTGAGCGCAACCGTTTTCTCGACCTCCTGTCGCATGCCGTCTTGATTCTCGGTGTGGCCGTGGTGGCGTTTCCGATTTACGTCACTTTTGTCGCCTCCACCCACAGCATGGAAGAAGTGCTCCAAAGGCCCATGCCGCTGTGGCTGGGCAGTCACCTGTGGGAAAACTACAGTGCGGCCTTGTTTGGCGATCGCGCAGGCAACGGCTCGACCGCGCCGGTGGGCCGCATGATGGCGGTCAGTTTGATCAGCGCTTTGGTGATTTCCTTGGGCAAGATTGCCATCTCGCTGTTGTCTGCGTTTGCCATCGTCTTTTTCCGTTTCCCGTTTCGCATGGCCATTTTTTGGGCGGTGTTCATCACCTTGATGTTGCCGGTGGAAGTGCGCATAGCCCCTACTTACCAGGTGGTCGCCGATTTGGGGCTGCTCAACAGCTACGCTGGCCTGACCGTGCCCTTGATCGCCTCGGCCACCGCGACGTTTTTGTTTCGGCAATTTTTCTTGACCATTCCCGATGAGCTGATTGAAGCCGCGCGGATGGACGGTGCCAGCCCGATGCAATTCTTCAAAGACGTGTTGCTGCCCTTGTCGCTGACCAGCATGTCGGCGCTGTTTGTGATCCAGTTCATTTACGGCTGGAACCAATACCTGTGGCCGCTGTTGGTGACCACCGAAGAAAACATGTACCCCGTGGTCATCGGCATCAGGCGCATGATCTCCGGCGGCGATGCGCAAACCGATTGGCCCATCGTGATGGCCACGGCCATGCTGGCCATGATCCCACCCGCTTTGGTGGTCATGTTGATGCAAAAATGGTTCGTCAAGGGCCTGGTGGATACGGAAAAATAATGAACCCGGGGACAGACCAGCGCGAAGCGGTGCTCTGTCCTCGTCAAGATAAGAAACCCGGGGACAGACCGCTGCGAAACGGCGCTCAGTCCTCGTCTGATGAAACATATGGCTTCAATCACTCTCTCTCATCTGCAAAAAACCTATGGCATGGGTGCCAAGGCAAACACCGTCATTCAAGACCTGAGTGCCGAGATTCATGATGGCGAGTTTGTCGTCATCGTCGGGCCGTCAGGCTGCGGCAAATCCACTCTGCTGCGCATGGTGGCTGGCCTGGAAGAGGTCACCGGCGGCACCATCTCCATTGGAGAGCGGGTGGTCAACGACCTGGAGCCCGCCGAGCGCGACATCGCCATGGTGTTCCAGAACTATGCGCTGTACCCGCACATGACAGTGTTCGACAACATGGCCTATGGCTTGAAAATCGCCAAGCGCCCCGCCGATGAAATCAAGGCCAGGGTGGACAAGGCGGCTGGCATCCTTGAACTGAGTCACCTGCTGCAACGCAAGCCGCGCGAGTTGTCAGGCGGCCAACGCCAGCGCGTGGCCATGGGCCGCGCCATCGTGCGCCAGCCGCAGGTGTTTTTGTTTGACGAACCGCTGTCCAACCTGGACGCCAAATTGCGCGCCCAGACCCGGCTGGAGATTCAAAAACTGCACCGCGAGTTGGGCATCACCAGCCTGTTTGTCACGCACGATCAGGTCGAGGCCATGACCTTGGCGCAGCGCATGATCGTCATGAACGGCGGCGTGATGGAGCAATTTGGCACGCCCGAAGAGGTCTACAACCGCCCGGCCAGCACTTTTGTTGCCAGCTTCATGGGCTCGCCGCCCATGAATTTGCTCCATCACGCCCCGGGCTGTGTCGCCACGCAGGTCATGGGCATTCGCCCTGAACACCTGGACCTGACGCCCGGCAGCGGCTGGCAGCTGCAGACCGAGACCGTGGAATTGCTGGGGGCTGAACGACTGGTCCATGCCCGCTTGGGCAAGGAACTGCTCACCCTGCGCTTGGACACTTCTGTTGCTGCACCGCAGCCGGGCGAGACTTTCCATGCCACGCCGCGCGCTGACAGGGTGCATGGGTTCAACGCTGCAACAGGCAAGCGACTCGCAGCCATAACTCAGGAGGCAAGGACATGAGCCCATTGGCATTACCCCTGTGGCCTTACCCGCGCTGGGTCGCGCACCGGGGCGCAGGCAAACTGGCCCCTGAAAACACCCTGGCGGCCTTTCGCCTGGGCGCGCAACATGGTTACCGCATGTTCGAATGCGACGCCAAACTCAGCCGCGATGGCGTGGTGTTCTTGCTGCACGACGCCACGTTGAACCGCACCACCAACGGCCATGGCGTGGGCGGCGAGCAGTCTTGGCATGACTTGGCGCAACTGGATGCGGGCAGCTGGCACTCGCGCACCTTCGCCGGCGAGCCCGTGCTCACGCTGGCCAACCTGGCCCGGTTTTGCCGCCACAACCGCTACCTGCTGAACATCGAAATCAAACCCACACCCGGCACCGGACGGCGTACTGGCGAGGTGGTGGGGCGTGAGGCTGCGGCCCTTTGGGCGGGTGCCGAGACGGGCACAGAAATCCCGCCCCTGTTGACCTCCTTCCAACCCGAGGCCTTGGCCGGTGCCCAAGCCAGCGCGCCGCATTTGCCGCGTGGTCTGCTGCTCGACAGTTGGCGGGACGGCGGGTTGGCACAGGCCCAACAACTGGGCTGTCAGGCCGTGGTCTGCAATTACGCGCTGTGGGACGCGCACACCGTGGGCCAGGTGCACGCTGCGGGCATGCGCTGCCTGAGCTACACCGTGAACGACGAATGGGCCGCCGCGCACCTGTGGGCGCTGGGCACCGACGGCATCATCACCGACCGGGTGGATTTGTTCAGCCCGGTGTGATGGCGCTCAAGGCCCACGGCCTTACCGCGCCCGCCAGCCTTTTTGCATCACCCACTCCACCGTGGCACTGACCACGGTCAAGGCGGCATAAGTGGCCATCTTGCCGTCGTTGTCAAAGACCACCAGACCGGCCACCAGCACCAACACGCCCGCCGCCGCATTCACAGCGCAGCGGCGCTGCCAGGGTACCCCCGCGCCGGGTCGAAACAGCCAAGCGCCGCAGACAGCGCAGAACAAGGCCAAGGCCGCGGCAGGCAGAAAGAAAAACAACAGGTGCAGCGCCATTTGCAAGAAGCTCATGCGCCCAGATTGTGCCGTCAATTCGGGCCCCATTGGCCACAAAGTGGGGATTTGGGCACCGTCATGGACCTGGAGGGGTGTACTTTTATAATAGGCAGATATGGCAGTCTGGGCTTTAGGCTTAAACCACACCACGGCACCGCTGGATTTGCGCGGTCGGTTTGCCTTCGCCTTGGACCAATTGCCGCCCACCTTGCAGGGTTTGCGTCAGAATTTATCGCAAAACGCGCAATCGATGCCGGAGGCGGCCATTTTGTCCACCTGCAACCGCACCGAGGTGTATTGCGCGGCCGATCAGTCGGCGATGAGCGACACCCTGAATTGGTTGGCCCACACTGGCGGCGTCTCGCCCCAAGCGCTGCGGCAACACACTTACCTGCTGGAAGAAGACCATGTGGCGCGGCACGCGTTTCGGGTGGCCAGCGGCCTGGATTCCATGGTGCTGGGCGAGGCGCAAATTTTGGGGCAACTCAAAGACGCGGTGCGCGCCGCCGAGCAGGCTGGGGCGCTGGGCAGCACGCTGAACCAGTTGTTTCAACGCAGTTTTGCGGTGGCCAAAGACGTGCGCACCACCACCGAAATTGGCGCCCATTCGATCAGCATGGCCGCCGCTTCGGTGCGCTTGGCCAGCCAGTTGTTTGAAGATTTGCGAGCCATCAAGGTCTTGTTTGTGGGCGCGGGCGAGATGATCGAGCTGGTCTCGACCCACTTTGCGGCACGTCACCCCAAAAGCATGGCGATTGCCAACCGCTCCATGGAGCGCGGCGAGAAACTGGCGGCGCGCTACGGGGCCGAGGTTTTGCGACTGGCCGAGCTGCCCGAGCGGCTGCACGAGTTCGATGCAGTGATCAGCTGCACCGCCAGCACCCTGCCTTTGATTGGCTTGGGCGCGGTAGAGCGGGCTTTGAAAAAGCGCAAACACCGTCCGATGTTCATGGTGGATTTGGCTGTGCCGCGTGACATTGAGCCCGAAGTCAAGTCCCTGGAAGACGTGTACCTCTACACGGTTGACGATTTGGCCAGCGTGGTGCAAACCGGCCAGGCCCACCGCCAAGCCGCCGTGGCGCAGGCCGAGGTCATCATTGACGCCGGGGTGCAAAGCTTCAGGCATTGGCTGGTGCAACGTGGCAGCGTGCCTTTGATCCGTGAGTTGCAAGCGCAAGCCGAGAGCTGGCGCGAGGCCGAATTGCAGCGTGCCCACAAATTGCTGGCCAAAGGCGAGAGCCCCGAAAAAGTACTGGACGCCCTGTCACGCGGCCTGACGCAAAAAATGCTGCACGGCGCGATGGCCGAACTCAAAGCCGCCGATACCGATCACGCGGCGCAAACCGCCTTGGCGGTGCAAAGGCTGTTTTTGCGCAACGAGCGTTAGCGGGCCTCAGTTACGCCTCAGCGCCGCCCTCGCTGCAGCGCACTCGGCGGCCTCAGTGCCCGCCTGCTCCCAGACTCTTCGCTTGCTGGCAAGCGCCCGCCCAACACCCCTACCGCTGAAGCCATGAAGCCCTTTTTAAAAACCCAACTCGAGCGCTACGCTTTGCGGCTGCAGGAGTTGGACTTTTTGCTGTCGCGCGAAGACATCATGCGCGACATGACCCAGTTCTTGAAGCTCTCGCGCGAGCATGCCGAGGTCAGCGCTGTGGCCACGCGCTTCGCCCGCCACCAGTTGCGCAGCCAAGACCTGCAAGCCGCGCACGCCCTGCTGGGGGATGAAGAGATGCGCGACATGGCCGAAGAAGAAATGGCCAGCGCCAGCGCCGAGTTGGCCACGCTGGAGACCGAATTGCAGCGCATGCTGCTGCCCAAAGACCCTGACGATGCGCGCCCGGCCTTTGTGGAGATCCGCGCCGGCACCGGCGGCGACGAGTCGGCGCTGTTTGCCGCAGACCTGTTGCGCCTGTACACCCGCTACGCCGAAAGCCAGGGCTGGAAAACCGAAATCATCTCCGAATCGGTGAGCGAATTGGGCGGCTACAAAGAAGTGGTGGTGCGCATCGAGGGCGAGCAGGTGTATGGCGCGCTCAAGTTCGAGTCCGGCGGGCATCGGGTGCAGCGCGTGCCCGCCACTGAAACGCAAGGCCGCATCCACACCAGCGCCTGCACCGTGGCGGTGCTGGCGGAACCCGATGAAGCCGAGGCGATCAAGATCAATCCATCAGACCTGCGCATCGACACCTTCCGCGCCAGCGGTGCGGGCGGCCAGCACATCAACAAAACCGACTCGGCAGTGCGCATCACCCACTTGCCCACTGGCATCGTGGCCGAGTGCCAGGACGGCCGCAGCCAGCACAGCAACAAAGCCCAAGCGCTCAAGGTGCTGACAGCGCGGATTCAAGAAAAAGACCGCGCCGAGCGCGCCGCCAAAGACGCGGCCGAGCGCAAAAGCCTGATTGGCAGCGGCGACCGCTCCGACCGCATCCGCACCTACAACTTTCCACAAGGCCGCTTGACCGACCACCGCATCAACCTGACGCTGTACAAACTGCTCAGCATCATGGAAGGTGATTTGCAAGACGTGGTCCAGGCCTTGCAAGCCTATGAAGCGGCGCAGCAATTGGCTGAGCTGGAGATTGGGGCGGCCGCGTGATGCCCGAGGCCTCAGCCCACCCGACCCTGGCGCAATGCCTGGCGCAGGCCAACGCTCTGGGCGTGGCGCGGTTGGACGCACACATGCTTTTGCTGCACAGCCTGGGGCGGTCCTTGCACGACCGGGCCTGGCTGCTGGCGCACGACACCGACTTGATGAACAGGGCCCAGCAGGCCGCATGGCAAGCGGCGCTGCAACGTCGCCTGAGCGGCGAGCCCGTGGCCTACATCACCGGCTACAAAGAATTTTTTGGCTTGACGCTGGCCGTTGACGCCCGCGTCCTCGACCCCCGCGCCGACACCGAAACTTTGGTGGACTGGGCTTTGGCGGTCTTGCCCACGCCATCCCCACAGCCACAAAGCCTGCGCATCTTGGACCTGGGGACCGGCAGTGGCGCGATTGCGCTGGCTTTGCAACACAGCCGCCCCGACACCCAGGTTTGGGCGGTGGACGCCAGCGAAGCGGCGCTGAGCGTGGCCCGTGCCAACGCCGCGCGTCTGAACTTGCCCGTGCAATTCATCGCCAGCGACTGGTGCACCCAAGTCGACGGAGTGTTTGACCTGATTGTCTCGAATCCGCCCTACATTGCACAGGCCGACCCGCATTTGGCCGCACTGCGCCACGAACCCCAGCAAGCCCTGACCAGCGGCGCCGACGGCCTGGCCGATTTGCGGCGCATCGTGGCTCAAGCACAGCCCCATTTAGAGCCCGGCGGCTGGCTGCTGCTCGAACATGGCTTTGACCAAGCCGAGGCCGTCCAGTCCCTGTTGGCCGATGCGGGCTTTCAGCCAGTGCAATCGCGCGCCGATTTGGCGGGGCATGCCCGCTGCAGCGGTGGTCAAAAACCGCCAAAATAACCCTGCTGGGCGCAAACACTGCTTCAAAGTGAAATAATCCCAACAACACCGACCCACACCCCTATTTTTGATGCCCGATCCGGGCGAGTCCAGGAGCCACCATGAGCGAGACCCAACAACGCATTGACGATCTTGTGAAAAGCAACGAGATCACCCTGTTCATGAAGGGCAGCGCCAGCTTCCCGATGTGCGGTTTTTCCGGTCGCGCCATCCAGATTTTGAAAGCCGTCGGCGTCGATACCAAGACCGTGAAAACCGTGAACGTGCTGGACGATGCGGAGATCCGCCAAGGCATCAAGGAATACAGCAACTGGCCAACCATTCCGCAGCTGTATGTCAAAGGCGAGTTCATTGGCGGCTCGGACATCATGATGGAAATGTACGAGTCCGGCGAGTTGCAACAAGTGATCAACGGACAAGCTTGATTGCATTGCCTCAAGAGGGTCTGCCTGCTGCGGCCTTGGACACTTCAGTCGACCTGAAGCTGCCAGCGCCGCTGAGACTGCAAAACGGCGTGAGGATAAGCCGCTTGTCCTCGGCTCCCGTTGTAGCGTCCCAAGGCCAGGGGTAAATCCCCCTTTTCGCGGTCCAAGCAATAGCGCAGGATCACACAGCCAAAACGCAGATTGGTTTGCAAGTGGAACAACTTGCTTTCGTCACCATCGCCGATGGTCCTCGTCCAAAAAGGCATGACTTGCATATAGCCTCTGGCGCCAGCGCTGGAGATGGCGTATTTGCGAAATGCGCTTTCGGTTTGGATCAAGCCCAACACCAGAGACAAAGACAAGCCGGCTCGGCGCGCCTCGTACCACAAGGTTTGTAAAAATTCCTGTCGCTCTGGACTTTGCGGCAACCACCGGGTCAGCCTGGCATTGCAATGATCCAGCCACTGGGCATAGGCCTGCCGCTCGGCGGCAGACCCCAGAACCGGCTGAGGGGGATCGGCCAAAGCCACGGCCGCCGACAACGCCGTGCGCACCGACTGCGACAAAGGCTCCTCGATTTGGCCTGCGGCCCAGCCGTGAGACAGCGTCGCTGCGCTGGCAGCGGCACCAGAAACGGCGTACAGCGCCAATCGCTGCAGCACCTGTCGACGACCCCGGGCCATGGTTTGCGCCGACCGCACGGCTAGACCTTTCACACCGCCAAGCGGGCCTTCACATGCGCCAGCACCTCGGCAGTGCTGACTTTGCTGGCGGCGCTGTCGCGGCGGTGCTGGTATTCGACTTGGCCGTCTTTGAGACCTTTGTCGCCAATCGTGATGCGGTGCGGCACACCAATCAACTCCCAATCGGCAAACATGGCGCCCGGGCGCTCACCGCGGTCGTCCAACATCACGTCCACGCCATCAGCCATCAAAGCGGCGTAAATGCGCTCGGCCTCGGCTTTCACCGCTTCGCTGCGGTCCATGCCAATCGGGCAGACCACCACGGTGAACGGGGCAATG
>CANGEE010000018.1 GCA_947452635.1 Comamonadaceae bacterium | reverse complement strand
TCTTGGCCGCGCGTTTGCCTTTGAGGGTGTTGATCAGCGTGGACTTGCCCACGTTGGGGATGCCACAAATCAGCACCCGCATGGGTTTGACCATGCCGCCGCGCAGCGGAGCGAGTTGCTGGCAGGCCTCGATCAGGGCTTTGGCCGGGGATGCCATGCTGGTGTCCAGGCCGATGGCCCGCACGCCGGGCATGGCGTTGTAATGGTCCAGCCACAGCGCGGTGCGCGCCGGGTCGGCCAGGTCTTGTTTGCTCAGCACTTTGAGCCCGGGCTTGCTTTGAATCAGCTCGGCCAGCATCGGGTTGGCGCTTGAGCCGGGCAAGCGCGCGTCGAGCATTTCAATGACCACGTCAATGTCTTTGATGCGCTCCCCAATCGCTTTGCGCGTGAGGTGCATGTGCCCGGGAAACCATTGAATCGCCATGAAATTGTCTACCGACCAAATTTGTCAAAGAGGCCGATTGTCGGGCACTTTAGCGCGGGCGATGCATTTTGAACAACTGCTCAGGCCCGATGGTGAAGTAATCGGCTGGGCCACCACCACGCAGAATGTGCCCTGCCCCGGCGGTGTTGTAGACACCGTCCACCAACAAGTCGGCGCGAATGTGCACACCGACCACTTCGCCCAGCACCATCCATGTCTGCACTTTGACGCCGTCGATGCCCTGCAATTGGAAAACATTCGTCACCTTGCATTCAAAGGAAACGGGGCTTTCCTGCACGCGCGGGGGTTTGATCAGGCGCGAGGCGACTGGCGTCAGGCCCGCCAGATCGAACTCGCTGACCTCGGGGCCGACAGCAGCGCAGGTTTGGTTCATGGCTTCGGCCAGGGGGCGGGTGACCAGGTTCCAGGCGAACTCGCCGGTCTCTTCGATGTTGCGCACCGAGTCTTTGTAGCCCGCGCTGGAAAAGCCAATGATGGGCGGCACGTAATTGAAGGCATTGAAAAAACTGTACGGCGCCAAATTGGTCACGCCGTCGGCGCTGCAAGTAGAGACCCAACCGATGGGCCGGGGGCCGACGATGGCGTTGAAGGGGTCGTGCGGCAAACGGTGGCCGTCTTTGGGTTCGTAAAAGTGAATGGGATCAGTCATGGATGTGATGCGTGTGAAATTTAGCGGGTCGGGCCGGCCAGTCGGTGGATGTCGTGGTGCATGCGGCGCAGCAAACCCAGCGCCATCAGCACTTCGCCGACCACGAACATGGGGCCGACCAACAGGCCCACCACGTCGTCTACAAAGGCGGGTTTGCGTCCTTCGAACCAGTGGCCGATGAACTGAATCACCCAACCGATGAAAAACACCGCCAAGCCCAGCAGCCACAGCGGTTGATCTTGCAACACCGGCCAGCCGAGCCAGGCCACCCAGACGGGTGTGCGGTAGGCGGCCCACATCAATGCCCCGTTGGCCAGCACCGTGGCCAGACCCAACAGCCACGCGCCCCGGCTGAGGTACCACAGGCTGGAGAAGAACCAAAACGCGCCAGCAAGCGTGAACCAGTAAGCGCCCACCATGAACACCGGATGCATCAGCAGCATGCCGACCGCCATGACAATCAAAGGGATACCGATCAGGTGGGTGAAGATGTTGCGACGGTCGCGGTGGTAATGGGCGTATTGCACCATCAAAGATGTGGCCGGACGAAATAAAGTGAACATGGACTTGCTTTCAAACGGACACCCATGGCCACCGGCGCACAGGCGATGTGGGGCAGCTGCGCGCTGCCAAAAACCCATCAGGTCGTCAGGCGTTGCAGGGCTTCTTGGTATTTGGCGGCGGTTTTCTCAATCACTTCACGCGGCAAGTGTGGCGCGGGTGCGGTTTTGTCCCACCGCTTGCCGTTGTGCGGCTCTTCCAACCAGTCACGCAAAAACTGTTTGTCGTAACTGGGTGGGTTGATGCCTGCTTGGTAGCTTTCAGCTGGCCAGTAGCGCGATGAATCGGGTGTCAGCACCTCGTCCATCAACACCAGCGTACCTTGATCGTCCAGGCCGAACTCGAATTTGGTGTCGGCAATCAGGATGCCTTTGGCGGCCGCAATGGCGCTGGCGGCTGTGTAGATGGCGATGCTGATGTCGCGGATGCGGGTGGCCAAGTCCGCGCCAATCATCGCCACCGTCTGCTCAAAAGTGATGTTCTCGTCGTGCTCACCCACGGCCGCTTTGGCGGCGGGCGTGTAAATCGGCTCGGGCAGTTTGCTGGCGTTCTGCAGCCCAGGGGGCAGCGGCACGCCGCACACGGCTTGGTGGTCTTGGTATTCCTTCCAGCCACTGCCGGCCAGATAGCCGCGCACCACCGCCTCGACCGGGATGGGTTTCAAGCGCTTGACCAACATCGAGCGACCCTGCACCTGGGGGGCCTCGGCGGCGCTGACCACGCTCTCAGGCACTTCGCCGGTGAGGTGGATGGGGCACAGATTCAGGCCGTTCGGGCCGAGCTTGTCGAACCAAAACAGCGCCATTTGGGTCAGCAACACGCCTTTGCCCGGAATCGGCTCGCCCATGATCACGTCAAACGCGCTGATGCGGTCGGAGGCGACCATGAGGATGCGGTCGGTGCCCACCGCATAGTTGTCGCGCACCTTGCCGCGCGCCAGCAGGGTGAGGGAGGTCAGGGCCGAGGTGTGCAGGGAATGGGTCATTGATTCAGTGAACTTGAGGGGCCAATTTGCCTTGGGCATATTGGAGAGCAATCGCATGCAGCGTTTCGCCTTTGATTTTGCTGGCCTGGCCTTCGCAGCCAAATTCCAAATAGCGTTGTTTGCAAATTTGCTTGGCGGCTTCACGCGCGGGCTTGAGCCATTCGCGGGCGTCGAATTTGTCGGGGTTTTCAAACAAAAACTTGCGCACCGCAGCGGTCATGGCCAGGCGGATGTCGGTGTCGATGTTGATTTTGCGCACACCAAACTTGATGGCTTCTTGGATTTCTTCCACCGGCACGCCGTAGGTTTCTTTCATCTTGCCGCCGTACTGGTTGATCAGCGCCAGCAAGTCTTGCGGCACGCTGGATGACCCGTGCATCACCAGGTGGGTGTTGGGAATGCGGGCATGGATTTCTTTGACGCGGCTGATGGCCAAAATATCGCCCGTGGGCTTGCGGCTGAATTTGTAGGCGCCGTGGCTGGTGCCAATTGCAATGGCCAGCGCATCCAAGCCGGTGGCTTTGACGAACTGGGCGGCTTCTTCCGGGTCGGTCAGCATCTGGCTGTGGTCCAGCTTGCCTTCGGCACCGATGCCGTCTTCCTCACCGGCTTCGCCGGTTTCCAGGTTGCCCAGGCAACCGAGTTCGCCTTCGACCGAGACGCCAAATTGGTGCGCCATGTCCACCACACGGCGGGTCACGTCGACGTTGTACTCAAAGTTGGCGGGGGTTTTGCCGTCTTCCAGCAGCGAGCCGTCCATCATCACCGACGAAAAGCCCAGGTCGATCGCGCCTTGGCAAATGGCCGGGCTTTGGCCGTGGTCTTGGTGCATGACCAAGGGAATGTGCGGCCACTGCTCGGTCGCCGCCAAAATCAAATGCTTGATAAAGGGCTCGCCCGCGTATTTACGGGCACCGGCGCTGGCTTGCAAGATCACGGGCGCACCGACTTCGTCAGCCGCGGTCATCACCGCTTGCACCTGTTCAAGGTTGTTGACGTTGAAAGCCGGGATGCCGTAACCGTGGATGGCGGCATGGTCGAGCAGTTCACGCATTGAGACGAGGGCCATGATGAAGTTCCCAGAAAATTAAAAACCAGAACGGGTTGAGGGGTGCCGCTGTGCGCCGGTCACCGCGATGTCAATGATCCGGATTTTAAAGGCATCAAGCCCGCGGCAGACAGTCACTGCCTTTCGCTTGGAGCCCCAAATCAACCCACGCGGCAAATCTTGAGCATATTCGTGCCGCCAGGTGCGCCCATGGGCTCACCGCAGGTGATGGCATAGACATCGCCTGTCTCGACGATCTTGCGCTTTTTGAGGTGCCCTTCTGCTTGCGCCAAGGCGGTGTCGCGGTCGGCGCTGGTGTCCATCAAAAGGGGGCGCACATTGCGAAACAGCGCCATTTTGCGTTGCGAGCTCAGTTGGGTGGTGAGGGCGTAGATCGGAATCTGCACCCGGTGGCGGCTCATCCACAAAGCGGTGGAGCCCGACTCGGTCAAAGCCACAATGGCTTTGGCGCCCAGGTGATGCGCTGTGAACAAGGCACCCATCGCAATCGATTGATCGATGCGGGTGAAGTTCTGGCCGTTGAAGACAGCGTCCAGCTCCACATGCTCCGCACTTTCTGCGGCCAAGCAAATTTTGGCCATTTCGAGCACGGTCTCGAGGGGGTATTTGCCGGCCGCGGTTTCGGCACTGAGCATCACCGCGTCGGTGCCGTCGAGCACGGCGTTGGCCACGTCACTCACCTCGGCGCGGGTGGGCACCGGGTTGGTGATCATGCTTTCCATCATTTGGGTGGCGGTGATCACCACTTTGTCATGCAGGCGCGCCAGTTTGATCATGCGCTTTTGCAAGGCCGGCACGACGGCGTTGCCCACCTCTACCGCCAAGTCGCCGCGCGCCACCATGATGCCGTCACTGGCCAAGAGGATTTCTTCCAGGCGGGGAATGGCCTCGGCGCGTTCGATTTTGGCGATCAGGCCGGGCTTGTGTCCGTACTCGGCACCGGCCACATTGGCCAATTGACGCGCCATTTCCATGTCGGTGGCGTTTTTCGGAAAGCTCACCGCCAAGTAATCGGCCTGGAAGCTCATGGCGGTCTTGATGTCGTCCATGTCCTTGCCGGTCAAGGCCGGCGCGGTCAAGCCGCCGCCTTGCTTGTTGATGCCTTTGTTGTTGGACAACTCGCCGCCCAATTTGACGGTGGTGTGCACCTGCTCGCCTTTGACCGCATCGACGGTCAAGACGATCAAACCGTCATTGAGCAACAGCAAATCGCCGGCTTTGACGTCGCGCGGCAACTCCTTGTAGTCCAAACCCACGCCATGGATGTCGCCCAACTCGGTGCGGGAAGCGTCGAGCACGAAAGGCGCTCCGTTTTCCAGCATGACTTTACCTTCGGCAAATTTGCCGACGCGGATCTTGGGGCCTTGCAAGTCGGCCATGATGGCGACTTCGCGGCCGGCACGGGTCGCCGCCTCGCGCACCAGGCGGGCACGGTCAATGTGGTCTTGCGCTTTGCCGTGGCTGAAGTTCAAGCGCACCACGTTCACGCCGGCGCGGATCATGGCTTCGAGCAAAGCGGGGTCGCTCGAAGCAGGACCTAAGGTAGCAACAATTTTGGTGGCGCGGGCCATAAATGCAGATCTCCATGTAATTTGGTTTCAATTTTCCCACGAAACCAGTTACATCACGGCAACAAACGAAAGCCGCGCAAAGCGTTAGCGCGCCTTAGATCCCCTGATGCGCCGTGTTCATTGCGCCGGCGGGGTCTGGCTGCGCATGGGGCAGGTGTTCAGACCCAGCACGGTGTACAAACCGCAAAAGCTGAACACGCCGGTGGCCAAGACCACCGCGCCTACGATCCAGCCCCACAAGCCCACCTGCTCGGTGGCCGCCAAAGCGATCAGTGCAAGACCGGCCAATATGCGGGCCACGCGGTCGATGCCGCCTACGTTTTTAACCATGATGAACTCCCTTTGATTGATACCAATTTGCTCAGTTGAGCGGGGCGGTGAAGGCCGCTCTTTCGGCGACTATTTTTTCGTACCGCTTGGCAATACTGCCACACACCAGATCACACAGTCCATAGATGGACTCATCGGCCATTCGGTAATACACGCTGGTGCCTCGGCTTTCCCGCACGACGATGCTGTGCTGGGCCATCAGCGCCAAGTGGCGCGACACATTGGCCGCCGAATAACCCGTGAGCTGGGCCAACTCCCCCACGCTGCTCTCTTTGTCACGCAGCAGGTTGAGGATTTTCAAACGCGTGGGCTCTGACAGCACTTGGAAATAGGCGGCAATTTCTTGCAGGGCCTGCTCGGGCAGATCTTTCATGGTCTTGGGCTTTGCTGGGACAGGAAAATACGAGATTGTGGTGGACACTTGTTTATTGTATCATTGCGCATATACGCAAATAAACAAACACATGTGGTCGTCAATATCTTTTCGCCCGTACCGCGCCTTGTTGGTGCTGGCCCTCTCAAGTGCACTGTGTGGCAGTGGGATGGGCGCACTGGCGGCCAGCACAAGCCCCGCCGCCGCCTCGCCAACGACTTTAAGCAGTGCCAGCGAGATCCGCCTGGATGCCGTGGTCGAAGCCGTGCGCCAAGCGACGCTGTCCAGCCAGGTGCCCGGCGCCATCGTGACGCTGAATGTCAAAGCGGGCGACACCGTGCGCGCAGGCCAGGCCTTGATGCAGATTGACGCGCGCGCGGCGCAGCAACAAGTGGTGGGCAGTAACGCCCAACTGGAAGCGGCTCAAGTTGCCCAACGCGTGGCGGCCAGCGAGCTGGAGCGGCAAAAACAGCTGTTCCAAAAGCAATACATCAGCCAAGCCGCGCTGGACCGGGCCCAGGCCCAGTGGGACTCCGCCCAAGCGCAGGTGCAAGCCGTGCAGGCGCAAACCCAAGTGGCCAAAACCCAAACCGGTTTTTTTGTGATCCAAGCCCCGTTCAGCGGTGTGGTCAGCGACGTGCCGGTGACTTTGGGTGACATGGCCATGCCCGGCCGCCCGCTGCTGGTGATGCACGACCCTTCGGCGCTGCGCATCAGCGCGTCGGTGCCACAGGCTTTGCTGGGCGGTTTGGCTTCGCGGCTTCAAGCCGTGCGCTACGAAGTGCAGGGCCAATCAGCTGCGGTGCAGGCCAGCCCCCAAGTCCAGCTGCTGCCCACGGTCGATGCCAGCACACACACCGCGCAGCTGCGCATTGCTTTGCCTGCCGGTGTCCGCGGCGTGTCGCCAGGGATGTTCGCGCGGGTGTGGATCCCCAGCGACAAGCCAGACCCAGGCAGCAGCCATGCGCCTGTGTTTGTCCCTGTCCGGGCCATCGTGCAGCGCGGCGAGATGAGCGGCGTCTATGTACTGGATGCGCAAGGCCAAGCGCGTTTGCGCCAAGTGCGCTTGGGGCCGGTGCAAGGCCCTCTGGTGGAGGTGCTCAGCGGCGTGCGGCCCGGCGAGCAGGTCGTGACCGACCCCACCCGTCTGGCCCCTCAACGTTGAAGATCAGTCCATGCACAAACCTACCGCTTCAGACCCTTCGACTTTAGGCATTTCGGGGCGTCTCGCCGCCTTGTTTCAAAGTGCCCAAATCACCCCTCTGCTGGCCTTGGTGGCCTTGCTGCTGGGCATTTTTGCAGTCAGTGTGACGCCGCGCGAAGAAGAGCCTCAGATCAACGTGACCATGGCCAACGTGATCGCCCCCTTCCCGGGCGCCTCGGTGCGCGATGTGGAACAGATGGTGGCGATTCCGGGCGAGCAGGTGCTGTCCAAAATCGCGGGCGTGGAGCATGTGCACTCGGTCTCGCGCCCCGGCGTGGCGATCTTGACAGTTCAATTCAAGGTGGGCGTGCCGCGCACCGAGGCCTTGGTCAAACTGCACGACACAATCCGCGAAAACGCCGACTGGCTGCCGCGCAGTCTGCGCGTGCTCGAGCCCCTGATCAAACCCAAGGGCATTGATGACGTGCCCATCGTCACCCTGACCTTGCACGGTGACACGCCCGATGTGAGTGACTTTGACCTGGAGCGCGTGGCGCACAGCATCGAAGCCGACATCAAACGCGTGCCCGGCACGCGTGACGTGGTGACCCAGGGCGGCCCGAACCGCGCCACCCTGGTGAACATCGATGCGCAGCGCATGGCGGGCTCGGGCGTAACGGTAGACGATCTGCGCCAAGCCTTGCAATCGGCCAACATGGGCTTGCCGGTGGGCGATCTGCTCAGCGGCAACCGCAGCGTGGCGATCGAGGCGGGCCCTTACCTGGCCTCGGCCCGCGATGTGGCCGAACTGGTGGTGCACGTGAAAGACGGCAAACCGGTCTTCATGCAAGACGTGGCCGACGTGCGCGATGGACCACTGCCCGCAGCGCGCTATGTCTGGTTGGGCAAGAACGCCAAAGATGGTGGTGGCGAGTTCCCGGCGGTCACGTTGTCGATCACGAAAAAGTCCGGTGAAAACGCGATTGACGTGGCCAACGCCGTGCTCACGCGTGTGGCGCAGCTCAAAGGCACGGTGATCCCGGACAAGGTGCAAGTGGTTGAAACCCGTAACTACGGCGCCACAGCAAATGACAAGGCGCAAAAGCTGATTCAAAAACTCTTGTTTGCCACCGCGTCTGTGGTGGCGCTGGTGTTCATCGCACTGGGCCGGCGCGAGGCGGCCATTGTCGGCGCGGCTGTGATCTTGACGCTGACGGTGACGCTGTTTGCGTCTTGGGCTTGGGGCTTCACCCTAAACCGGGTGTCCTTGTTTGCGTTGATTTTTTCCATTGGCATCTTGGTCGACGACGCGATCGTGGTGGTGGAAAACATCCACCGACATCAGCAACTGTTCCCCCACAAAACCTTGACCGAACTGATCCCCGGCGCGGTCGACGAAGTCGGTGGCCCCACCATTTTGGCCACGCTCACCGTGATCGCCGCGCTGCTGCCCATGGCTTTTGTCAGTGGCTTGATGGGGCCGTACATGAGCCCGATCCCGATCAATGCCAGCATGGGCATGGTGTTGTCGTTGGCGATTGCCTTTGTCGTCACGCCCTGGCTGGCGCGGCTGTGGATGAAAGAATCCACGGGTCACACGGCTCAGGAACATACTGGTTTGAGCGCCCAACTCGAACCGCTGTTCAAGCGCGTCTTCACCCCCTTGTTGGACGCGCAGACAGGCGCGCGCCATCGCCAATGGCTGGGTTGGGGCATTGGCGCGCTGATCGCGCTGTCTTTGGTGTTACCCGCCACCGGCCTGGTGCTGCTCAAAATGCTGCCGTTTGACAACAAGTCGGAGTTTCAGGTGATTGTCGACATGCCTGCCGGCACGCCGGTGGAAGCCACCGCCGCCGTGCTGCACGATCTGGGCGGCTACCTGGCCACCGTGCCCGAAGTGACGAACTACCAAGCCTACGCCGGCACCGCCGCGCCCATCAACTTCAACGGTTTGGTGCGCCAGTACTACTTGCGCGCCAGTGGCGAGATGGGCGACATCCAAGTCAACTTGGTGGACAAAGCCCACCGCAGCGACAAGAGCCACACGATTGCCACCCGCATGCGGCCGGCCTTGCAAAAAATCGGCTTGGCACATGGTGCCAATGTCAAGGTGGTGGAAGTGCCGCCTGGCCCGCCGGTGCTTTCGCCCATCGTCGCTGAGATTTACGGCCCCGAGGCCGAAGGCCGCCGCCAAGTCGCCAAAGCGGTTCGCGCCGTGTTTGAAAAAACCGAAGGCGTGGTCGATGTGGACGACAGCAGCATCGCCCCAGCACCGCGCCAGTTGCTGCTCATCGACCGCAGCAAAGCCGCTCTCTTGGGCATCAGCCAGCAAGCCATCGTCACCACTTTGCGCACCGGTCTGGCCGGTGAAGCCAGCACCTATTTGCATGACGGCAGCAAATACCCGGTTCCTGCTTGGATTCAACTGCCCGCCACTCAACATGGCAACCTGAACGCCTTGCTGCAACTGCGCGTGCGCGCGACCAGCGGCAAATTGGTGCCGATCCGCGAACTGGTCACCGTGAGCGACAGCCTGCGCGAGCAACCCGTGATCCACAAAGACCTGCTGCCCGTCAACTTTGTCACCGCCGACATGGCCGGCCAAGTGGACAGCCCCTTGTACGGCATGTTCAAAATGCGCAGCGCGGTCCAGGCCGTGACCACGCCGGACGGCTTGGGTTTGACGGAGTTCTTCATTCACCAACCCTCGGACGCCTGGCGTGGCTACAGCCTCAAGTGGGACGGTGAGTCGCAAATGACGTATGAAACTTTCCGCGACATGGGCGCTGCCTACGGTGTGGGGTTGGTCTTGATTTACCTGCTGGTGGTGGCGCAATTTGGCTCGTACCTGACGCCGTTGATCATCATGGCGCCGATTCCGTTGACCCTCATCGGTGTGATGCCGGGCCACGCCCTGCTGGGTGCGCAGTACACCGCCACCAGCATGATCGGCATGATCGCACTGGCCGGCATCATTGTGCGCAACTCGATCTTGCTGGTGGATTTCATCCACCAGCAAGTGCGCCAAGGCATGCCTTTTAAACAGGCCATCGTGCAATCGGCCATCACCCGGGCCCAACCCATCATGCTGACCGGGCTGGCCGCCATGATGGGCGCGTTCTTCATCTTGGACGACCCAATCTTCAACGGTTTGGCCATCTCACTGATCTTTGGTATTTCCGTCTCCACTGTGCTCACGCTGGTGGTCATCCCGACTTTGTATTACGTGGCCTATCGCCGCAGCTACGAAGCTTGAATTTTTCTCAGGAGTTTGAATCATGAAATCATGGCAAATTGTGCGCTTGGTCGCCGGTACATTCATCTTGGCCTCCTTGGCCATGGGCATCGAAGCCAGCCCCATGTTTGTCAGCCCGTGGTGGCTGGCCTTCACCGCTTTTGTCGGTGCCAACCTGCTGCAAAGCGCGCTCACACAGTGGTGCATCATGGAGTCGGTGCTGCGCAAATTCGGCGTGCAACGCGGCTGCTGAAATCACTCTAGGTTCAACTGCCACATATCATCCAGAACTCGTCAATTCTTGAAAGCGCACACCCCATGAAAACCGCCCACGATTTGGTCAACGAAGCCAAAGCCCAAACGCATGAAATTTCTGTCCACGACGCCGTGCAAGTGATTCGCGATGCCGATGTGCTGCTGGACGTGCGCGAGGCCGATGAGTTTGCCGCCGGGCATCTGCCAGGAGCCATCCACACCTCGCGCGGCCTGCTGGAATTCAAACTCAGCGCCAGCCCCGACTTGTCCAACCGCGACCTGCGCGTGGTGCTGTACTGCAAAACCAGCGGCCGCGCCGCTTTGGCCGCGCAGGTGATGCATGAGATGGGCTACCGCCACGTCAGCTCGATCGCCGGTGGCTACGACGCCTGGGTGGCCGCTGGCCAGCCGGTGCAAAAACCCCTGGCACCGTCTTTTGACTGAATCCCGTTAAATTCAAACCCGTATTTCACCCCTGACGGCCATAGAAGACTCCGATGAACACCTCGTCCCATGCACCCTTGTCCAAGGCCCCCTCGCCGTTGGTGCACGGCATCTTCGATCCCCACACAGGGACCGTCACCTACGTGGTCTACGAAAAGCCGGGCTCGGCCTGCGCCATCATCGACTCGGTCTTGGACTACGACCCCAAGTCTGGCCGCACCCGCCGCGACAGCGCCGACCAAGTGATCGCCTTTGTGCAGTCGCAGCAACTGCAAGTGGCTTGGATTCTCGAAACCCATGCCCATGCCGACCACCTGTCTGCTGCGCCCTACCTCCAAGCGCAGCTGGGCGGCCAAACAGCGATTGGCGAACACATCACCCAGGTGCAAAGTGTGTTCAAAGGCATTTTCAACTTGGGGGCAGACTTTGCAGTGGACGGCTCGCAGTTTGACCGCCTGCTGAAACAAGGCGAACACATCCAAGTCGGCGCGCTGCAAGCCCGGGTGCTGTTTGTGCCCGGCCACACCCCGGCTTGCGTGGCCTACCAATTTGGCGATGCGGTGTTTGTCGGCGACACCTTGTTCATGCCCGACGTGGGCACGGCGCGTTGTGATTTTCCGGGTGGCGATGCCCGGGCTTTGTACGCTTCGGTGCAAGGCATTTTGAGTTTGCCGGGCGAGACGCGCCTGTTCATGTGCCACGACTACCCGCCCCACAACGCTCGCCCCATCGCTTTTGAAACCACGGTGGCGGCGCAACGCGCACACAACGTGCATGTGCACGACGGCATCGACGAAGCCGCCTTTGTGGCCATGCGCACCCAGCGCGACGCGACCTTGGACATGCCCGTATTGATCCTGCCCGCCATCCAAGTCAACATCTGCGCAGGGGCCTTGCCCCCGCCTGAGGCCAATGGGTTGAGCTACTTGAAGATACCCGTCAACGCGCTGTAAGTTGCCTGGGAGGATCTATTCAAGCTGGCTTGTGCGGCCGCTGCACATACCACCGGCTCACGGCATACATCACCAACAACGCAGCGGTCACACTCAGTCCCATCCAGGCACCCCAGTCTTCGAGCAGGGTGGCCAAGAGGGGCAGGTGTTGGCTGGCGTGGCTGACCAGCACCACCGCCAGGGCCAGGACACCGACCACGCCGCTCATCCAGCGGCCCACCTGTTGTGCCATGTGCTCGCTGCGCTGTACCAGGGTGTGAGTGAGCCAGCCATTGGCAGTGTCGGCCAAGACCATGCCGACGCCAAAGCCCAGCGCCAGCAACACCACCACACCAAAGCCGCCGAGTTCGTGGCCTTTGGCGGCCATCAGGCCGGCTTGTGCCAGGGCGTCGAAGGAGATGGCAAAGGCAAAGCCCACGCCCAAAGGATGGGCCAAAGGACCCAAAACCTGCATGATGAGTCGCTGCGCGGGACCGGTGGCATGGGTGTGCGGGTGCCCACGCCAGCATTGACGCAAGTTGGCAAAAGCCAGCCACAGCAAAAAGAAGGTGGACAGCCACAGACCAGTCGACTCCAACCAGTGCGGCAGTTCAAACTCTTGCCAATAAAACACCAGCGTGACCAAAAAGATGTTCAGGCTGTGGCCGCAGGCGAATTGAAAACCGGCCAAGCGCGCCACGCCAAACGTCGGGCGGCGGACCTCGGCCGAGGCGCGAAAGCGCATGCGCGTTAGGCCGTCGACCGCGGCGATGTGGTCCGGGTCCAGCCCATGGCGAAAGCCCAGCGCGGTGAGCAAGCCCAGGGTGACCCAAAGAGAAGTTGAAGCCGAGGCGTCCATGGTGTGGTGATGTTCAGTTTCATCATACCGCCTCGGCAAGGGCACGCGCTGCACTGCGCGTCTGGCCCTCGCCCGGCGACGCGGTTCAGGCTTTGCGCGTCAAGCTGTGCAGCAGGGCTTTCAGATCGGGCTGCGCGGCCAGGTTCATGCACAAATCCCACGCTTGGTTGGACTGCGCCAAGCCGATGATGGGCGCGCTTTGGTCAACAAACTTGGCTTTGAGCAGTTTGCCGGTCATGGGCTTTTCCAGGCTGCCGATGGCGCGCTCGATGTAGATGTGCAGGCTGCGGCCATCGGTGGTCTGTATCGTCACGTCCACCGAGGCTTCGTGGATGGCGCGGTCCACGATCAGCTCCACCCGGTCACGCAGCGCGATGGTGGTGGGGGCCAACACCATCTCGTCAGAATACTCATGCTCGCCCGCCTGGCCTTTGAGGATGGCCACGGCGCAGGAATGGAAGACGCTGAACTTGCTTTCCAAGCCGGTTTGCGGGGTTTTCTTGCCGGTCAGCTCTTGCACCAGTGGATGCGCCCGCACGGTGATGCGGGTGATTTGATCGGCCGTCAAACCATGCTGGTTGCGCAGTTGCACGCAGGCGTCGATGGCGGGGTGAATCACGATGCCGCAGGCAAAAGGCTTGTAGGTGTTGAGCGCGATTTCCCAGGTTTGGCCCAGGTTCTCAGTGATCTCAGCCCAGTCGGTTTTGTCGGAGAAGACCTGCATCAGGCCACGTGGCGCTTCTAAAGCGCGGTGCGAGGCGGTGAAGCCGTGGCGCGCCATCAAGGCGGACATCAGGCCAGCTTTGGCCGCAGCACCTGGGTGAAAAGGCTTGGTCATGGTGCCAAACTGCTCGCGCAAACCCACCGGCTGCGAAGCGGCTATGCCCAGCGCCATTTGGGTGTGCGCCGCGTCCAAGCCGAGCAAGCGCGAGCAGGCTGCGGCGCTGCCCAACATGCCGGTCGAGCCGGTGATGTGCCAGCCGCGGTCGTAGTGGTGCGGGTAGACCGCGTTGCCGACACGGCACGACACCTCCACACCCAGCACTAAGGCGTCAATCACTTGGCGACCGGTTGCGCCGATGTGCTCGCCCAGCGCCAGCACCGCCGAGGCCACGGGGCCGGCCGGGTGGATGATGGTTTTCAGGTGGGTGTCGTCAAAGTCAAAAGTGTGCGAGCTGATGCCGTTGAGCAAGGCGGCGTTGGCCATGTCCACCCGTTCGCTGCGACCCAGCAAGGCCGCTTGCGGTGCGGGCTGCAGCTCTTGCACCGCAGCCAAAGCGGCCTCGACAGTCTCATGGGTGCTGGGGCCGACGGCGCAACCGGCCCAGTTGGCAAAGGTGCGGTGCGCTTGTTGCTCGACCTCGTCGCTCCAACCCTTGGAAGGATGGGTGGCGACAAAGTTCGCCAACAGTGCCGTGACGGCGGGGGCGTTGGCGTCGGCTTGGACGGTGGTGTTGCGTGCGGTCATGTGGGTCTCAGTTGGACATTAAAAAGGGGGGGCGTTTCAAAAAGGGGGGAGCAGCGGCGGGCAGCGCCAGCCCTCACAAGCTGCGACCGATCAGCTCTTTCATGATTTCGTTGGTGCCGCCGTAAATGCGTTGCACCCGGGCGTCGGCCCAGGCGCGGGTGACAAAAGTCTCCCACATATAGCCGTAGCCGCCGTGGATCTGCACGCATTGGTCCAGCACCTTGCATTGCATGTCACTGGCCCAGGCCTTGGCCATGGAGGCGGTGACGGCGTCCAATTCGCCCTTGAGCAAGGCTTCGATACAGCGGTCCACAAACACGCGGCCCACCTGGATCTCGGTCTTCATGTCGGCCAGTTGAAATTTGACGTTCTGGAACTTGGCAATTTCTTGGCCAAAGGCGTGACGCTCATGGGCATAGGCCACGGTGTGTTGCAAAGCGGCCTCGGCACAGGCCAGGCCTGAAATCGCAATTTGCAAACGCTCCCATGGCAGCTCTTGCATCAAATAAATAAAGCCTTGGTTTTCGCCGCCCAGCAACTGCTTTGCAGGCACCATGACGTTGTCAAAAAACAGCTCGCAGGTGTCTTGCGCTTTGAGTCCGGCCTTCTTCAAAGGCTTGCCTTTGGTGAAACCTGGCAAGTTGGCGTCCACCAGCAACAAGCTGGTGCCTTTGGCGCCTGCATCGGGTTTGGTTTTGGCCACGACGATGACAAAGTCCGACAGGTAGCCGTTGGTGATGAAGGTTTTGGAGCCGTTCAAGCGGTAGTGGTCGCCCTCCAGAACCGCCGTGGTGCGGATGCCTTGCAGGTCCGAGCCGGCCGAGGGCTCGGTCATGGCAATCGCGCCAATTTTTTCGCCGCGTGCCATCGCAGGCAAATAGTGCGACTTGATGGCCTCGCTGCCGTAGTGCAGCAGGTAGGGGGCGACGATCTCCGAATGCAAGCCCCAGCCCAGCCCAGTGGCGTTGATGCGGGCGATTTCTTCCATCAGCACGACCGAGAACAGCTTGTCACCGCCAGCACCGCCAAACTGCTCGGGCATGGTGCCGCACAAGAAACCCGCTTGCGCAGCTTTGAGCCAGACCTCGCGGTCGACATGCTGCTGCTCCTCCCAGCGCGCATGGTGGGGGGCCACCTCTTTGTCCAAAAAGCGGCGCAAGGCATCGCGGTACTGTTCATGTTCGGGAGTGAAAAGGGTCCGCGCCAATGCCATGATTGCCTCCGTCGTTGAGTGAGAGGGCACCATTGTGCGGCCTTTTACCCACAATGCCGGCTTGCAAGCTAAGGTCTTGCGCCACCTTGGTGACTCTGCCCGGTGCCAGGCCTTTAAAATAGCGAACATATTTGCCCTTAGCCAGACTATTGCGCGCTTGACTTATGTCATCGCAATTTCACCCCTTTGGGCCTACACTTTGATTCTCATTGGCTTGCCTGCTTGATATGACCCTTTCTTCGACGCACACTACCGAACAACCGATCCCGGTCGACCAGCCGATGCCGCACCGCAAAGTGCTGCGCGAATGGCTGATGCCCTTGTCCGGCCGCACCTATGTGCGCGCTTTTGTGTTGTTGGTCTTGGACTACGCTTTGTTTTTGGCCTTGATCACCGGCACCGTGATGTTTTCACCGGTTTGGGCCAAGCTGCTGTGCGGCCTGGCCGCAGGCTTCATCATTGGCCGCTTGTTCATCATTGGCCACGATGCCTGCCACCAAAGTCTGACACCCAACCGCGAACTGAACAAGGTCTTGGGCCGCATCGCCTTTTTGCCTTCGCTCACGCCTTACAGCCTGTGGGATACAGGCCACAACGTGGTGCACCACGGCTACACCAACCTCAAGGGCGTGGACTTTGTCTGGACACCGCTGACCACCGAAGAATTTGCTTGCCTGTCACCGATGCAACGCCTGCTGGAGCGCGCGTACCGCAGTGGCTGGGCACCTGGCCTGTACTACATGATTGAAATTTGGTGGAAGCGCGAATTCTTCCCCAACAAAACCCATATGCCCACCCGCCGCCCGATCTTTTTCAAAGACAGCCTGCTGGTGACCGTGTTTGGCGCGCTGTGGGTGGCCACCATCATGGCAGCGGCGCTGCTGACTGAGCAGTCGGTGGCTTTGTCCCTGTTGCTGGGTGTGGCCGTGCCGTTTTTCTTTTGGAATTCGATGATTGGTTTTGTGGTCTATGTGCACCACACCCATGTCAAAGTGTCTTGGCACAACGAAAAAAGCGCTTGGATGAAGGCCCAGCCCTTCGTCTCCACCACCGTGCACCTGACCTTCAACTTCAACATCGGCACCCTGCTGCACCACATCATGGAGCACACCGCACACCATGTGGACATGAGCATTCCGCTGTACAAACTCAAGCAAGCGCAAGCCAAGCTCGAAGAGATGCTGCCCGGGCGCATCATCGTGCAGCCCTTCTCTTGGCGCTGGTACTTCCAAACTGCGCGCGACTGCAAGTTGTATGACTTCACCCGCGAATGCTGGACCGACTTCACCGGCAAAAAAACCAGTCCGGTGCGTGGCAATTTACCGCCCGTGGTCGCCGCTTAAAAGCCCCGCAACTGCCCACAAAAAGCCCCGCACAGCGGGGCTTTTTGTTGGGCACAACCCTTGAAGGGCCTGCGAACTACAGCCTGGCCATTTAGCCTGCGGCGCGCTTCATCAAAATCTCAAAGGCGGGCAGGGTCTTGCCCTCCAACACTTCCAAAAATGCGCCACCGCCGGTCGAGATGTAGCCGATTTGCTTTTCAATGCCGTACTTGGCAATCGCCGCCAAGGTGTCGCCACCGCCAGCGATGCTGAACGCGCTGGATTCGGCAATCGCCTGCGCAACCACCTTGGTGCCGTTTTCAAAGGCGGCAAATTCAAACACGCCGACCGGGCCGTTCCACACAATGGTGCCTGCCGCTTTGAGCTGCTTGGCGAGTTGGGCGGCGGTTTCTGGGCCAATGTCCAAAATCAAATCGTCATCCGCCACCTCGGTGGCTTTTTTCACTGTCGCCACCGCGTCGGCGGCAAATGTTTTGGCGGTCACCACGTCGGTGGGGATCGGCACCGCGATGCGGGCGTCGCCCAATTTTTCGCCACGCGCTTTCATGATCTCGATCACGGCTTTGGCCTCGTCCACCAAATCCGGCTCGGCCAAGCTTTTGCCGATCTTCAAACCGGCCGCCAGCATGAAGGTGTTGGCAATGCCGCCGCCCACAATCAGCTGGTCCACATTCTTGGCCAGGCTTTTCAAAATCGTCAACTTGGTCGAGACCTTGCTGCCCGCCACAATGGCGGCCAGCGGACGCTTTGGCGCGGCCAGGGCTTTGCTGATCGCATCGATCTCAGCGGCCAACAAGGGGCCAGCGCAGGCCACCGGCGCGAACTGGGCGATGCCGTACGTTGTGCCTTCGGCACGGTGCGCGGTGCCAAAGGCGTCGTGCACAAAGATATCGCACAGGGCGGCGAGTTTGTGCGCCAGCTCAGGGGCGTTCTTTTTCTCGCCTTTGTTGACGCGGCAGTTTTCCAACATCACCAACTGGCCGGGGGCCACGCTGACGCCGTCCACCCAGTTCGCCACCACAGGCACTTCACGCCCAAGCAACTCGCCCAGGCGCTGGGCTACGGGGGCAAGTGAGTCTGCGGGTTTGAAATCGCCCTCTGTGGGGCGGCCCAAGTGGCTGGTCACCATCACTGCAGCACCAGCATCGAGCGCCATTTGAATGCACGGCACAGAAGCGCGAATGCGCGTGTCTTCGGTGATGTGGCCAGCGTCGTCTTGCGGCACATTCAGGTCGGCGCGGATGAACACACGTTGGCCTTTGGCCGAGCCGTTGGCGCATAAATCAGAAAAGCGGATGACGTTCATGAGAATCTGCCAAGGTGGTGGTGACGGCCCTCATTTTAAGAGCACGTCGAACTGTCACGAACGACGAACGCGTCGGTTTCGTTCTGGCCGGGCTTGGGGCTGCCAGGGCCCGGCTACCAGCCCCAGCCCAAATGCAAGGGCAAATACACCGCCATGCCCAGCACGATGGTGATCAACACGTCACGACGCCAAAAATAAACGGCGCCGCCGACAGCAGCGGCATACAGCCGCGCGTCTTGCAAGGTGTGAATCAATTGGCCTTGCTGCATCACGATCTCGGGCACCACCACCGCCGACAGCGCGGCAATCGGCGCGTATTGCAAGCCGCGCTGCGCCCAATGCGGCAAATGCCATGAGGCGTCAGACAAAAAGAAAAAGCTGCGGGTGATGAGCGTGACCAGCGCCAAGCCGACGACCACGGCCAGCGTCCACAGATCCATGCCCAGCCATGCTTGCATCATTGGACACCTCGCACACGTTCCACCGTCAGGCACAACACCACGGCGGCGGCAATCGCCACCACAATGTTGAGTTTCAAAGGCAGGGCATAGGCTGCCACCGCTGCGGCACCCGCGACCAAGGACGACAAGATGCGCATGCGCGAACTGGCCAAGGAGCATTGAATGCCCAGCAGGCACAAAATGCCGGCAAAGCCCAGGCCCCAAGCCGCAGGAATGCCATTGGCCAGCGTGATGCCGAGCAAACTGGCACTGACCCAGCTGAGCCAATTGAGGCCGTCATTGCCCGCCAAATAGGCTTCTTGCGCCAGCAATTCTTCGGGCGTTTCGCCCGGTTGGTGAAAGCGCTTGGTGAACAGTACATAGCTCACATCGGCCGTCATGTAACCGTGCCCCAAACGCCGCCACAGGGGCAGGTGAATCAAATAGGGGCGCAGGTGCAGGCTGAACACCACAAAGCGCAAATTCACACAAAAACCCGTGGCCAAGATCACCCAGGCGGGCGCACCCGCCACGATCAAGGGAATGGCCGCCAGTTGCGAGCTGCCAGCAAACACCAGCAGCGTCATCAGCACCGACGCTGACAAGCCCATGCCCGACTTGACCATGGCCACACCCGTCATCAAACCCCAGGCGGCAATGCCCAAGGCTTGCGGTGCCAACTCACGCATGCCACGGCGAAATTCAGGGTGTCGGTACAACGAGGGCAGGAACAGCATCGGCAGCGATCGGATTCAAGCAGCCGCCACAAGCGACTGCCCCGGATGGAGGGGAAAACCGCGCAAAAAATCCGCCGCGCTGATGCGCTTGCCACCCGGCCGCTGCAACTGGGTGATGCGCAGCGCGCCTTGGCCGCAGGCCACACACAGACCTTGCGCATCGGCGCTGAGCACGGTGCCCGGCGACAAGTCGCTGGTGCGGGGCTCGGCCTGGGCTTGCCAGAGCTTGACCGTCTCTGCGATGGTCACGTTGTGCATGCCACACGAGACGCCAGGAAACGGGTCAAAAGCGCGCACACGCCGCGCAATCACGGCGGCAGGCCAGGACCAGTCCACGCTGGCTTCGGTCTTTTCAATTTTGTGCGCGTAGGTCACGCCTTCACTGGGCTGTACCTGCGGCTGAAACTGCCCAACTTGCGTGAGCGCCTGCACGATCAGGCGGCCACCCAAATCGGCCAGCTTGTCATGCAGCGCGGCGGTGGTGTCTGTGGACTCAATAGGCAGGCCTTGGCTCAGCAGCATGTCGCCGGTGTCCAGCCCGGCGTCCATCTGCATGATGGTCACGCCGGTGCGTGCATCGCCCGCTTCAATCGCCCGGTGAATCGGCGCCGCACCGCGCCAGCGCGGCAGCAGTGAGGCGTGGATGTTCAAGCATCCGTGGCGCGGCGCATCCAGCACCCATTGCGGCAAGATCAAACCGTAAGCGGCGACGATCATCACATCGGCCTGGGCCTGTGCGATGGCGGTTTGAGCGGCTTGTGCGTCGAGCGGGAATTTACCGTCCAGCCGCAAGCTGCGCGGTTGCGCCACGGCGATGTCGTGCGCCAAAGCGAACTGCTTGACGGCCGAGGCCTGCAACTTCATGCCGCGACCAGCCGGACGGTCGGGCTGGGTCATGACCAACACCATCTCGTGCCCGACCGCATGCAGCTGCGCCAGCGCGATGCTGGCAAATTCGGGGGTGCCCGCAAAAATCACACGCATGGCTGGGGTATTTCAATCTTCTTCGTCACGCAAAGCTTTGAGCAGTTTGGTTTTGATGCGGTTGCGCTTCAAGGGCGAGAGGTACTCGACGAACACTTTGCCCATCAGGTGGTCCAGCTCATGTTGAATGCACACTGCCAACAAGCCCTCAGCTTCGATCGTGCGCACCTGGCCCTGCTGGTCCATGGCCTTGACCTTGACTTGGGTGGCGCGCTCCACGCCGTCGTAAATGCCGGGCACCGACAAGCAGCCTTCTTCCCCTTTGGTGCGCTCATCGCTCATCCAAGTGATTTCGGGGTTGATCAGCACCAAGGGTTGATCCCGGTCCTCGGATGTGTCAATCACCACCAAGCGCTCATGCACATCGATCTGCGTCGCCGCCAAGCCAATGCCACTGGCGTCGTACATGGTCTCCAGCATGTCGGCGATCAAGCTGCGAATGCGCTCATCCACCGCCACCACGGGCTTGGCAACCGTGTGGAGTTTAGGGTCAGGGTAGCGAAGAATCGTGAGCAGAGCCATGGCAGCAGAAATGTATCGACGTAACCCCGTATTTTCGCCAATTTCAAGGCCCCGCGTTGCACGCACCGTTAAATCGCCTTGGATTTTTACCTTTGCTTCCTGGGCCTGGCTCGGCTGGAAGGCCTCCGCGGTGTTTTTGACAAGGCCAAGGCCTTGCCGCCACAATCAGCGCCAAAAGGTGCAGGGAGACAAGATGATCACGTCACAAGATGAGTTGGGCGCTTGGCTGCGCCTGAGTTTGACCGAAGGCGTCGGCAACGATGCAACACGGCGTTTGCTGGCCGCCTTTGGCCTGCCAACAGCTGTGTTCGACCAAAGCGACAGCGCGCTACGGCAAGTCGTCTCAGCCCGTCAAGCCCGCGCCTTGCAGCAAGAGCCCGAGGCTTGGCACAGCTTGCTGAACGACACCTGGGCTTGGCTGCACGCAAGCGGTTTGCCGGGCGTGCAACGCGCCATCTTGACCTGGGGCGACAGCGACTTTCCGCCCTGCCTGCTGGACATACCCGACCCTCCGATGATTTTGTACGCACTGGGGCAAACCGACGGACTCAGGCAGCGGGCAAGCGCGTCCTGCATCGCCGTGGTGGGCAGCCGCAACCCGACGCCACAAGGCGCGCAAAACGCGCATGCTTTTGCCCAGGCTTTGAGTGCCGCCGGGCTGACCGTGGTGTCGGGTTTGGCGCTGGGCATCGATGGTGCGGCGCATGAAGGGGCTCTGAGCGGTGCCGCACCGGCGACATTGGCCACCATCGCCGTCGTCGGCACGGGTTTGGACCGGGTCTACCCGAAACACCATTTAGCTTTGGCGCACCGCATTGCTCAGCAGGGCGTGATCTTGAGCGAATACCCGCTGGGTACACCGCCGCTGAACGCCAATTTCCCCAAGCGCAACCGCTTGATAGCGGGTTTGTCGCAAGCCACCTTGGTCGTCGAAGCAGCGCTCCAATCGGGCTCACTGATCACCGCTCAAGAGGCGCTGGAACAAGGCAAAGAGGTGTTGGCGATTCCGGGCTCGATCCACTCCACACAATCCAAGGGCTGTCACGCGCTGATCAAACAAGGTGCCAAGTTGGTGGAGTCTGCACAAGATGTGCTGGAAGAGTTGCGGCTGCCTGACCCCTTCAAATCCCAGCCTCGCTCTGACACGGGCGTGATCCCAGAGAAAGAACCCGGTCTACTGGCCAGTATGGGCTTTGACCCGGTGCATCTGGATGCTTTGCAAGCCCGCTGTGGCCTGGACACTGCTTCACTGCAAACCCAGTTGCTGGACTTGGAATTGGACGGCAAGGTGACGCGTTTACCCGGCGGCCTGTTTCAGCGCATGGCGCGCAGCTGACCCTGAAAAAAATACCCGCACAAGCCTGCGCCTGTGCGGGTATGGATTGAACGCAAGGCAGTCGCTTAAACCACGGCACCGGCGTTCTCGCCGTCCTGGTCTCCGTCTTTTTTCACCGGCGCTTTGATCAAGTCTTCGCGTTGGATGCCCAGCCACATGGCAATGGCTGCAGCCACGAACACCGACGAGTAGATACCGAAGCAAATACCGATGGTCAGCGCCATGGCAAAGTAATGCAGGGTCTCGCCGCCAAACAGCAGCATGGACAGCACCATGATCTGTGTGCAGCCGTGGGTGATGATGGTGCGGCTGATGGTAGAGGTGATCGCGTTGTCGATGATCTCCACCGTGTTGAGCTTGCGAAAGCGGCGAAAGTTCTCACGAATGCGGTCAAAAATCACCACCGATTCGTTCACCGAATAGCCCAGCACGGCCAGCACCGCAGCCAGCACGGCCAGCGAAAACTCCCACTGGAAGAACGCAAAAAACCCCAGAATGATGATCACGTCGTGCAGGTTAGCGACAATGGCGGCGACGGCAAATTTCCATTCAAAGCGAATGGCCAAATACAGCATGATGCCGACCACCACAAAGGCCAAAGCCTTGAGGCCATCGGTGGCCAATTCTTCGCCCACTTGCGGTCCGACAAACTCGGTGCGGCGCATGGCCGCTTCGGGGTTGTCAGATTTGAGTGCCACCATCACCTTGTCGCTTTGCTGCGCCGAGCTGACACCGGCTTGCGCGGGCAGGCGGATCATCACATCGCGCGCGCTGCCAAAGTTTTGCACCTGCACATCGTTGAAGCCTAAACCTGCCACCAGGGCGCGGACCTTGCCCACATCGGCCGCCTGGTTGTAGCTCACCTCCATCACGGTGCCACCGGTGAACTCCACCGACAAATGCAGGCCGCGCGAGAACAGGAAGAACACCGCCAGCAAAAATGTCACGAATGAAATTGCATTGAACACCAACGCGTTCTTCATGAACGGAATGTCTTTTTTGATCTTGAAAAATTCCATGATTCAACTCCCGCTTATTCTTTGTCAGGGTGAGCAACGGCCGACGACGCAGGACGCCAAACGGTGCCAATGCGCACCGCTTGCAGTTTCTTTTGGCGGCCATACCAAAGGTTGACCATGCCACGCGAGAAAAACACGGCAGAGAACATGCTGGTCAAAATGCCAATGCAGTGCACCACCGCGAAACCGCGCACAGGACCAGAGCCAAAGGCCAGCAAGGCCACGCCCGCAATCAAGGTGGTGATGTTGGAGTCCAAAATCGTAGCCCATGCCCGGTCGTAACCCGCATGGATGGCGGCTTGCGGACTGACGCCGCCGCGCAACTCTTCACGCACGCGTTCGTTGATCAGCACGTTCGAGTCGATTGCCATGCCCAGCGCCAGCGCCATCGCCGCCATGCCGGGCAAGGTCAAGGTGGCTTGCAACATGGACAGCACAGCCACCAACAGCAGCAGGTTCACGCCCAGCGCAATGCCTGACACCAAGCCGAACACCATGTAGTACACACACATGAAGGCCACAATGACCACAAAGCCCCAGGTCACACTGTGAAAGCCTTTGGCAATGTTTTCAGCCCCCAAGCTGGGGCCAATGGTGCGCTCTTCGATGATTTCCATCGGCGCGGCCAAAGAGCCGGCACGCAGCAACAAAGCCGTGTCATTGGCTTCTTGCGAGCTCATGCGGCCTGAAATTTGCACCCGCCCGCCACCGATCTCAGACCGGATCACCGGTGCGGTCACGACTTCGCCTTTGCCTTTTTCAAACAGCAAAATGGCCATGCGCTTGCCCACGTTTTCACGCGTCACATCTTTGAAAATGCGTGCACCCTTGGCGTCGAGCGACAGGTTGACCACGGGCTCTTGGGTCTGGCTGTCAAAGCCCGGCTGCGCATCGGTCAGGTTGTCACCGGTCAAAATGACTTGTTTCTTCACCACCACCGGTTGACCCGTGCGCTCCAAATAACGCTCTGCACCAAACGGCACTGGGCCTGTGCCCATCTCGGCAGTCCGTGCTTCAGTGCTTTCGTCGACCATGCGCACTTCCAGCGTGGCGGTGCGACCCAAAATATCTTTGGCTTTGGCCGTGTCTTGCACGCCAGGCAGTTGCACCACGATGCGGTCCAGGCCTTGCTGCTGAATCACCGGCTCGGCCACGCCCAGTTCGTTGATGCGGTTGTGCAAGGTGGTGATGTTTTGCTTTAAGGCCTGCTCTTGCACTTTGCGTGCGGCTTCGGGTTTGATGCTCAAGGCCAGTTTCAACTCACTGCCTTCGGCGCTTTCCACAACCACCAGGTCAGGGAACTGACCAGACAGCACGCCTTTGGCGGCTTCCAGTTGAGTGGCTTCGCGCAAGCGAATTTCAATCGACTGGCCATTGCGGCTGATGCCGCCATGGCGCACATCTTTTTCACGCAGGGTGACGCGAATGTCTCCGGCCAGCGCTTCCATTTTTTGCGTCAAGGCCGCTTTCATGTCCACTTGCAGCATGAAGTGCACACCGCCACGCAAGTCCAGGCCCAGGTACATGGGCGCGGAATGCAAAGCAGTGAGCCAGTTGGGCGAGCGCGAAATCAAATTCAACGCCACCACATAAGCCGGGTCGGCTGCGTCAGGCACCAGGGCTTTTTGAATCAGGTCTTTGGCTTTGAGCTGGGCGTCGGTGGTTTCGAAACGCGCGCGAATCGAGGCCCCCTCCAGCGCGATCAAGCTGGCGGGCACGCCACCGGCCTTCAAGGCCTCTTCGACCTTGGCCAGGGTGCTGGTGTCCACCTTGAACATCACCTTGCTGGAAGAAACCTGCACCGCAGGGGCCTCACCAAAGAAATTGGGCAAGGTGTAGACCACCCCCAACAACAGAGCGATCACAATGATCGCGTACTTCCATACCGGGTAACGGTTCATGATGATCGCAGGGGTAAGACGTTAAGAATCAGCGCTTTATTTGACCGTGCCTTTGGGCAAGACCTGCACCACGGCAGAGCGCTGCATTTGCACTTCCACGCCGTTGGCGATTTCCACACCCAGATAACCTTCGCCCATTTTGCTGACTTTGCCCAACAGGCCGCCGGCGGTGATGATTTCATCGCCCTTGGCCAAGGCATCGATCATGGCTTTGTGCTCTTTTTGCTTTTTCATTTGCGGACGAATCATCACAAAGTAAAGCACACCAAACATCAGCAGCAAGGGCAACATGCTCATCAAAGAGGATTGAATGTCGGTGCCTGTGGATGCGGCTACGGCGGGGGCGGTTTGTGCAAAAGCGGATGAAATCATCATCGAACTCCAAATAATCAGAAAAACCCCGTCACGCCCAGCCAAGCTGCTCGAACAGGTCAACCTGCGATTGTATGCGGGGCTATGATGCATACCAAAGTCCTTACACTTTCCAGCGAAAGCCCTCTTGGTTCAGCCCCGTCCATCACGCCAACTCATATGGCCTATTGCTGCCTTGATGGGCAGTCTGGTGTCCTTGTGTGGTGGCACCTCGTTTGCAAAAAGCTTGTTTCCTGCTGTCGGGGCCGAGGGCACCACCACCTACCGGCTCGTCTTTGCCGCCCTGATGCTGATGCTCTTGCGCAGGCCCTGGCGCCAACGCTGGCATTGGCATGATCTGCCCCCCCTGGCGCTGTACGGCATCAATTTAGGCTTGATGAACCTGCTGTTTTACAGGGCGCTGGAGACCATCCCTTTCGGTTTGGCCGTGGCCATTGAGTTCACAGGCCCTTTGACGGTGGCGGTGGTCGCTTCGCGCAAGCCACTGGATTATCTG
>CANGEE010000017.1 GCA_947452635.1 Comamonadaceae bacterium | reverse complement strand
TCACCCGTGGCGGCGCGTTGAAAGCGGGACATGTAAATCCCCACCAGGGCCTCGGGCTCAAAGCTGCGCGTGGTCTCTTCGAGGGCTTCACGTCGGCAGCCATCCACCAGGGACTCCGAAGGGTCCAAATGGCCGGCGGGGTTGTTCAAACGCAAACCTTCGGGGGTATGCTCTTCAATCAAAAGGTAGCGACCATCTTGCTCCAAGATGGCGGCGACGGTGACATTGGGTTTCCAGCGTGTGTCCATGAATTCGATTATCGATGACAGCCTGGACGCGAGCGTCATTTTGAGGATTTTTCATTGAAAAGCGGGGCTGTTTTGCGCTAGTTATGCGACATTGAGGGTGCTTGGGACGTGCATTTTTTCGTTTCTGAAGAAACCGGTCGCATGCTTGTAAAACCTTGACATCGGTTAAGCTGGAGGATTGCTTATTTTTTGTGGATCGAGCGAGGAGACCAACATGCAATCAGGCGATACCGCCGCCACGCCACAGCGCATTGGCGTGCCCAAAGAGATTTTCCCCGGAGAAAAGCGGGTGGCCACGGTCCCCGATGCGGTGACCAAACTGGTCAAACTCGGCTTTGCCGTGGTGGTCGAGCAGGGCGCGGGTGCACTCGCCGACCTGTCGGATGCCGCCTACATCGATGCCGGTGCCACCATTGCGCCCAACGCCGCTGCGCTGTGGAGCGGTTGCGACATTGTCTTCAAGGTGCGCGCCCCGACGCCCGACGAAGTCGCCCTGATGCACGCAGGTCAAACCCTGGTTGGTTTTTTGTGGCCCGCGCAAAACCCCGATTTGATGCAGCAGCTCGCCGCCCAAAAGGTCACGGCGCTGTCGATTGACGCGCTGCCGCGCACGCTCAGTCGCGCCCAGAAAATGGACGCGCTGACCTCTATGGCGGGCGTCAGTGGCTACCGTGCTGTGGTCGAAGCGGCCAACGCCTTTGGCCGTTTCTTCAACGGCCAGATCACCGCCGCAGGCAAAGTGCCCCCAGCCAAGGTGTTCATCGCCGGTGCCGGTGTGGCCGGTTTGGCCGCCATTGGCGCGGCCGCCAGCTTGGGCGCCATCGTGCGTGCCAACGACACCCGCGCCGAAGTGGCCGACCAGGTCGTGTCACTCGGCGGCGAGTTCGTCAAGGTCGATTACGAAGAAGAAGGCTCGGGCGGCGGCGGTTACGCCAAGGTCATGAGCGAAGGTTTCCAGGCCGCGCAGCGCGAGATGTACGCCAAGCAAGCCCAAGAGTGCGACATCATCATCACCACCGCGCTGATTCCCGGCAAACCAGCGCCCAAGCTGATCACCGCCGCGATGGTACAAAGCATGAAGCCCGGCAGCGTGATCGTGGACATGGCCGCCGAGCAAGGCGGCAACTGCGAGTTGACCGAACCCGGCCAAGCGGTGGTGCGGCACGGCGTGACCATCGTGGGTTACACCGACCTGGCCTCGCGCATGGCGCGCCAGTCGTCGACCCTCTACGGCACCAACCTGTTTCGCCTGACCGAGGAGCTGTGCAAGACCAAAGACGGCGTGATCAACGTCAACATGCAAGACGACGCCATTCGAGGTCTCACGGTCATCAAGGATGGCGAGATCACCTGGCCTGCGCCGCCGCTGGTGGTAGCGCCCAAGCCTGCGCCCAAGCCGACTGCGGCCCCGGTTGCTAAAAAAGGCCATGGCCATGGCGAGCCGTCCGGTCCCATGCCGGTGGGCCAGTTGCTCACCGTGTCGGCGGTTGCGGCGGTGCTGTTGGTGTTGGTGGGTGCGTATGCGCCTGCGGCGTTCCTGTCGCACTTCACGGTGTTTGTGTTGGCCTGCTTTGTGGGTTACATGGTGGTTTGGAATGTGAAACCCGCGCTGCACACCCCGCTCATGAGCGTGACCAACGCGATCAGCTCCATCATCGCCATCGGCGCGCTGGTGCAGATCTCGCCCATGGCCAACGCGGCTGGTCGGCCCAACACGCTGATCGGCATTTTGGCCGCTTTGGCCTTGGTGCTCACCGCCATCAACATGTTTGGCGGCTTTGCCGTCACCCAGCGCATGCTGGCGATGTTTCGTAGATAAATAAATTGGGGGATAGATCTTCAGCGCTGTCCCCAACTGATTAAGAGAGACGTTTATGAATGCAAGTCTGGCCACGGTCGCCTACATCGGCGCAACCATTCTTTTCATCCTCAGCCTAGGGGGTTTGTCCAACCAGGAAACCGCACGGCGCGGCAACCTCTACGGCATGATCGGCATGAGCCTGGCCGTGCTGGCCACGGTCTTTGGCCCGCAAGTCACGGCCGAGGGCGTTCCCATGATCGTGGGCGCCATGTTGGTGGGCGCCATTATTGGCCTCTATGCGGCGCGCAAAGTGCAGATGACGCAAATGCCCGAACTGGTGGCGCTCATGCACAGCATGGTCGGCATGGCTGCGGCACTGGTGGGTTATGCCACCTACGTTGACCCTGAAGCCTCCAGGAATTTAGACGGTGCTGCACACGCCATCCACGCGGGTGAAATTTACATCGGCATTTTCATTGGCGCGGTGACCTTCTCCGGTTCGGTGGCGGCGTTTGGCAAGTTGTCCGGCCGCATCGGTGGCAGCCCCTTGTTGTTGCCTGCCCGCCATTGGCTCAACCTCGCGGGCTTGATCGCAGTCATTTATTTTGGCCGTGAGTTCATGAGCGCCCACACGGTGCAAGACGGCATGCAGCCCTTGTTCATCATGACCGCCATTGCGTTGCTGTTCGGCATCCACATGGTCATGGCCATTGGCGGCGCCGACATGCCGGTGGTGGTGTCCATGCTCAACAGCTACTCCGGCTGGGCCGCAGCGGCCACCGGCTTCATGCTCTCCAACGACTTGTTGATCGTGATCGGTGCCTTGGTCGGTTCCAGTGGCGCGATTTTGTCCTACATCATGTGCAACGCCATGAACCGCAGTTTCATCAGCGTGATCGCCGGGGGCTTTGGCACCACGGCAGCCGCGCCCAAGCCGACGGGCGGCCCGGCCGAGCCGGTGGGCGAGGTCAGCCCCATCTTGGCCGCCGAGACCGCCGAGCTGCTGCGCGACGCCAAAAACGTGATCGTGGTGCCGGGTTACGGCATGGCTGTTGCGCAGGCGCAGCACACGGTGTTTGAAATCACCAAGACACTGCGCGACAAAGGCGTGAACGTGCGTTTCGGCATTCACCCCGTGGCGGGCCGCATGCCGGGCCACATGAACGTCTTGTTGGCCGAGGCCAAGGTGCCGTATGACATCGTGTTCGAGATGGACGAGCTCAACGAGGACTTCCCGGACACCGACGTGGCCATCGTGATCGGTGCCAACGACATCGTCAATCCGGCGGCGCAAGACGACCCGACCAGCCCGATTGCCGGCATGCCGGTGCTCGAGGTCTGGAAGGCGCGCACCAGCATCGTCATGAAGCGTTCCATGGCCAGCGGCTATGCGGGTGTGGACAACCCGCTGTTCTACAAAGAGAACAACCGCATGCTGTTTGGCGATGCCAAGAAGATGCTGGACGAGGTGTTGATGTCTTTGAAATCCTAGTGCTTCAGTGCAACCATCACCAAGGGCGTGAACCCTGTTACTCCCCTTGGTTTAGCGGAAAACCCCGAGGTTTTGGGCGTCAGTCCGGCGTCAGATTTAAGGTAGACTGAACCGTTAAGGAATTCAGCAATGACCTCAGATCGCATTTGGTTGAGCAGTTATCCGCAAGGCGTGCCTGCGGACATCGACCCCGACCTGTACAGCTCCTTGGTGGACTTGATGCAGGCCAGCTTCAAGCAATTTGGCGAGCGCACGGCGTTCAGCTTCATGGGGCATGACCTGAGTTACGCTGAGCTGGACACGCAAAGCCAGGCGATGGCTGCTTATTTGCAGTCCTTGGGTTTGGCCAAGGGCGATCGCGTCGCCATCATGATGCCCAATGTGCCGCAGTACCCGATCGCGGTGGCGGCCATTTTGCGGGCGGGCTTCGTGGTGGTGAACGTCAACCCGCTGTACACCCCTCGCGAACTCGAGCACCAACTCATCGATTCTGGCGCCAAAGCCATATTCATCATCGAGAACTTTGCCGCCACTTTGGACAAATGCATCTCGAAAACCTCGGTCGAACATGTGGTGCTGTGCACCCTGGGCGATCGTTTGGGTTGGCTCAAAGGCAGCTTGGTCAATTATGTGGTGCGCAACGTCAAGAAAATGGTGCCTGCATTCGACTTGCCCTTGGCGGTGCGATTCAATAACGCACTGGGCAAGGGGCGCAGCGCGAGCTTCACGGTGCCCACCATCGGTGCCCAAGACATCGCGGTGCTGCAGTACACCGGCGGCACCACCGGCGTGTCCAAAGGCGCGGTGTTATTGCACCGCAATGTGGTCGCCAATGTCTTGCAGTCAGAGGCTTGGAATGCGCCGGTCATGCAACGGGTGCCCGCCAACGAGCAACCGACTTCGGTATGCGCTTTGCCGCTGTACCATATCTTCGCCTTCACGGTGAACATGATGCTCAGCCTGCGCACGGGGGCCAAGACGATCTTGATTCCCAACCCGCGCGACATTCCCGCCGTGCTCAAAGAGCTGTCCAAGCACACCTTCCACAGCTTTCCAGCCGTCAATACCTTGTTCAATGGCTTGGCGAATCACCCCGATTTCAACACCGTCAACTGGCGCAACCTGAAAGTCTCGGTGGGCGGCGGCATGGCGGTGACACCGGCGGTGGCCCAGTTGTGGCTCGAGAAAACCGGCTGCCCGATTTGCGAAGGCTATGGCTTGTCCGAGACCAGTCCTTCGGCCAGCTGCAACCCGACCACCAGCACCACTTTTTCCGGCACCATTGGGGTGCCGATCCCCAGCACGTGGATGAAGCTCGTCGATGACGAGGGCCGAGACGTCAACACCCCCGGGCAAGCCGGTGAAATCGCCATCAAAGGCCCCCAAGTGATGGCCGGCTACTGGCAACGCCCGGACGAGACCGCGCGGGTGATGACCGCCGACGGTTACTTCAAATCGGGTGATGTGGGCATCATGGACGAACGTGGCTTCTTCAAAATCGTCGACCGCAAAAAAGACATGATTTTGGTCAGCGGCTTCAACGTTTACCCCAACGAGGTCGAAGAAGTGGTGTCCAGTTGCCCCGGCGTGTTGGAATGCGCTGCGGTGGGCGTGCCCGACGAGAAAACCGGCGAAGCCGTCAAATTGGTGATTGTCAAAAAAGACCCCGCCCTCACCGAGACGCAGGTGCAAGCGTATTGCAAAGAAAATATGACCGGCTACAAACAGCCACGCGTGATCGAGTTTCGCAGCAACTTGCCCAAAACGCCGGTGGGTAAAATTTTGCGCCGCGAATTGCGCGACGCCAAATAAGCCTCGCGCCTTGGCGCTGTTTTGACCCTGGCGGCTTTGGCCGCCCATTTTTTTGCTGGAGTGCCATGTCCCGAATCGCCATCGTCAGCGCCATGCACCCCGAATTGGCCGCTGTGCTGGCGGGCTTGCCGCAGGCGCAAAAGCACACCGTGGCGGGGCGTGAATTTGTGCTGGGCCGATGGCATGGGCACGAGGTGGTGGCCGTGCTCTCGCGCATTGGCAAGGTGGCTGCGGCCACCACCGCCACCGTGCTGATCGAGCGCTTTGACGTGCGCCAAGTGGTTTTCACAGGCGTGGCCGGTGGTGTCGCGCCGGTCGCTAAAGTAGGTGATGTGGTGGTGGCCAGTGGCTTTATGCAACACGACATGGATGCCTCGCCCCTGTTTCCTGTCTACGAGGTGCCGTTGTACGGGCGTTCCCACTTTGCCACCGACGCCCGCCTGACAGCGCAGTTGACGCAGGCCGCACAAGCGGCCTTGGCACAGGGCATTCTCGATGCGGCGGACTTGGCCGAGATGGGCATGCCGGTCGGCCGGACCCAGGTGCACCAAGGCTTGATCCTCAGCGGCGACCGTTTTGTGTCGACCCGCGCAGAAAGCCAGCGCTTGCAACAGGCCTTGCCCGAGGCCCTGGCGGTCGAAATGGAGGGTGCTGCCGTGGCCCAGGTGTGTCACGACTACGGCGTGCCCTTTGCCGCCCTGCGCACGATCTCAGACCGTGCGGACGATGACGCGCATGCGGACTTTTTGAAATTCGTCGAACGTGTCGCCAGCCGCTACAGCGCGGCGATTTTGGCGCGATTTTTCGCGCAGCAGCCGCACTAGTCGCCTGCGCGGCTTACTTCAGCCAGCCCCGACGGCGGAAGTACCACATGGGCACCACGGCGCTGGCCGCCATCAAAGCCAAGGCGTACGGATAGCCCCAGGTTTGCGACAGCTCGGGCATGTACTGAAAGTTCATACCGTACAAGCTGGCGATCAAGGTGGGCGGCAGCAAGGCGACACTGGCCACCGAGAAGATTTTGATGATCTTGTTCTGGTTGATGTTGATGAAACCGACGGTGGCGTCCATCAAGAAGTTGATCTTGTCGAACAAGAACGCGGTGTGCGAATCCAGCGATTCAATGTCCCGCAAAATTTGCCGCGCTTCTTCAAACTGCTCGCCGTTGAGCATTTTTGAGCGCATCATGAAGCTCACCGCACGGCGCGTGTCCATCACGTTGCGGCGAATGCGGCCATTCAAATCTTCTTGGCGTGCAATCGCGCCCAGCACCTCCCCCGCCAAGGCGTCGGTCACATCACCTGACAGTACTTGTTTGCCGGCTTTTTCCAATTCGTCGTAAATGCCTTCGAGGGTATCGGCCGAGTATTCGGCATCGGCGTCAAACAATTTGAGCAAAACGTCTTTGTCGTCTTCAATCAAGCCGGGGGCACGGCGTGCGCGCAGTCGCAGCAAGCGAAACACCGGCACATCTTCGTCGTGGATGGAAAACAGCACGCCCCGGCTGAGCAGGTCGGTGTTGTGCTGGTTCAAGATGAACGCACAGCGCACGGTGCGCGGCTCGTCCTCGTCGGCGATCAAAAAGTCACTGCGGATGTGCAACTCGCCGTTGTCTTCTTCATAAAAGCGTGCCGACTCCTCGATGTCCTCGTCCATCGCGTCTTCGGGGATGGACAGACCGTAGTACTGTTTGATCCAGCGCTTTTCTTCCAGGGTGGGGGACTCCAAATCCACCCAAATGGGTTGGAATTTCGAGAGTTCTTCCAGGGATTCGATTTCTTCTTGGAAGAGGCGGCCATTGGCCAGGGTGAAAATATTGAGCATGGCAGATGTCCTAAGGTCCAGGACCCGGGTGATTCACAAAAGGCGGCAAAAGGGGCTCGGCAGCTTTCGAACGACGCGGGTCAGACCTGGATCATCCGAAAGCTACCAACTGGGGTAGCTTTCCACGGAAGGTGTCTCCATAAAACAATGTGCCCGGATTATCTCACCGCTTCAGGCTGCATCGCAGTTCCAAAAAGCCAAAAACTCGTCGCGGCGCGCCATCACATCGGCCGCACCCAACTGCATCAGGGCTTGCACAAAGCCCGGTTCAAACAGCAAGTAGCTGCTCAAGGCCGCGCCGCCGCCTGACAAGGCCCCTAAACCTTCCAGCACCCGATGCAGGGCCGCAGGCAGTTCATGCACATGGGCTTGCGCCAGCGCATCCAGGGAGGCGCTGGGCTGCAGGGTCAAAATGTGCGTGGTGCGAAAGGGCAGTTCATGGCGCAGGTTGTCGGGCAGTGCCTGCAAATGCGCATTGAAGCGTTCGATCTGCTCCACATCGGCCTGCAAGGTGTCGTGGAACACGCTGGCCATGGCATGGCCCGCAATGCCACCCAAAGAAGGAGGGCGGTGATGCGCGCTGGGGGCCGCCTGGGCGCTGCCGACCAGGCCGGTGCGTTGCGGTTGGCCCACGCCCATGGCCAAAATATGGGTGGCGCCCAGGTCCACAGCGGGTGACAAGGGGGAAATTTGGCGCATCGAACCATCGCCAAAATACTCCCGATTGCCATCCACCCACAGCGCGGTGGCGGGAAACAGAAAGGGGATGGCGCTGGACGCCATCAGATGCTCGATGGTCACGGGTTGCATATCGGCGCGGCGCCCTGGGCGGTTCCACGGCTGGCAATAGCTTTCCTCGGCGGTTTGGCAAAAAGTCCAATGCACCCCGCTGGAATAACTGGAAGCGGTCACGGCCAGCGCTTCAATCGCACCCTGCGCCAAGGCGCGGTCAATGCCGGGCAAGTCAATGGCGTGATGCAGGGTGTTGACCAAGGGCATGTTGTCCAGTGCCGCCCCTTGCTTGCGCGCAGACAGTGTCACGCCCAAGGCGGTGGCCCAGCGACTCCATTGGCTCAAAGGGGTGTGGGGCAGGTGGTACACCTGATGGGAGCGCAGTCGCATCCAAAAAGCAGCCAGTTGTGTGAAGGCCTCGGCCCCTTTTTCGGCTTGGCTGGCTAAAAAAGTGGCATTCAGGGCACCCGCTGAGGTGCCCACCAAAATATCAAAAGGAAATGGCTTCTTGCGGGTGGCCGGCAGACAGGCGGCCAGGGCTTGCAGCGCACCGACTTGGTAGGCGGTGCGCGCGCCACCGCCCATCAGCACCAAGGCTTTGCGGGGCGGGCGGTCATTGCAGTGGGGGGTGATGGGGGCAGTCTGCTGCAAGTTGCGCTGGCCTCAGCCTTGAATCGGTGTCGACATCACCCGACAGCTTAGCACCTAAAACGGCCATGCAGTGGAATGACAAGGCGCGCGCAGGGGTTACCTGCCAGGCCTTGCGTTTCAGCAGATGCAGGCGCATAGTGAACTGTGAGTTTTGGTTTCTGTGTTTCCCCGCCCACCCTCACCGGTGGTCTTTTCAACCCAGCAAGCAGGAGGCTTTTTTATGAATTTGACGATCAGTGGTCACCACCTCGAGGTCACGCCAGCATTGCGCACATATGTCACCGGCAAATTGGACCGCATCACCCGGCACTTTGACCAAGTGGTGGATGTCAAAGTTTTACTGACAGTCGAAAAACAAAAGGAAAAGGAAAAGCGACAGCGGGCTGAATGCAATATCCACGTCAAAGGCAGCGATCTGTTCGCAGAAAGCGCGCATGAAGATCTGTATGCTGCGGTAGACGATTTGGTGGACAAACTCGACCGCCAAGTGGTCCGGCACAAAACCAAGTTGACCGATCACCATCATGACGCGCCCAAGCGCATGATGTAAACCGATTGACCCAAAATCTGCCCCAGGCCGCTGCAAAGCGGCCTTTTGCATTGGCGACAGGGCCAGGGTCGGGGTTCAATGGGAAACCCTTGGTTGGGTGCATAATCCGCATCGAAATGAACCGACTTTCTTCTATCCTCCCCGTAGCCCAAGTCCTTGTCGGTCTTGAGGCCACAAGCAAAAAACGCGCTTTCGAGGAGGCTGGGCTGCTGTTTGAAAATCTGCACGGCTTGTCACGGGCCTTGGTGACCGACAGTTTGTTTGCCCGTGAGCGCTTGGGATCGACCGGTCTGGGCCATGGTGTGGCCATTCCGCATGGTCGCATCAAGGGGCTCAAATCGCCTATGGCGGCGGTGTTTCAGCTGGCCAATCCGATTGGTTTTGACGCGCCTGATGAGCAGACGGTGAACCTGTTGATTTTCTTGTTGGTGCCCGAGGCGGCGACGCAAAAGCATTTGGAAATTCTTTCGGAAATCGCTGAGATGCTCAGCGACGCCGTCCTGCGGGAAAATATCAAGGCCAGCCCGACGCAAGTGTCGCTGCATGCCTTGATCGCCGGCTGGCAGTCAGCCCAAACCGTCTAACTTTTTCACGCCTGTCATGAAACCTACCGTGGTCAGTGCCGATGTCTTGTTTGAAGACCATCGGGACAAGCTCAAATGGCAATGGATTGCGGGTTTGGGTGCCTCCGAGCGACGTTTTGATGAAGTGGCGGTGCGCGCCGCCCGCTCGGGTGCGGATTTGGTGGGATACCTCAACTACATCCACCCGTACCGGGTGCAAATTTTGGGTGAGCGGGAAATCGCTTACCTGGTCAACGCCACCCCAGAAGATTGCGCTCGCCGTATTGCCCGCATCGTGACCTTGGAGCCGCCCGTGGTGGTGCTGGCCGATGACCAAGCCGCTCCCGACGCCTTGCTGTCGATGTGTGAGCGGGCTCAAATTCCGATGTTTTCCACGCGGGAGTCGTCGGCCTTTGTCATCGACGTGCTGCGGGCCTATTTGTCCAAACACTTTGCCGATCGCACCACCATGCATGGGGTGTTCATGGACATTCTGGGTTTGGGCGTGCTGATCACCGGCGAGTCGGGCTTGGGCAAAAGCGAACTGGGCTTGGAATTGATTTCGCGCGGCAATGGCTTGGTCGCTGACGATGCAGTGGACCTGTTTCGCATCAACCAGACCACGATCGAGGGGCGCTGCCCGGAGTTGTTGCAGAACTTGCTGGAAGTGCGCGGCATCGGTTTGCTCGACATCCGAGGCATTTTCGGCGAGACCGCGGTGCGCCGCAAAATGCGCCTGAAACTGATCGTGCATTTGGTGCGCAAAGAAAGTTTTGAGCGGGATTACGAGCGTTTGCCCACCGAGCCCTTGACGCAAGACGTGCTGGGCATCCCGGTGCGCAAAGTGGTGATTCAGGTGGTGGCCGGACGCAACATCGCGGTACTGGTCGAGGCGGCGGTGCGCAACACGATTTTGCAAATGCGCGGCATTGACACTTACCAAGATTTCATGGAACGCCAACGCCGCGCCATGGGAAATTGAGGCCGCAAACCGCTGAGTGCTTGCTTTGGCGTCGGCCAGGGTGACCGCTTAGCTCAGCGCGTGATGCGGTGCGGGCAGGGCTGTCGCGTGCAGTGGGCGTACAAGCTCAGGGCATGGTCGGCGATCACAAACCCCTTGGCCAGGGCCACAGCCTGTTGTCTTTGCTCAATCTCGGGGTCGTAAAACTCTTCTACTTTGCCGCAATCGAGGCACACCATGTGGTCATGGTGCTGGCCCTCGTTGAGCTCGTACACCGCTTTGCCACTCTCAAAATGGTTGCGGCTCAAAATGCCAGCTTGTTCAAACTGCGTCAGCACCCGGTACACCGTGGCCAGACCGATGTCCGCATGTTCCGCCAGCAAATGCCGAAACACGTCTTCAGCGGTCATGTGACGCTGCATGCCTTTTTGAAAGACTTCCAAAATCTTCAGGCGCGGCAGCGTGACTTTCAAGCCGGTGTTTTTCAGTTCGTCTGAATGGTCCATAGAGAAATAGGCAATTCCAAAGGCGGGCCCCGTCGGGCAGGCGTGCCGCTACAATGAACCGATCATAGGGCTTGCACGCATTCATGACAGCTTATCAGTCTTTTTTTCATTCCTGGCGACTGCGCGCGGTGTTGGGCATGGCCATCTTGGCCGGCCTGTCGGCGTGTTCGGTGGTCAGCTCCTCCCTGAACTTGGAGCATTTTGGCTTGTACAAGCCGGAAGTGGTTCAGGGCAATTTTGTGTCACGCGAACAGCGCCTGGCCCTTCGTTTGGGCATGGCGCGAGCCCAGGTGAAAGACATTTTGGGTACGCCGCTGGTCTCCAGTTTGTTCCATGCCGATCGCTGGGACTACGTGTTCACCATCCGCCGCCAGGGTGTTGCGCCGCAAAGTTTCAAATTGACCGTGCTGTTCAAGGCCGACTTGTTGTCGCAGATCGACAGCGACGAATTGCCCAGTGAAAACGAATTCGTGCAACGCTTGGTAGGCGACAAGAAAATCAGCGCACCGCCGCCACTGCAAGCCAGTGAAGAAGACCTGCGCAAATTCCCGCCTGCCAAAGCCGCCACCCAGGCGCCTGCCGCACCCCCGCTTCCTTTGCCCAGCAGTTACCCCCCCCTGGAGCCCGCAGCGCGCTGAGCCGCGCAGGACCAGGCCGGACGCGACTTTGCATTATTTGATCTTTGGACACCATGACTGCAGTGCATTCCACAACATCCTTGGCCATTGCTGTGGCCGGTGCCACGGGCCGCATGGGCCATATGCTGATCGAGGCCATCGCCCAGTCAGATGACTGCCGCCTGACCGGTGCTTTGGACATTCCCGCCAGCCCGGCGCTGGGACAAGACGCCAGCGCCTGGACCGGCCAATCCAGCGGTGTACGGGTCACGGCCGATGTGCCGCAAGGTTTGCAAGGCGCGCAATTTTTGATCGACTTCACCCGACCCGAAGGCACCTTGGCGCATTTGCAGGCTTGCCGGGCCCTGGGCGTGAAGGCCGTGATTGGCACGACCGGTTTCAGCGAGGCACAAAAAGCCGAGATCGCTGACATCGCCAAAGACATCGCCATCGTCATGGCCCCCAATATGAGCGTGGGCGTGAACGTGACCTTGAAACTGCTGGAGATGGCGGCCAAGGCGCTGTCGACCGGCTATGACATCGAGATCATTGAGGCGCATCACCGCCACAAAGTAGACGCACCTTCGGGCACGGCCCTCAAAATGGGCGAGGTCATCGCCGAGGCGCTGGGCCGTGATTTGAAAGACTGCGCCGTCTATGCCCGAGAGGGCGTGACGGGGGAGCGTGACCCTTCCTCGATTGGCTTTGCCACCATCCGAGGTGGCGACATTGTGGGCGACCACACCGTGCTGTTTGCCGGCACGGGTGAGCGCATTGAGGTGACGCACAAGTCGTCGAGTCGCGCCACCTACGCCCAAGGCAGTTTGCGTGCGGTGCGCTTTTTGGCGACCCAAGAACGCGGGCTGTTTGACATGTTTGACGTACTCGGGCTGCGCTGACATGCAAGAGACCGGCAGCAACTTATGACTTGGCTTGATTCCGTTGCCCACGGCGATGCCCTGACCCAAAGCTTGGCGCTGCTGCTGGTGGTTTTGTCCATCGCCTGTTGGGTCGTGATCGCCTGGAAGTGGCGTCTTTTGCGCCGGGTGCAGGCCGATGTGACCCGCAGCATTGCCGCTTTTTGGCTGGCCCCCGATTTTGAGCAAGCCGCGCATCAGGTGGCCCACTTCGACCGAGACGCGTGTGTCAGCCCTTTGTTGTCGGTCACCTTGCTGCCCTTGGGCGGCACTTTGGCCGCGGCGGGCGATCGCGCCGCTCAGCTGACCCGCGTGCTGCGGGACGCCCTGGACCTGACGGTAGCGCGCCTGCAATGGGGGCAGTTGCTGCTGGCCAGCGCAGGTTCGACCTCGCCGTTCATTGGCCTGTTGGGCACCGTGTGGGGCATCTTCAATGCCCTGACGGGCATGGCCGAGGCCGGGCAAATCACCATCGATAAGGTGGCGGGCCCTGTGGGCGAGGCCTTGGTCATGACGGCGGCAGGCCTTGCCGTGGCCATTCCGGCCGTGCTGGCCTACAACATCATGGGGCGTCAGATCGGCCGCATCGAAGCGCAGCTCGAAGGCTTTGCCCAGGATCTGCGCGCGCTTTTGAGCGGTGAGGCCTGAGCATGGCCTTTGGTCGCTTGGCACGTGCGCGCGCTGCGGCGCCCATGAGCGACATCAACGTCACCCCCTTGGTTGACGTGATGCTGGTGTTGCTGGTGATCTTCATTTTGACCGCCCCTTTGCTGACCAGCGCGATTCGCTTGGAATTGCCCAAAACCGAGGGCACGCAGTCCGGTCAAGCCCCAGTGGCCGTGACCTTGGTGGTCAACAGCCAAGGCCAGGTCTTTCTGAACGACCAAGCGTTGGACCTGCCTGCGCTGGCTGTGCAGCTCAAAGCGGTGGCTGCGCAGCGGCCGGACACCGAGGTGCAGCTGCGCGCCGATCAAGCGGTGCCCTATGGCCGCGTGGTGGAGGTCATGGGCGTGGCGCAAAAAGTCGGTTTGTCGCGGATCGGCATCGTCGCCGATGCCCCCGTGCCAAAGGCGGCGCCCACTGCTCTGCGCTGAAACACGCTAAAACCCCTTGGCCCGCCTGATGCGTGGGGCCAAACCCCTACAATTTGCACCATGCAAGACAAGTACAACCACCTCGACATTGAACCCGCGGCGCAAGGCCGATGGAACGCCCGTGATGCCTACCGCGTGACCGAAGACGCGTCCAAGAAAAAGTTCTACGCCTGCTCCATGTTGCCTTACCCCAGCGGCAAACTGCACATGGGCCATGTGCGCAACTACACCATCAACGACATGCTGACGCGCAGCCTGCGCATGAAAGGCTACAACGTGTTGATGCCCATGGGCTGGGACGCGTTTGGCCTGCCCGCCGAAAACGCGGCACTGAAAAACGGCGTGCCCCCCGCCCAATGGACCTACGACAACATCGCTTACATGAAAAAGCAGATGCAGGCCATGGGCTTGGCCATTGATTGGTCGCGCGAAGTGGCCACCTGCGATCCGACTTATTACCAATGGAACCAGTGGCTGTTTTTGAAGATGCTGGACAAAGGCATCGCTTACCGCAAGACCCAGGTTGTCAACTGGGATCCGGTGGACCAAACCGTGCTGGCCAATGAGCAGGTGATTGACGGCAAAGGCTGGCGCACAGGTGCTCCGGTTGAAAAACGCGAGATCCCCGGCTACTACCTGAACATCACGGCTTACGCACAAGAGTTGCTCGACCATGTGCAAATCGGCAACCCCAAAGCCACCTTGAACGGCTGGCCCGACAAAGTGCGCTTGATGCAGGAAAACTGGATTGGCAAGTCCGAAGGCGTGCGCTTTGCCTTTCCGCATGCGATTCAAGGGGCTGATGGCGTCTTGATTGACGAGGGCAAGCTGCATGTCTTCACCACCCGCGCCGACACCATCATGGGCGTGACATTTTGTGCGGTGGCGGCCGAGCACCCCTTGGCGCTGCACGCCGCAGCCAGCAACCCGGCTTTGGCCAGCTTCCTCGAAGCATGCAAGAGCGGCGGCACGACCGAGGCCGAAATGGCCACGCAAGAGAAAAAGGGCATGAACACCGGCCTGTTCGTGACGCACCCTTTGACGGGCGCACAAGTTCCATTGTGGGTGGGCAACTACGTGCTCATGAGCTACGGTGATGGCGCGGTCATGGGTGTGCCAGCGCATGATGAGCGGGACTTTGCGTTTGCTTTGAAATACGACTTGGCGATTGTTCAGGTCGTCGCCTTGCGTGGGGCGGCCTTGTCGTCGCCTGCGCCGGGCGCCTCAGACGCAGGCTCAACATCGTTGCCCGGCGCAGTCAACGCCAAGACCGTGGCGGCGTTCGATGCCACGACCTGGGCTGAGTGGTACGCCACCAAAGACGGCGTGTGCGTCAACTCAGGTGAACTCGACGGCCTGAGCCAAAAAGCGGCGACCACCCGAGTGGCCGAGTTGCTGGCCACCAAAGGCCTGGGCGAGAAGAAAACCACCTGGCGTTTGCGCGACTGGGGCGTGAGCCGACAAAGGTATTGGGGCACGCCGATTCCGATCATTCATTGCGAAGAACACGGCGCGGTGCCGGTGCCTGAAAAAGACTTGCCGGTGATCTTGCCGCAAGATTGCATTCCTGACGGCTCGGGCAATCCGCTGGTCAAGCACGAGGGCTTTCACGCTGGCGTGACTTGCCCGGTTTGCGGCAAACCCGCACGGCGCGAGACCGACACCATGGACACCTTTGTCGACTCGTCTTGGTATTTCATGCGTTACTGCGACCCGACCAACACCGAGGCCATGGTGGCCGAGGGGGCCGATTACTGGATGCGTGATCAAAACCATGCCAGCGGCGGCAGCGGCATGGACCAGTACATCGGCGGCATTGAGCACGCGATTTTGCACTTGCTGTACGCGCGCTTTTGGACCAAGGTCATGCGCGACATGGGTTTGGTCAAAGTGGACGAGCCCTTCAGCAAGTTGCTCACGCAAGGCATGGTGCTGAACCACATTTACGCGCGGCGCACCGCCAAGGGCGGCAAAGACTACTTCTGGCCGCACGATGTGGAGCATGTGCTGGACGACGCTGGCAAAGTGGTGGGCGCCAAGCTGAAAAACGAAGCCGACAGCGGTGACGGCAAACTGCCCGTGGGCACCGCCATCGACTACGAGGGCGTGGGCACCATGTCCAAGTCCAAAAACAACGGCGTGGATCCGCAAGACCTGATTGAAAAATACGGCGCAGACACCGCGCGCCTGTACACCATGTTCACGGCGCCACCCGAGGTCACATTAGAGTGGAACGACTCGGCCGTGGAAGGCAGCTACCGGTTTTTGCGCCGGGTCTGGAACTTCGCTTTCAAGCACCAAGAGCGGCTGCGGACGGCTGCCGGACAAGACCTCAGCCAGGCTGCTTTAAGTGACTCGGCCAAGACTTTGCGACGTGAGATGCACTTGGTGCTCAAGCAAGTGGGCTATGACTACGAGCGCATGCAATACAACACCGTGGTGTCGGGCTGCATGAAATTGTTGAACGCGCTGGAAGACTTCAAACCGGACAACAGTGCAGGCGACAGCGCCGTGCAGTGCGAAGGGGTCTCGCTGTTGATGCGCATGCTCTACCCCGCTTGTCCGCACATCACCGACGAAATCTGGCATCAGTTGGGCTTTGTGCAGACTGCGGGCGAGTTGCTGGACACCGCTTGGCCCACCGTGGACGAGTCGGCTTTGGCGCGTGACCAGATCGAGCTGATGCTGCAAATCAACGGCAAGCTGCGCGGCGCGATCGTGGTACCGGCCAACGCCGACAAAGCCTTGATTGAGCTCACCGCCATTGCCAGCGAGGAATTTCAAAAGCAAGGCGCCGGTGCCGCGCCTAAAAAAGTGATCGTGGTACCTGGGCGCCTGGTCAACTTGGTGATTTGAAAATGCAACGTCGTCAGCTGTTACGCACCTGCACCCTGGGCTTGCCGTTGGCGGCCGCCGCTGTCGTGAGCACCAGCTTGAGTGGCTGTGGTTTTGCCCTGCGCCAGCCGACGCAGTTTGCGTTCAAAACCGTGTACCTGACGCTACCGGGCAACTCCCCCCTGGGTGCAGAGATGCGTCGCAGTCTGATCTCGACTGGCCAGTTGGTGGTGGTGAAAGAAGCGGCGGAGATGCTCACGTCGGACGTGATATTGGATATTTTTGCGGAAGAGCGCCAGCGCGTGGTGGTGGGCATGAACGCTTCGGGTCAGGTGCGTGAGCAGCAACTGCGCTTGCGCATCCGGTTTCGGCTGCGCACCCCCGCGGGCAAAGCGGTGATCCCGGATGTGGAGTTGTTTCAGCAACGCGACATGAGCTTCACCGAAACGGTGGCTTTGTCCAAGGAAATCGAAGAAGCCACGATGTACCGCGATATGCAAACCGACATCGTGCAACAAATCATGCGCCGCCTGGGTGCGGTCAAGGCCTTGTAAGCCATGCAGCTGGCCTTGCCGCAACTGAATGCGCACCTGCAAAAAGGCTTGCGCAGCCTGTACACCTTGCACGGCGACGAGCCTTTGTTGGTGCAAGAAGCCGCCGATGCCATCCGGGCCACGGCCCGCGCACAAGGCTATACCGAACGCAGCGTGCACACGGTGGCCGGTGCCCACTTTGACTGGAGCGAAGTGGTGGCCAGCGGCAGTGCGCTGAGCCTGTTTGCCGATCGGCAGATCGTGGAGGTCCGCATCCCTTCGGGCAAACCCGGCAAAGAAGGCAGTGCGGCCATTCAGCAATTGGCGCAAACCGCGCAGGGCAACACCGATATCTTGACTTTGTTCATGCTGCCGCGCTTGGACGCGGCCACCAAAAAAGGCGCTTGGTTTGGCGCACTCGACAATTTTGGCGTCACCCTGCAGGTCGAACCCGTGGAGCGACAAGCCCTGCCGATGTGGATCGCCCAGCGCTTGCAGCTGCAGGGTCAGCGCGTCACCGCAGGCGAAGAAGGGCAGCGCACGCTGCAGTTTTTTGCTGACCGGGTGGAGGGCAATTTGTTGGCGGCGCACCAGGAAATTCAAAAGCTCGGCTTGTTGTACCCGGCCGGCGAGTTGAGCCAAGCCCAAGTGGAAAGTGCGGTGGTGAACGTGGCACGCTATGACGTGTTCAAACTGTCCGAAGCGGTGCTGGGCGGCCAAGTGGCGCGGGTGCAGCGCATGCTGGAGGGGCTGCAAGCCGAGGGCGAGGCGGCGGTGTTGGTGCACTACACCTTGGCTGAAGACATTCGCGCCCTCAAGCGGGTGAAAGACGCCATGGCCGCGGGCCGCCCCCTGCCCATGGCCCTGCGCGAGAACCGCATCTGGGGTGCCAAAGAAAAGTTGTTCGAACGCATCTTGCCGCGCCTGTCCGAGGCCAATCTGGCCCGCATGCTGCTGGCCGCGCACCAAGTGGACGGTATCGTCAAAGGCTTGAAAGTGCCCGAGTGGCCCACCGACGGCTGGCAGGCCTTGCAGCGCCTGGCCATGCGCATGAGCCGGGCGTGTAGCGCAAGGTAACTCGCTACCCGTCCATCAGGCACCGGAACTTTGCGCTGCTTCATTGTCTGAAGCCGCCAGACAGTGCGAAAATAGTGCTTATGACCTCTCTGCAGAACCCTCCTCAGAACGCCACCCCTGACGCGCAAAGCGTGGCCGAGCACATGCGCCTTCTGGGGCAGCAAGCCAAAGCCGCTTCGGCGCTGATGGCCAAGGCCTCTGTGGCCGTCAAAAGCGCGGCGCTCAAACGTTTGGCCGCTTTGCTGCGCGAAAACACCGGCCGATTGCAAGCCGACAACGCCAAAGACCTGGAGCGCGCCCAAGCCGCAGGCTTGTCTGGCCCCATGCTCGACCGCCTGAAACTCACGCCCCAAGTGCTGGAGACCTGCGCCCTGGGCTGCGAGCAACTGGCCGCCATGCCGGATGTGATTGGCGAGATCATTGGCCTGAAGCAAATGCCCAGCGGCATTCGGGTGGGCCAGATGCGGGTGCCGATTGGCGTGTTCGGCATGATTTTCGAAAGCCGCCCGAACGTGACGATCGAGGCCGCCAGCCTGTCCATTAAAAGCGGCAACGCCTGCATTTTGCGCGGCGGCTCAGAAGCCATTGAGTCCAACAAAGCCCTGGCTTTGCTGGTGCAGCAAGCACTGACTGAAAACGGTCTGCCTGCGCAGGCGGTGCAACTGGTGCAAACCACCGACCGCGAAGCCGTCAGCCATTTGATCGCCATGCCACAGTTTGTGGATGTGGTGATTCCCCGTGGCGGCAAAGGCTTGATTGAGCGCATCAGCCGCGACGCCAAAGTGCCGGTGATCAAGCACTTGGATGGCAATTGCCACACCTATGTGGATTTCCCGTTTGACCTGGCCATGGCGGTCAAAGTCGCCGACAACGCCAAAACCCAAAAATACAGCCCCTGCAATGCCAGCGAAGGTTTGTTGGTGGCGCGTGCCGCTGCAGCCGAATTTTTGCCTGCCATTGCGGCGGTGTATGCCGCCAAACAGGTCGAAATGCGTTGCTGCCCCGAGGCCAAAGCGCTGGTGGCCGCCGTGCCGGGCGCCCAAGTGGTGGACGCCACCGAACAAGACTGGTTTGAAGAATACCTGGCACCCATCATCAGCATCAAGGTGGTGGCCGATGTGGACGCTGCCATTGCCCACATCAACCACTACTCTAGCCACCACACCGACGCCATCGTGACCCGGGACCACATGCACGCGCAGCAGTTTTTGCGTGAAGTGGATTCGGCCAGCGTGATGGTCAACACCAGCACCCGCTTTGCCGATGGTTTTGAGTATGGTTTGGGGGCAGAAATTGGCATTTCGACCGACAAATTCCACGCCCGAGGCCCGGTGGGCATAGAGGGCTTGACCTCACTCAAATACGTGGTGCTGGGCGACGGCGAAGTGCGTCACTGAGGTTTCACACACCGCCCCCATCCTTCAGCGCTGTCGCCCCGGCGCTTGCAATAGACAGAATCTGCCCCATATAAAGGCATTCTGAATTCTCCCCACACTGCTACAAAGGTTTTCCCGCATGGTCCCCCATCTCGTTACTGCGTTGACAGGCCCTATCAATGAGCTGGAGCAGCGCATTTTGGATTCGATGCCGGCCATTGAGCGCTGGTTTCGGCTGGAGTGGATGGAACACACCCCGCCCATTTACACTTCGGTCGACATCCGCAATGCCGGCTTCAAACTGGCGCCGGTGGACACCAATTTGTTCCCGGGTGGCTGGAACAACCTGACCCCGGAAATGCTGCCCTTGGCGGTGCAGGCGGCGCAAGCGGCGATCGAAAAGATCTGCCCCGAAGCCAAGAACCTGTTGATCATTCCCGAAAACCACACCCGCAACCCGTTTTACCTGAGCAACGTGGTGCAATTGCAGCGCATCTTCCACATGGCGGGTCTGAATGTGCGCATCGGTTCGATCAACCCCGAGATCAAAGAAAGTACCGTGATCGAGTTGCCCAATGGCGAGTCGGTCACCCTGGAGCCGGTGATCCGCACCCGCCATCGTTTGGGTTTGAAAGACTTTGACCCCTGCACGATTTTGCTGAACAACGACTTGTCGGCTGGCGCGCCCGGCATTTTGGAGGAGTTGCACGAACAGCATTTGCTACCCCCGTTGCACGCCGGCTGGCATGTGCGGCGCAAAAGCCAGCACTTTCAGTGTTACGAAGAAGTGACCAAGCGCTTTGGCAAATTACTGGGCATTGACCCGTGGTTGATCAACCCCATGTTCAACCAGTGCGGCGATGTGAACTTTGCCGAAGGCATCGGCATGGAGGCCCTGCGCAGCAATGTGGACGCGCTGTTGACCAAAATCAAACGCAAATACAAAGAGTACGGCATCAACGAAAAGCCGTTTGTCATCGTCAAAGCCGACAACGGCACCTACGGCATGGGCATCATGACGGTGCGCGACGTCGCCGATCTGGATGTACTCAACCGCAAGACCCGCAACAAGATGAACGTCATCAAAGACGGCCAGACGGTGAGCGATGTGATCATTCAAGAAGGCGTGCTGACCCACGAGCGCATCAACGACGCCGTGGCCGAGCCGGTGGTCTACATGATGGACCGCTATGTGGTTGGCGGTTTTTACCGCGTGCATGCCGAGCGCGGCATTGATGAAAACCTCAACGCCCCCGGCGCCAGCTTTGTGCCCCTGGCCTTTGCCGACAGCCCGCATTTGCCGCAACCCGGCGTCAAACCCGGTGCCAGCGTGCCCAACCGCTTTTACATGTACGGCGTGATCGGGCGCTTGGCCATGCTGGCCGCCAGTTATGAACTCGAATCCAGCGATCCGCAGGCCGAGGTGTACGACTAAAGCATAATTTTTGGCGTCCAGGCAAGTTGCTGCAATGCAACATTTTCAGGTTTACTGTGCGCCAGCGAACCGATGACATGCGCGCAGGCGGTCAAGAGGCGCAGAATACGGCTCTTGTCTGTTTTGGAGCCAGCCCCCGGGCATGGCGAAACTGTGTCCGCCACTAAATCATCCCTCACTGCGCTGACTTTGGGCGCCATTGGCGTCGTCTACGGCGATATCGGCACCAGCGTCTTGTACGCCGTCAAAGAAGTTTTCGGATCTGGCCATGTGCCTTTCACGCCAGACAACGTGTTTGGCATCTTGTCTATTTTCTTTTGGACCTTGACCACCATCGTCTCGGTCAAATACGTGACCTTGGTGCTCAAAGCCGATAACCACGGTGAAGGTGGATTGGTCGCCATGCTGGCGCTGGCCTCGCAATCGGTCAAAGACCGACCTGAGCTGCGCCGCCGCTTGTTGATCGTAGGCATCTTTGGTACCTGTTTGTTTTATGGCGACGGCGTCATCACCCCCGCCATATCGGTGCTGTCGGCGGTGGAAGGCCTGGAAGTGGTCTCGCCCACATTCAAGCGCTTTGTCATCCCCTTGACCTTGGTGATTCTGTTTTGTTTGTTCGCGGTGCAAAAGCGGGGCACCGCCGGCATTGGCAAATTTTTTGGCCCGATCACTGTGGTCTGGTTTGCCGTCATCTCGGTGCTGGGCCTGTACCACATCGCCACCAACCCCAGCATCTTGTGGGCCATGAGCCCGCATTACGCCATCTTGTTCATGTGGGACTTTCCGGGCATCACCTTCATCATTTTGGGCGCGGTGGTGCTGTGCGTGACCGGCGGCGAAGCGCTGTACGCCGACATGGGCCACTTTGGCAAAAAGCCGATTCGATTGGCCTGGTTTGCGGTGGTGATGCCCTCCTTGACCTTGAACTACTTTGGCCAAGGCGCCTTGCTGCTGGCCAACCCCGACGCGGTGAAAAACCCCTTCTTCATGATGGCGCCGGATTGGGCTTTGTTGCCCTTGGTGATCTTGGCCACCATGGCCACGGTGATCGCCTCGCAGGCCTTGATCTCGGGCGCTTTCAGCGTCACCAAGCAGGTGATTCAGCTGGGCTATCTGCCGCGCCTGCAGGTGTTGCACACCAGCGTCACCGACATGGGACAAATCTACATGCCCTTCGTCAACTGGGGGCTGTTTGCCATGATCGTGCTGGCGGTGGGCATGTTCCGCTCCTCCAGCAACCTGGCAGGCGCATACGGCATTGCCGTGTGTACCGACATGCTGATCACCACGGTGCTGACCTTTTACGTGATTCGCTACGGCTGGAAGTTGCCGCTGGCCTTGTGCCTGGGCGCCACCGGTTTTTTCTTCATGGTCGACTTCGCTTTTTGGGCGTCTAACTTGATGAAACTGTTCGACGGCGGCTGGTTCCCCTTGGCCATTGGTGGCGCCATCTTCACCTTGATGATCACCTGGCACGATGGTCGAAGCCTGATGCGTGAGGCCTTGCAAGCGGACGCCTTCAAGCTCAATGAGTTTTTAGATGCCGTGTTCATCGCACCGCCCGCGCGCGTGGACGGCACGGCGGTCTTTTTGACCGCAGAAAACGGCAATGTGCCCAACGCCTTGTTGCACAACTTGAAACACAACAAAGTGCTGCACCGGCAAAACCTGTTTGTCACGGTGCGTTCGCACGAGATTCCTTGGATTGGTTTGGACAAGCGCCTGGAGTTTGAGCCCCTGGGCCACGACTGCTGGCAAGTGATCGTGAATTACGGTTTCAAAAACGACCCCGACTTGCCCAAAGCCTTGGCCCAACTCAAAGGCCACGGCTGTGAACTGGATCCGATGAACACCAGCTATTTCTTGTCACGTGACATTGTGATCCCCACCATCGGTGGCGGCATGGCGACCTGGCGCGAAAAGCTGTTTGCGCAAATGCACCACAACGCTAGCGCCGCCGCCGAGTTCTTGAACCTGCCCACCAACGCCGTGGTCGAGCTGGGCTCCAAGATCGAGATTTAATGAATTGTGAATTGGGGTCAGATCCCAATTAAATTGACATGCCCATCGCTTCGCCCATGCGAATGGGCCGGGTGGGCGTCCAGTCGGCATTGAAGTTCATCACGCCTTGGGGAAACAGCATCACCACCGTGGAGCCAAGTAAGAACCGGCCCATTTCTTGGCCTTGCTGCAGCTCAATAGACTGGCTGTCGTAGCGCCACTCTTGCACCACACCGGGTCGGGGCGGGTTCACCAAACCATGCCACACCGTGGCCATGCTGCCGACAATCGTCGCGCCCACCAGCGTCATCACAAAAGGCCCCAGCTCGGATTCAAACACGCACACCACCCGCTCGTTGCGGGCAAACAAGCCGGGCACGCCGCGTGCTGTGGCGGGGTTGACCGAGAACAAATCGCCTGGCACATAAATCATGCGCATCAAGCGGCCATCGCAGGGCATGTGGATGCGGTGGTAGTCGCGCGGGCTCAGGTACAGCGTGGCAAATTGCCCGTCCTGAAACAGTCCAGCCAATGCCGCATCGCCCCCCACCAGAGCGCGCGTTGAATAGTGGTGCCCCTTGGCCTGGAAAATCTGATCGCGCTCAATCGCACCGCATTGGCTGATGGCGCCGTCGACCGGGCTGATGAAAGCCGCATCGGCCACAGGCCTGGCACCCTCGCGCAGGGGTCGGGTGAAAAATGCGTTGAAGCTGGCGTAGGTGGCGGTGTCTGGCGCTGCGGCTTCTGACATGTCCACTTGGTAACGCGCCACAAAGCGGTTGATCAGCCAGTGTGTGAACCCACCCCACTGCGCGCTGGCCAAGCGGCCAGCCAGCACGGTGAGTGCGCGTTGGGGCATCACATATTGCGGCCAAACGGCCAAACGATCAGACAATGCGGACTCCAATTGAAAGTGAGCGCATTGTATCGGCCCCATGGTGCTGCCAAGGGCCGCTGCACCACAGACGCAGGGGCGGGGCAGGGGCACAATACCGTCATGAGCACACCCTTGTTAACGGTCAGCCACTTGGTCAAGCGCTACGGCGATGCCACCGTGGTCAACGACCTTTCTTTTGAAATTCACCCTGGCGAATGCCTGGGCGTGATTGGCCCCAACGGCGCGGGCAAAACCACCACCTTGCGCATGTGCCTGGGCCTGTCCACGCCTGACGGCGGGCAGATCGATTATTTCGACGGTCTGCACATGCCCCAAGACGCCTTGGCCATCAAAAGCCGTCTGGGCGTGGTCAGCCAAATGGACACGCTGGACCCGGATTTTTCGTGCGCCGAAAACCTCTTGGTCTATGGCCGTTATTTTGGATTGAAAGACGCACAAATCCGCGAGCGCATTGCGCCGCTCTTGGAGTTTGGCGCACTCACCAGCAAGGCCAACGCCAAGCCCGGCGAATTGTCGGGCGGCATGAAGCGGCGCCTGAGCTTGTCGCGTGCGCTCATCAACCACCCCAGCATGCTGATGCTGGACGAGCCCACCACTGGTTTGGACCCGCAGGCGCGTCACCTGATGTGGGAGCGTTTGCAAAACCTGCTGCAGCAAGGTAAATCCATTTTGCTCACCACCCACTTCATGGACGAAGCCGAGCGCTTGTGCGACCGCCTGCTGGTGCTCGACCATGGCCGCAAAATCGCCGAAGGCCAACCCCGCGATTTGATTGCCGAGCACCTGGAGCCCGACGTGGTGGAGGTGTATGGCGCAGGCGCACTGGCGCTGGCGCAAGACGCCACACTCAAGCCCTTGGCCGCGCGCATCGAAGTCAGCGGCGAAACCGTGTTCTTCTACACCGCCCACACCCAGCCCTTGCTGCTGGCGCTGCAGGCCTGGCCGCAGCTGCGCACCTTGCACCGGCCAGCCAATCTGGAGGACCTCTTCCTCAAACTCACCGGCCGCCAAATCAGGGAGGACGCATGAGCGCATCCACAAATACCGTGAACACCCCGCCATCGGTCTGGCGTGCGCCGCAACTGTCGATGCGCTGGTGGCCCGTTTTTTTGCGCAACCTCTTGGTGTGGCGCAAGCTGGCCATTCCCAGCTTGGTGGGCAATATCGCCGAGCCGCTGATGTGGTTGGTCGCCTTTGGCTACGGCCTGGGTGCGCTGATCGGCCAGATAGAACTGGGTGGCGAAAAAGTGCCCTACATCTTGTTCCTGGCCAGCGGCAGCATCTGCATGAGCGCCATGAACGCCGCCACCTTTGAGGCTTTGTACTCGGCGTTTTCGCGCATGCATGTGCAAAAAACCTGGGACGGCATCATCAACGCGCCGGTGCGGCTGGATGACATTGTGCTGGCCGAAATGCTCTGGGCGGCTTTCAAAGCCCTGTTCACCGTCACCGCCATCTTGGGTGTCATGCTGGCCCTGGGCATCAGCCACAGCTGGAAATTGCTGGCCGCTTGGCCGGTGCTGCTGGGTGTGGGCATCACCTTCAGCTGCATGGCGCTGATCTTCAACGCGCTGGCCAAAGGCTATGATTTTTTCACCTACTACTTCACGCTGTTTCTCACCCCCATGATGTTCTTATCGGGCATTTTCTTTCCACGAGACCAGTTGCCGCCGCTGGTGCGGGCGATTGCCGACTGGCTGCCGCTGTCTGCAGCCGTGGAGCTGGTGCGCCCCCTGTTCATGGACCGCTGGCCTGAGCACGCCCTGCGCCACAGCTTGGTGCTGGGGGTGTGCTCGGTGGTGTCCTTCTGGGTGGCGCTGGCCTTGACGAGAAAGCGTTTCAGAAGCTAAGTCGCCCAGGTGTGTGGCTTGCAAGTTACCCCATCGACCGCCTGCGTCTCGCCTTGTTCTGGCCGCAGCCACGGCGGTCCTCCGTGTGCATCCCCAACACCGAGGACCCAAAGGCCAGTGCACACCCCTTCAGCCTGGCGGATGTGCTGGCTCGTCCAGCCACCCTTAAGGGCTGGCGCCTAGGGCTGCAATAGCCTCTTTCTAAAGCCACTGCGGCTCATTTGCGCGACTCATCGAGTCGCTTTTTTTTGCCCGTTTCGACAGGCATTGCAAGGCATTTCGTTGCTTGAATATTAAATCGACAAATATAAAGGGGTAAGGATTACAAAAAAATACATTTTAAATTGAACCAAAGTATTGATAAATATCATTGAAATTCAATAGAATAGTTAAAACCACTCAAATTTAACTATTTAGCATGATGAAAAATGATGAAAACGACTCTTATGTGACGTCTTTTTTAAAGAATGTGGCATTACCGGATATGCGTCAGCTTCCGGCCCAATGGCGCCTGCGATTCGGTGCCACAAGCGTGCGCAAAGCGGTTTGGCCACTCTTGAGTTTGCTGGTGCTGTGCG